>JBATEO010000161.1:0-76117 GCA_049664045.1 Prochlorococcaceae cyanobacterium
GTGTCAGCCATGCGTTTCAGGGGCTGAGCTGGGTTTTCGGCTCTCGGTTGTGTCTTGTTCTCTGAGCCGAGTCTTGTGCTCAGGGTCCTGGGTTCTCTGCCTTGGCTTCTTGGCCTTGGTTTCCTGGTCCTGGATTCAGGGGGTTGAAGTCTCACCGCCACCGGCTAGGCACGGTTGCTGAGTTCCGATCAGGGGTTGGAGGCTCCCTACCCTTGGATGTCTTCAGCCTGCCATCACCCCATGACGCGCCCCGTAAAGCGCTTTGGTGCACTGGTCAGGCCATTCTGGCGTTCCCTTGTGCTCTGGAATCGTGAGGGCTGTACGGATCTGAGTGCGGCATTTGCCTACCACACTCTGCAGTCGCTGCTGCCCATTCTGCTGATCGCCCTCTCCTTCATTGCCTGGTTTCTGGGACGGGATGAGGTGTTGGTGGATCAGCTCCGTGAAGCCCTGCTGGGTGTTCTGCCGGCACAATCGGCGGTGATTCTGGAAGGTGCCCTGGCGGGATTCATTCGTCAGAGTGGCGGGGCCGGGGTGCTGGGTCTGGGTGTGCTGGTGTTCACCGCCAGCAATGCCTACCTGACCCTCAGTCGGGGTGCCGATCGACTGTGGTGGCCTGGCGCACCCCATGGTGGAGAACATTCCTGGTTTGGTGCCCTCCGCCATCAGCTGCAGCTGCGCCTCAAGGCGATGGCCCTGCTGGCCTTGCTGTCACTGTTGTTCGTGCTGGACCAGCGTGTGTCGCGGGTCCCGTTGCACGCTCCTGCGGGAGTCAAGCAATGGTTAACGATCAACCTGCCCCTGGTTCAGGGTTGGCAGCAGCAGGTGAATGCGGGCGTGGATGTGCTGGTGTCTTTCACGCTCTCCTTTCTGGCTGCCCAACTGCTCCTGTGGATGCTGCCCACGAGGCGCGTGCGTTGGAGCCTGCTGTTCCCTGGGGCCGCCTTCATCGCCTCAGCCCTCACCCTTCTCAATCTCCTGTTGGGCCGCATCCTGTTTGACCTGGGCCAACGCTTTCAGGCTTATGGAGTGGTGGGCGGTGTTCTGGTGTTCAGCCTCTGGATATGGATGGTCGGCGCAATCCTGTATTACGGGCAGTGTCTCTCCATCACCATGGGCAGGCGTCAGGATGGGAGAGCGGGGCAGCTCACCTGACGATGCAACGGCCGATTCCCTGGTTCTGGATCCTGCTGGGACTGCTGCTGCTCCTGGCCCCAGGGCCGGCCGGACGCTTCCTGATTGATCTGCTGGGGAGCCTCACGCTGCTGCTGCTTCTGCTGCCGGTGCTCCTGGGTGTGGCCGGTTTCGTGGGCTGGCAGGTCCTCAGGCGTCGTCTGCGCACCTGTGCGGTGTGCGGCTTGAGCAGTCTGGATCTGCAGGTCTGCCCGGCCTGCGGCACGCCGTTCGCCGTTTCGACAGAGCAGTCACCCGGCAGCGAAGCAGCTGGCATGGCCTCTCGACCAGCGCCTGGCTCCGGAGAGATCGCTGCTGCCGACGCCACCATCGACGTGGAGGTGGTGGCAGTGGACGATCAATCTCCCTGACCTGGGTCCTGTGTGCCAGCGGCCTGCCGCCCCAGCTCCGCAAGCCGACGCTCCCGCAGATACAGAAACAATGGGGCCCCGCAGGCAAACGCCAGCGTGACGCAGCTGAGCAGCACCCAGGGCAGTCCACGCATCTGCAGGCGCCGGCTTTCATGCACGATCCAGATCAGTACCGCGGTGGCGCCGATGGCCAGATCGCGGGAGAGCGACGCCGCTGCCGGGTTGGCCGAGGCCAGCTGCAGGAACAGCCCCGGATCACCCGCTGAGCCGTAGGTGCGGATGAAGTCGATGTTGGCCAGCCATGGGAGAACGGCCCCGGCGATCGCCAGAGCCAGGTACACCCACTGCAGCCAGCTGGGGCTGTTCGCACCGCGCGGCTGGATCAGGTCGGGTGGGTCCACAGGCTTCTGGGACGTGGCCATGACGGGGACTGGTGTTCGTTCGGTGGTCAGTCTGGAGAGGAGAGAGAGCCCCCGGGCTCAGGGGAGGTCTCGGGGTCGGTGAGCCCATCCCAGAGCAGCACCTCCTGCTCCACCTGATCCAGGATCGCTCCACAGCGCCGGGCGTAGGCCTGCCCGCGCCGATAGAGCCCGATCATCGCCTCCACATCGAGATCGCTGGCCTGCAGCTCCGCCAGCACCAGTTCCAGGGCGGTCCGGGCCTGGCTGTAGCTGAGATCGCTGGCGCCGCCGTCCTCACCGTCGTGGTGCTCACCGGCTGCCGCCGGCGGAGGGCTCGAGTCCTTGCTGGTCTTTCTTGGCATCGTTCAAGCGTGGCCGGATGGTCTTGGCTGCCGGCCTCAACTCTGACCCAGCCTCTCGCCAGCCGTTGCCTCCACCTGTTCCACCAGGGCCTCGGCGCGGCCATCGGCCAGGGTCAGCAGCACGCTGTCACCCACATGGAGCTGGGCTGTGCTGCGAACCAGCCCGCCGTCGGCCGTGTGCACCAGGCTGAATCCCCGCTCCAGGGCGTGCTGGGGGGAGAGGGCCTGGAGCAGCAGCCGGCTGCGCTCCAGATCCTGCCGGCGCCGTTCCAGCTGGCCGCGGGGATGCAGCAGGGCGAGCCGCTCCAGCAGTCGCCCGAGCTGTTGACGCTCTGCCTGCAACCGCAGCCCCACCACCTGGGAGAGATGGCGGCGCAGCTGTTGCAGGGCAGGCGTGGCCTGGCGCCGATCGGGCAGCAACGCCACCAGCGCCGCGGTGGGGGTGGCGGCTCGGTAGTCGGCCACCAGATCGGCGATGGTGATGTCGTCTTCGTGGCCGATGCCGCTCACCACCGGCACCGGAGCGGCGGCAATGCAGCGGGCGAGCCGTTCGCCGTCGAAAACGGCCAGGTCCTCACGGTTGCCCCCGCCCCGGGCCAGCACGATGGCTTCGACTCCCAGCGTCCCCACCCGGTCGCAGAGGCGCTCTAGGGCTGTGGCGATCTGCTCCTCGGCGTTGCCCTGCACCGGAATCGGCACCACCAGCACCCGGGTGGCGGGCCACCGCTCGGCGGCGGTGCGCAACATGTCGGCCAGGGCCGAACTGGGCACGCTGGTCAGCAGGGCGATGCAGGCCGGGGTGTCAGGCAGGGGCCGTTTGCGGCTGGCATCAAACAGGCCTTCGGGCGCCAGCCGCTCGCGTACGCGCTCGAATCGCCGCAGCACACTGGAAAGGCTGGGACGCAGATCCAGGATCTGAACGCAGAGATTCGCCCGGGCGGCCCAGAAATTGAGTTTGCCCACGACCATTACCCCGTCACCCTCGGCAGGCTGGAAGCTCAGCTTCGCCAGCTGACTTGACCAGACAACGCCGGAGATCGAGGCGGATTCATCGACCAGCTCCATCCACAGATGGCCCTTCCTGACCTGGGGCCGGCTCACCGTGGCGTCCAGCAGGAAGCGGGGGGCGAACCCCCGCTCCAGCAGGCTGGCCACGGCGCGATTGAGGCTGGTTACGCTGTAGCGGGGGAGCGGCAGCTCAGTCATGGCACCGGCCGGCTAGCAGGTCCCACGAACGAAGGCCTGCAGGAGGCAAATGGCAGTGCGCCGGCAACGAGCGGCGCCGTGGGCTGATCAGGCGGACTGATGCGGGCCGACGCTGGATGGCGGTGTGACCTGCGGAGAAGGAAACAACGACGTGAAGGCCAGGCACGGCGGCACCATCAGGCTTGCCGCTGCCAGTGTCCTTCACGCCGTGCTCACGCCGTGCTCACGCCGGGGGGATCAGCCGAGGCCGATCTGGGCGAGGATGCCTTGGCCGGTGAGCAGTTCGGTGGCCAGACCGATCACGAAACCCATCATGGCCAGGCGGCCATTCCAGGTCTCGGCGAAGTTCACGAATCCGAAGCGGGGCTGGGAAGCGTCAGACATGGCGGGATCGCAACGCAATGGTGGTTTGGTGGAAGGCGTGCTGTGGAAATGTCCTGCGAGGAAGCCGGGCCTGGACGGGCCGGCTCCATGGGCAGGTCCGTACGCGATTCGCATTGTAAAGAACCTTGGCGATAAATTGACGGGCTCCTGCCGCCCCATTCCTTCTGATGTGGGTTTTGTGCTGCCCGGACCGGACCGGTCTGCCCTGCTGCGAGGGGGCTGATGGCATCGGGAGAGGCGCCGATGCGCCGGCGGCTCCTGGAGCGGCGGCTTGCGGGTGGCTTGCCTCAGGCCCCTGAGCTCATGCTGGTGACGGACCTGGACGGCACCCTGCTGGGGGGTGAGACCGACGACCGACTCAGCTTCTACAGCTGGTTGCGGCGACAGCGGCAGCGGGTGCTGCATGTGTTCTGCACCGGTCGCAGCCTCACCTCCGTCAAGGGCCTGCTCAGGGAGCAGCGGCCCATGGGCCTGCAGGCCCCGCACCTGGTGATCAGCGATGTGGGCTGCACCGTGGCCTGCGGCACCAGCCTGCAACCCCTGCCGGAGATGCTGGGGCCGATCGAAGCTCTCTGGCGAGGCAAGCGCCGGAAGCTGGCGCCGCTGCTGAGGGACGTCCCCGGGCTGTCACCCCAGCCGGTCAGCACGGACCGCCGTCTGGGCTACACCTATCAGCCCGGGCGCTTCGACCTTGCTCTCATCCCCCGCCTGGAGCGGCATGGGGTGGACTGCCTGCTCTCCGGTGAGCGCTACTTCGATGTGCTGCCGGCGGGTGTCAACAAGGGCAGCACCCTGCGCCTGCTGCTGGACTGGCTCGGGATCGACGACGGCCGTGTGGTCACGGCCGGTGACAGCCTCAACGACCTGGCCATGTTCGAGACCGGGCTGGCGGGAATCATGGTGGCCAATGCCGAGCCGGCCCTGCGCAGCCTCCTCCCGCGGCTGCCGCGCACCTATGGCGCGCGCGCGCAGGGATGCGCCGGGATCGTCGAGGGGCTCCATCACTTCGGCTTTGCTCACCTGTTCGACTGAGCCGGCCTGCTCCGGGTACCGGCGGTGGGCATCGCGCTGGCGCCATCCTCCGGCCAGGGGTGCTTCGGATAGCGGCCGCGCAACTCGCGCCGCACCTGCCGGTAGCCCTCTGCCCAGAACCCCTCCAGATCCCGGGTGATGGCGGCGGGACGACCGGCGGGGGTGAGCAGGTGCAGGGTCACCGGCAGGGCCCCGTCCAGCACGGCGGGAGTCTGCCTGCATCCGAACAGTTCCTGGAGCTTCACGGCCAGCACCGGCTCGCCGCTGCTGTAATCCACTGCCGCGCTGCGCCCGGAGGGAACGGGCAGCCGGCAGGGCAGCAGGCGCTCCAGCTCCTGGCGCCTTGACCAGTCGAGGTCACCCCACAGCGCTTCGCTGAGGTCCACCTGTCGCAGCTCCGCAAGGCTGGCCACCCCGGTGAGATGGGGGCCCAGCCAGGCGTCCAGATCCGCGGCGAGAATCCCATCCCGGCGATCGGGCCACGGCGCGCCACAGTGCCGGTGCGCCAGGCAGAGCCGCTGCTGCAGCTGCCGGCAGGCCGCTGTCCAGGGCAGAGCATCCGGCCCCAGACGCCTCAGACCGCTGAGCAGGGCCTCCCGCACCCGATCGGGCTCGGCTTCGGGCCAGGGTCGGCGCTCCAGCACCAGGGCCCCCAGCCGGAGGATGCGTTCACAACGCACCCTGCCGGTCTGTTCCTCCCACAAGGCTCCTGTCTCCTCCCTGCCCTGTTCCAGGGCCAGCTCGTGCAGGGCTTGCACCGGCAACGGCAGGGCCAGCAGGATGCGGGCGTCGCGCCCCTCCCCGTCCAGTGCGGCGGTGGCCAGCGCCGCCTGACCGCGCAGCGGGTCGTCAGGGTGAACGATGGCGCCACGGCCATTGCGCAGCAGGAAGCGCCCGGGCTGGCCGGCGCGGGCCAGGGCCAGCCGTTCCGGGAAGGCTTCGCTCACCAGCAGGGCCGCGTTCAGCCCCTCGTCGCCTGTTGGCCCGTCGGGCCCGCCGGCTGCCGGGGCCGGGGGATCTTCAGGGTCCTCCAGCTGGCGACGCCATTGCCGGCGCAGCTGCTGCATGGGGTGAGCGGTGGATTGCTGGCGCAGCCAGTCGAGGCGGTGGCGCAGGTCACAGCCGGCCGCCTCCCGGGTCAGGGGATCCCGTTCACTCAGCAGCACCGCCAGTTCGCAGGCCAGTTCCCCCAGACTGCGCCGCCGGCCCACCAGCAGCAGGTGAGCCAGCCGGGGATGCAGCCCCAGGCCGGCCATGGCCCGGCCATGACGGCTCAGCTGCCCGCCCGGCTCCAGAGCGCCCAGCTGCTGCAGCACATTCCGCGCCTCCTGCAGTCCCGGGGCGGGCGGTCGATCGATCCACGCGAGCTCCTCGCCGAGGGGATCCCCCCACTGGGCCAGGTGCAGCGCCAGGGGCAACGGGTCGGCTTCCAGCACCTCAGGAGGGTCGTGCGCCGGTCGCCGCCGCTGCTCCGCCGGCGACCACAGCCGCACGCAGCGTCCCGGGGCCAGGCGGCCCGCACGCCCCGCCCTCTGCTCGGCACTGGCCAGGCTCGCGGGCCCGGTCACCAGGCCGCTGAGCCCGCGGGCTGGATCAAAGCGGTTGCGGCGGCTCAGCCCGGCATCGATCACCAGGCCGACGCCGGCGATCGTCAGGGAGCTTTCGGCGATGCTGGTGGCGAGCACCACCTTGCCGGCCGTGGTGCGGGCCGAGGCGATCGCCCGCGTCTGCTCCGCCAGATCCAGGGTGCCGTGCAGGGGGGTGATGTCGAGTTCGCCAGTCCAGCCGGCGGCGCTGATGGCTCCTGAACAGCGATCGATTTCCCGCTTCCCGGGCAGAAACACCAGCACGGTCTCACCGGGCAGGCGCTGGTCCAGCCAGTGCTGCTCGAGGGCCCGAACCACCTGCTGCTCCAGCCGCTCGCCGCTGCGCGCCGGCTGATGGCTCACCGCCACGGGAAAGCTCCGGCCCTCACTGCGCAGCACCGTCGCGCCCGGCAGCTGGGGGGCCAGGGAATCGAGGGCGAGCGTGGCGGACATCAGCACCAGGCGCAGATTGGGGCGGAGCAGGTCGCGCACCTGGCGCACCAGAGCCAGGGCCAGATCGGCGTCGGCGCTGCGCTCATGGAATTCGTCGAAGATCACGCAGTCCACGCCCTCCAGGCCCGGGTCCGCCTGCAGCCGCCACAGGAAGAGGCCTTCGGTGAGCACTTCGACGCGGGTGGCGGCGCTGGTGCGGCTCTCCAGGCGCACGCTGTAGCCGACCATTCCGCCCACGGGGTCTCCCTGTTCGGCGGCGAGACGCTGGGCGGCCGTGCGGGCGGCGATCCGGCGGGGTTCGAGCATCCACACGCGCCCCATCAGGCTCGGCTGGATGGCGAGGGGCACCCGCGTGGTCTTGCCGGCGCCTGGCGGAGCCTGCAGCAGAACCGTGGCGCCCGGTGGGCTCACGGCTGCGGTCAGCCGCGACAGCAGCCCATCGATCGGCAGAGGTTCTCGTGCCATGGCCCGGGTGGGCGGATCAGCGCACGTGGCGCACCCCATCCACGGGGTGGTATGCCTCGCCGGTGAGCTCCTCGTAGACGATCGCGGGCAGGCCGGTCTCGAACATCGTCTGCAGCGCTTCTTTGAGGTAGGGATTCCACCCGCCGGTGCTCACCTTGCCGTGACGCACGGTCCAGTCCCAGGTGCCCTGCAGATCGCGGGGGATGCGGCCCTCCCGATCCCGGCGGGCCACCAGATCCTGGGATTCGAGCAGTCCCACCAGCACCGGTGCCTTGCCGTAGGCGGGAGTGAGACTGAGCTCAAGCCGCACCGGGTCCTCCTTGGTCAGCTTGAGGCGAAACCGGGGCGGCAGCTTCAGGTTGCGCAGCACTGCTGCCACGATTCGCGTGCGTTGATCCAAGCCGGTTGTCTCCCTCGATTCAAGGACTCCTCGTCGAGCCTATTCAGTGGAGGGGACGGGCAGGATTCAGGAGGGATCTCCAGGCGGGGCGGAGCGCTCCTGATCGCTGCCAAAGCGCACGGTGAGGAGATCCTCGCGGGTGAGCTGGCCTTCCGCATCGAGCAGCTCCGGATGGATGGTCATCCGACCGGTGCGATCGTCAGGTCCGGCCCGGTCGTTGGTGGAGGTGTCGAGGAATGGGGGCTCCACAGGGCGGGAGGCCACCTGAAACCCCTGGCCCATCACCCTGAACGCCTGCCAGAGGAGAAACAGGAAACAGACGCCGTAGAGGATGGGGAAAATCTGGGAGAGGAGGGCACTCATGGCCTCGGGCCCGCTGCTGAGGCGGGATGGGCAGCCGACGCACCCATCATTGCCTGGCCTGGTCGGAAGTGCTTGATGCGGTGGCGAGCATCCAGGCCCAGAGCGTGGTGCAGGCGGCGCCGAAGGCAAGGAACGCCAGAAGAAGTCGGGATGCGTCCATGGCCTGAAATATTTCTTCGCACATGATAGGCGCCTGTCCTGGTTCCGGCCTCCTTGGGCCCTGGCGGCTCGGTGGGCAATGGAAGGGCCGGTCAGCCACCCTTTCTGAGCCCTGCCCCCACTGGTTACGGTCCAGTCATTCCTCTGGTCCGGCACTCCCCCTCCAGTCATGCCTGTTCCCCGTCATCAAGCTTCAGGCCGCAAGCGCCTGCTGCTGCTGCCCCTGCTGCTGGCCGGCCTCAGCCGGGCTCCAGCGGCCCTGGCATCCACTCCCGTGGCCATTGCCGCGTCCCCGTCTTCCCCGGCGCTGGCCGCTGCCCTTGGCCGTCAGTCCTTCGTCGCTGCCGCCGTGCGGCGAACAAGCCCGGCGGTGGTGACCATCGACACCGAGCGCACCGTGACGGTGAGCGGCCAGCGCGGGGTTCCCAGCTCAATGCTCAATGACCCGCTCTTCAGGCAGTTCTTTGGACTGCCGCAGAATCCGCAACCCAGGCCCTCTCAGCGAACCGAGCGCGGCCAGGGCAGCGGGTTCATCTTCCAGCCGGATGGTCTGATCCTCACCAACGCCCATGTGGTGGAACGCACCGACAAGGTGACGGTGGGCCTGCAGGATGGCCGCCGGGTCGCCGGCACCGTGGTGGGTCTGGACCGGCTCACCGACCTGGCGGTGGTGCGTCTTGAGGGCTCGGGTCCCTGGCCGGTGGCCCCCCTGGGCAATTCAGACCGCCTTGAAGTGGGTGAGTGGGCCATTGCCGTGGGCAATCCCTACGGCCTGGACAACACCGTGACCATGGGGATCATCAGCAATCTCAACCGCAACGCGGCGAAGCTGGGCATCACCGACCGTCGTCTCGATCTGATTCAGACCGATGCCGCCATCAATCCCGGCAATTCCGGAGGCCCCCTGCTCAACGCCGACGGGGAGGTGATCGGCATCAACACGCTCGTGAGGACTGGCCCGGGAGCCGGACTCGGATTCGCGATCCCGATCAACCGGGCCCGCGAGATCGCCCGGCAGCTGGTGGCCAGTGGCCGGGTGAGCCATCCGGTCATCGGCATCGGCCTGGATGCGGTCCGTCCCGGCGATGGCACCGGCCTGGATCGTGGGGTGCGCGTGGCCTCGGTGGCTGCCAACAGTCCGGCCCAGCGGGCTGGACTGCGCCAGGGAGATATCGTGGTGGCTGCCAATGGTCAGCCGATGCTGGAACCCTCCCAGCTGGTGGCTGCCGTGGAGCGGGTGGGAGTGGGCGGAAGGCTGAGCCTCAGCATCAACCGCCAGGGTTCGCTCCTCAATCTGGACGTTGTGCCGGCTCAGTTGTCCGGCAGTCTCTGAGGTGGATCCCGGAGTGGGATCAGGCCGCCTGATCCCACTGACCGGCAATGCCCTGGGCCAGAGTCGTGGAAGCACCGAGCTGCTGGCGCATCACCCACTGGGTGGCAGCCTTCTGGCTTTGCCAGGCCTGCAGCAGCTGTTTGGCGATGCCCTGGAGCACCTTCGGGTCGGCTGTCTCGTCGATGGCACGGCTCATGCGCTCCAGCTCGAACTGCTGGCCGAGGGTGAGGGCGAGAGGTTCGGTCATGGATGGCTCCTGCGTCGACGTGTACTGACGCAAGGCTACAAACTGTTGCAAGGGGTTGCGTAGCGGTTGCAACGGCTCCCCGGGTTTGTCCTCGTTTCCACGTCAGGGCCCCGCCTCAGGCGGCAGGCGTCTGGCGGGCCGTGAGGCGTGCCGCCTGTTTCTGGCGCTGCCGCTCCCGCTCGGCCCGCCGTTTCCCGGCCCGGGCCTCGGCCTCGGCAGCGGCCCGAGCGGCTTCGGCCTCCTCCTGCTTCTTCTCCTGGTAGTAGGCGTAGTCTCCGCGGTAGAGCACTAGCTCGCCGTCGCGCAGCTCCACGATCCTGTTGGCCACCCGGCTGATGAAATAGCGGTCGTGGCTCACCAGCAGGGCGGCCCCCTCATAGGCGATCAGGGCGTCCTCGAGCATCTGCTTGGCCGGAATGTCGAGGTGGTTGGTGGGTTCGTCGAGCACCAGCAGGTTGCAGGGGCTGAGCAGCATCAGCGCCAGGGCCAGCCGTGCCTTCTCGCCTCCGCTCAGCTTCCCGGCCTCCTTGAACACGCTCTCGTTGGAGAAGCAGAAGCTGCCCAGCAGTGAGCGCACCTGGGTCTGGGTCCAGTCCGGAACGGCCTCGTAGATCGTGTCGATCACGGTTTTCGAGAGATCGAGGGCCTCGGCCTGGTTCTGCTCGAAGTAGCCGGCGATCACGTTGTGCTCGCCCAGGCCGGCCCGCCCCTCATCGGGCTTCTCGATCCCCATGATCAGCCGCAGCAGGGTGGATTTGCCGGCCCCATTGGGCCCCACGAAGGCGATCCGGTCGCCCCGCTCCACCTCCAGCTCAGCCCCCAGAAACAGGATCTGCTCCCCGTAGCTGAGGGTGAGATCCTTCACCTCCGCCACCAACCGCCCGGAGCGGGGCGCCTCGGGAAAGTGGAAGCGCGGCCCGCCCACGCTCTCCACGGGGGCCTCGATGCGCTCCACCTTTTCGAGCAGTTTCTCGCGGCTCTTGGCCTGGGTGGAGCGGGTGGCGCTGGCGCGGAAGCGGTCGATGTAGGCCTGCTGGGCGCTGAGCTCCTTCTGCTGGCGCTCGAAGGCCGCCTGGGAGGCCTCGCGCTCCAGGGCTTTCTGCTCCAGGTGCTGGCTGTAGTTGCCCAGGTAGGTGCGCGAGACGCCCCGCTCGGTTTCCACGATCTGGGTGCACACCCGGTCGAGGAAGGTGCGGTCGTGGCTGATCACCACGATCGCGGCGCTCTGCTCCAGCAGGTAGCCCTCCAGCCACTGGATCGTCTCCACATCCAGATGGTTGGTGGGTTCGTCCAGCAGCAGCAGATCCGGCTCCTGCAGCAGAATCTTGCCCAGGGCGATGCGCATCTGCCAGCCGCCGGAAAAATCGGCCACCAGCTGCTCGGCCCCCTCGGGGGTGAAGCCGATCGTCGGCAGCAGTTTGTCGATGCGGGCGTCGAGCTCGTAGCCGTGCAGGGCCTCAAAGCGCTCGTGCAGCCGGCCCAGCTCGTGGATCAGCTCCTCAAGGTGGTCGGGATCGCTGGCGGCCTTCTCGCTGGCCATCTCGTGTTCCACCGCGTGCTTGCGGCTGAGCACGGTGGCAGCCTCGCCGAAGGCCTGGAACAGCTCCTCGCGGACGGTGCGCGCCGGATCGACGTCGAATTCCTGCTGCAGGTAGGCGATGCGGGGTGAGCCCTGCTTCACCACCGTGCCGCTGCTGGGCTCCTCCAGGCCGGCGATGATCCGCATCTGGGTGGACTTGCCGGCGCCGTTGACGCCCACCAGGCCGATGCGGTCGCCGGCCTTCACCTCCCAGGTGACATCGCTCAGCACCTCCCCGGTGGGATAGATCTTGCCGATGCGTTCGAGACGGAGCACGGGGGAGGCCGGGGACAGCAGGACGACCGCAAGGCGGTCTGCCTCATCATCTCTGCTGATGGGTGAAGCCCGCGGCCGGACGCCGCCCAGTTCGGCAGACTCCGGACAGTTGCAGCCGGTCGCCCCATGATCAAGCGCCTGGAGCAGGTGGCTGCCCTGGTGGTGGCGGCGGGGCTGGCGATCGTGAGTTACTGGCTGTTCTTCAGCTGGGCCCAGGGCGGTGGTTTCAACCGTCCGGCCCGATCGCCCCGCTCAGAGGCCGCCACGGGCCTTGAGCAGCCATTGTTTGCTGGCCGGGTCCTCCAGGGAGGCCACATGGGCCTTCACCTGCTCACGACTCACCGGCAACCCAAGGTGGTCCCCGAGGGTCACGATGCGATCAAGCGCTCCAGCGGGATCCTGGAGCGCCTGGCGGAAGAGGGCCTGGGTGAGCTCGGCGTCGGCACTGATGCGGTTGTAGAGCGCAGCGGCATTGGATGCTGACCCCCCCCCGGTCGCGCCGGGGCCGGGAGCGGCGGAGGGCTGAGGGCTGCTGGTGCTCATGACGGCGGGCTTGCTGAACGGACCTGCTGAACCGAACCCTATGAGTGATCCACTCCCCTGGCTGCAGGCCGTTACACAGAGCTGGGCTTCGCTCGGGGCTTCGTGCTGCCGAGCACCAGTCCGTCAGGCTGCGCGGGGACTGTCGTTCACCGGGGTGCCGCTGGCGGAGGCGTCCTCCATGCTGCGGGCGTCAAGGCACAGCACCTTGCGCAGCTGGGCGTAGTTGGCGGCCAGGGCTGTCCGTCCCTCCTGCTGGGCGCCGTATTCGGCGCGCTGCAGCACATGGTGGAGGTGCGTGAGCAGGTACGTGCTGATCACGGCCGACACGAGCACGTCACTGCGGTCGGTCGTGCGCTGGGTGCGTCGCTGGGGCATGGGAAACCTCGGGGCTGAAACCTGGCGGGCAGGCCCGGCTGGAAGGGCCTGGAGACAGGCCGGCTGGCAGGGCACACCTGAATGGACGCGGGGATCTCGATCGCCGCGAACTGGAAGGGACGAGCTGAAAGGAGATCTCTGCCTGCAGCATAGTCATGGATACTACCCATGTGCATCCGACTAGACTCGCGGGTAACCAAGAGCAACCCGGCCCCTTTCTCTCCGGTTCTTCCAGCCCCAGTTCTTCCAGCCCCAGTTCGTCCACCCCCAGCTGTCCGACTGCACCCCGGCGTGGCCACGCGGCAAACCTCATCCAGCGGGCGTCCCAAGTCGCCCAGGATCCAGGTGGTTCTCCCGGAGGACCTCTGCAGTCGCCTGGCCGAGCTGGCGGAAGCCGAGGCCAGAACGGTGAGCAACATGGCCCGCGTGCTGATTCAGCAGGGGGTGGAGCGCCACGAGGCTCAGCGGCTTCAGCCCCATCAGTCCCAGCCGCTGGCACCTGGACCTGCCGCGGCGGACGCCATCGCCGCCGATCGCTTCCGACAGCAGCTGGAGGGTCAGCGCACCCGGCGACTGAGGCGGGCACCGCGGCGTCTGCGCCTGCAGCGGCCGGACTAGCCGCCGGCCTCAGGAGTCGGTTCGGCCCGCACCCCGAGCACCGCCGCACGGCGTGCCCCGGTGATCGCCGGGGCATTGCCGGGATGGCCATGCCGGTGCCACCAGGCCAGGAGGGCGAAGGCCAGGGCCTCCCGCTGCGACTCGCCGATGCCCATCTCCGCCAGGGGCCGCACGGCCATGCCCCGGCAGCGCCGGCGCAGCTCGTCCATCAGGCACTGGTTCCGGGTTCCCCCGCCGGCCACCAGCAGCTCCACCGGCCGGGGGCCGCGGGACAGGTCCTGGGCCACCACGGCGGCGCTGAAGGCCGTCAGGGTCGCCAGGGCATCGGCGGGTTGCAGGGCCTGTCCGCGCCGCCGTGCCGCCTGCTCGAGCCAGTCCAGGCGTCGCTGAAGATCGGCCTCCCCGAACAGCTCACGGCCGGTGGACTTCGGAGCGCTCAGCTGGAAGTACGGCTCCAGCAGCCATTGGTTCAGGGCGTCCTCGTCGGTGTGTCCGCTGCTGGCCCAGGCTCCGCCGGCATCCACCTGCTGCCGGCCGTCCGTGAACCGGGACACCGCCAGATCCAGCAGCGTGTTGGCAGGGCCGCAGTCCCAGCCCCTCACAGGCTGCCGCCGATCGGGTCCGCCCTCCGGTGGGATCAGGGTGAGGTTGGCGATGCCCCCCAGGTTGAGGAGCGCCCGCCAACCCCCGGTGCGCCCGATCAGGGCATCATCAGCCGCCGGCACCAGCGGTGCCCCCTGACCCCCCAGGGCCAGATCGGCTGCCCGCAGGTCGTGCACCACCGGCCGTTGCAGCAACTGGGCCAGCAGGGGCGCCTGCAGCAGCTGCCAGCTGGCGCCGCGACGGCGGTCGCAGGGGGGACGGTGCCAGACGGTCTGGCCGTGGCAGCCCACCAGTTCCGCCTGGCCTCGCCGGTCGCAGGCCCGGGCTGCGGTAGCCTGCGCTTCGGTCACGGCCTCCGCCAGATCCAGCAGCTCGGCGCTGCTGCGGCGAGCCCCCTGGCCCACCGCCACCAGCTCTTGGCGCACCGGGTCCGGATAGGCCGTGAACCGGCTGGCCAGGATCTGCCAGCGGGGACGCCGGCAGGCACCGGCGAAGCGGACCAGCACCGCATCCACGCCATCGGCGCTGGTGCCGCTCATCAACCCCAGCACCACCATGGGACGGTGCCATGGGGTGATGGCGGGGAGTCGGATGGCCGCGACGGTGCCGGTCCCCGGACTCACTTGTTGGGCTGGGGAGTCATGCGCAGGTAGGGCCTGATCTCGGTGACGCCCTTCGGGAACTTGTTGCGGGCCTCGTCGGTCGGGATCGAGGGCACCACCACGCAGTCGTCGCCGTCTTTCCAGTTCACCGGGGTGGCTACCTGGTGGTAGTCGGTGAGCTGCAGGGAGTCGATCACCCGCAGGATCTCATCGAAGTTGCGGCCGGTGCTGGCCGGATAGGTGATCTGCAGGCGCAGTTTCTTGTTGGGGTCGATGATGAACACCGAGCGCACCGTGAGGTTGTTGAGAGCGTTGGGATGGATCATCCCGTAGAGGTCGCTCACCGCCTTGTCCTCGTCGGCGAGGATCGGATAGTCGACCGTGGTGTTCTGCGTTTCATTGATGTCGCAGATCCAGCCCTTGTGGCTTTCGGCGGAATCCACGCTCAGGGCGATGGTCTTGACGTTGCGCTTCTCCCATTCGGAGCGCAGGCGCGACACCTCCCCGAGTTCGGTGGTGCACACCGGGGTGTAGTCGGCCGGGTGAGAGAAGAGCACCACCCAGCTGTCACCGGCGTAGTCGTAGAAGTTGATCGGACCCAGCTGGGAGTTCTGGGTGAAGTCGGGCACGGTGTCGCCGAGTTGAAGGGCCATGACAGGGAGGAAGAGATGAAGGGACGGTAGGACCGCGGAATCGATCCGCGGGGGGCATTGACACGACAGCGTCCGGGTCGGCCGAGGCCAGAACCTAGAGCCTGAAGTGCCGGCAGATCAGAAAAGGCACAAGCAGGGTCATGATCACGGTGAGAGGGAAGCCATATCGGGTGACGTCAAGAAACCGATAGCGACCGGGACCGAACACCATCAGATTGGTCTGATAGCCAACAGGGCTGAGGAAACTCTGGCTGGCCCCGAACAGCACGGCGTAGATGAAGGCCAGGGGCGGCTGGCCGAGGCCCACCGCCAGCTGGCCGGCCACCGGGATCAGCAGCGCCACGGTGGCGGCGTTGCTCATCACCTCGGTGAGCAGGGTGGTGAACAGGAACACCGCCAGCAGCGCCCCGTAGACCGGCCAGTCATCCAACCCCCGGATCAGGGCCCGGGCGAGAGCCGCGGCCAGCCCCGTCTTCTCCAGCGCCACGCTGAAACTGGCCAGGGATCCCAGCAACAGGATCACATCCAGGCGGATGGCCCGCTGGAGTTCCCCCGCCCGCAGACAGCCGGTGGCCACCATGGCGGCGGTTCCGAGCAGTACCGACGCCACCAGCGGCATCAGGTCGAAGCTGGGCAAGAGGATCACCAGAACGCCGATCAGCAGGGCAACCCCCTTGCGGCTCACCGTGGGCAGGTCCTTCTCCAGTTCCTCCAGCACCACCAGGTCGTTGCTGTCCTGGAGGCCGCGGATGGCGTCCTTCGGCCCCTGGAGCAGCAGCACGTCGCCCTCGTGCAGGGGGATGCGGCCCAGGCGCTCGCGCAGCACCGCGTTGCCGCGGCGCAGGGCCAGAACCGTGAGGTTGTATCGCTGGCGGAAGCGCAGATCCCGGAGGCACTCTCCGGCCAGGGTGGATCCCGAGGGCATCAGCACCTCCACCATGCGCTGGTTGTTCTGCTGGTCGGCGGGGGGATCGGGTTCGGGCGTCGGCGCCAGCACGATCGTGTGCTCCTGCTGCAGGCGCAGCAACTCGTCACGGCTGCAGCGCAACACCAGGCGGTCGCCACGTTTCAGCGTACTGTCGGCGAGGGGGGGCAGGAAGCGTTCCCGGCCGCGGTGCAGCTCCAGCACGTCCACATCGAACCGGCGCTGCAGGCGGCTGCCGTGCAGCGACTGCCCCACCAGCCCGGAGCCGCGGGGGATCAGCACTTCGGTGATGTAGGCGCTGGTGCTCCTAAGGTCGTCGGCGTCGCTGCCCCGATCAGGGAGGAAGCGATCGGCCAGCAGCACCATCGTCGCCCCGCCAGCCAGCCAGACGCCGATGCCGATAGCGGTGAAGCCGAACAGGCCGAAGCCTCCGTAGCCCAGGCGCTCGCTCACCTCACTGGCGAGCAGGTTCACCGAGCTGCCCAGAAGGGTGAGGGTGCCTCCCAGCACGGTGGCGAAGGACAGGGGCAGCAGCACCTTCGAGGGGGAGACACCGCGGCGCTGGCACCAGCCTTCGATCACCGGCAGCAGCGCGGCCACGATCGGTGTGTTGGGCACGAAGGCCGACACCGGCCCGACCACAAGCGTCATCAGGGCGATCATGCGCTTCGGGCTGCGCACGGCATCGGAGCCGATCAGGGCGCGCAGGCGGTCGAGGGTGCCCGAGCGGAACAGGCCAGCCGAGAGGGCGAAGAGGCCGATCAGGGTGATCAGCGCCGGGCTGCCGAAGCCCGAGACCGCTTCCTTGGCATCCAGCACGCCGGTGGCCATCAGCAGGCCGGCGGCCAGCAGGCCCACCACTTCCGGCGGGAGCCAGCCGGTGATGAACAGCAGCACCGAACCGGTCAGCACCGCCAGGGTGATGAGGGCATCCGGCTGAAGGCTGGCGGGGATGAGGTCGGGCATTGCCGATTCTGGATTCCACAACCATAACGCACCTACCCGATCGGGAATCAAGGGAGACTCTAGACCAGTTGCATAAAGGCTTCTGCGCGCTACGGCATTCGCCGGAAATTAATCCCTATCTACATTCCGGTGTATCTAGGCGGACTCTGGCCAGCGCCTCAGCACGCTGCGCAGGTGCTGGAGGCCGAGCCGGGCCGTGGCCGAGACGAACAGCGCCTGGGGATCGAGCTGCCGGGCCCGCTCCAGTTCGGCCGCAACGCAGCGGTCGATCTGGTTAGCAACCAGCCGGCGGGGAGCAGCCGAGCCCAGGGAATCGAGAATGGCGTGGACGGTGCGCAGGTGCTCGGGCCAGGCCGGGTCGCTCAGATCGACCACCACCAGCAGCCCATCGGCCGCCAGGGTTTCCTCGAGGGTGGAGCGGAAGGCCTCCACCAGGGGCGGCGGTAGATCGCGGATGAACCCCACCGTGTCGGTGAGCAGCACCGGCATGCAGGCACCGCCTCCCGGGTCAGCCAGTTCGAGGCGCCGTGTGGTGGGGTCCAGGGTGGCGAACAGCTTGTCCTCGGCCAGGACCTCCTGGCCGAGGTCACCCCGGCCAAGGGCATTGAGCAGGGAGCTCTTGCCGGCGTTGGTGTAGCCCACCAGGGCCAGACGCCGCAGCCCCCCACGTCCCTGGCGCAGCCGCGCCCGGTGTTCACCCAGCTCACGCACCTGCCGCTGGAGTCGCTCGATCCGGCGGGCGATCGCCCGCCGATCCTTTTCCAGCTGGGTTTCGCCAGGCCCCCGCGTGCCGATCCCGCCCCCCTGGCGGGAGAGGCTGCGCCCCCGGCCCAGCAGCCGGGGCAGGCGATAGCGCAGCTGCGCCAGTTCCACCTGCAGCCGGCCGGCTGCACTGGCGGCGCGCTGGGCAAAGATGTCCAGAATCAGTTCGCTGCGGTCGCTCACCGGTAGATCGAGCAACCGCTCCAGGTTGCGGCCCTGCACCGGCGTGAGCTCCCGGTCGGTCACCACCAGCGTCGCCCCAAGTCGCCGTGCTTCCAGGGCTGCTTCGGCGAGCTTGCCCTCTCCCCAGATGGTGGCCCCCGCCGCATGGGCACGGCGCTGTTCCACCGTCCCCACGGGCTCGCCACCGGCGCTGCGCACCAGTCCCTCGAGTTCGCCGATCCAGCGCTGGGCCTCGCCGCGATCCGCAGGGGTGAGGGCGAGCAGCAGCACCTGTTCCGCACCGGGTTGCGCACCGGCCTGGGAGGGGGGTGGACCGCCGTCGCCAACCGGCCGGGGGGCACGACCGCAGAGCGCCGCCAGGTCGCCGGCCTCACTCACCTGCCAGGGCTCGTGGGCGGTCCGGTCACCGCGCAGCAGCAATGCCGGCCAGCGGCCCCCCGGCGCCGGCTGGTCGCCGTAGCGCAGCCACAGCCGGGGGTCCAGATCCAGAGCCGCCACACCCTCCTGCCGGCCGGGGTCCAGCTGGCGGGAACGGCCGCAGCAGGTGATCAGCCGCAGCTCCCGGTTCTGCCCTCGCCGGCTGCCCGGCAGGGTCTCGAGGTGCTGGCTCCAGGACTGCAGCGGTCCCACCCAGAGCAGGCGGCAGAGCCCGCGCTCATCGACCACGAGGGTGAGCGGCAGGTCCAGCTCCCGGCTCTCCGTCGCCAGTCGTTGCAGGCACAGCAGCTCAGCTACGGCCCCCGCTGGATGGCGGCGATGGCAGAGCTGCTCCAGCCGCCGCCGTTGTGAGGGCCTCAGGCCTGCCGTGCGTCCTCCCAGAACCCCCTGCCTCAAGGCCGTCGCACCAGCAGACAGCGCACTCCGGCCGCCGCGGCCCCCTGCACATCCTCGGGGCTGTCGCCCACATGCCAGGCCTGCTCCGCACTCAGCCCCAGGCTGGCCAGGGCCAGCCTGAAGGGGGCTGGATCCGGCTTGGCGGCCCCGGCCATGCTGGACACCACCACGACCTGCAGCCAGCGCGCCAGGCCCAGGTGCTCCAGCAGGCCTGGTAGCCGGCTGTCGAAGTTGCTCACCACCGCCAGCCCCAGGCCACGGGCGTGCCAGCGCTCCATCTGATCGGGAACGTCGCCATACACCTGCCAGCGGACAGGATCGGCGAAGTGAGTGAACAGGTCCTGCACCAGCGCCTCAGGGGCAGGCGGTCCGCCTGCCCCCATCAGGCTCTCGCTGATGCGATCCCCCCACCAGTTCACTTCGGCGCGCTCCAGCGCCGCGCCGCTGAGGCCGGGAAAGGCGAGTGGAGGCGCCTCCCGGTAGGCGGCGCGAAAGGCCTGCTCCACGGCCTCGGGCGCGACGCTGATCCCATGCCGGGCGGCCAGGCGGGCATAGGTGAGGCCCACCGGCTCCCGCAGGCCGATCAGGGTGCCCATGGCATCGAACAGCAGGCCGCGGGGGCGCTGGCCCGCAGTCATGGCTGCCAGTCGGCCAGCCAGCCGGCCGCCACCCGCAGCTGATGGGACCGTCCCGGCAGGCGGGACAGGTAGGCCAGGCGACGCAGCTGAAAGGCGGCCGGGCCGGCGAGGGTGAAACCACCACCCACCAGGCTGGCCTCGCCTTTCCCCAGGCTGATCATCTCGCCCAGATCCTGGAAGCGGAATGGCACCAGCGGCTCCCCGCGCCGGGCCCGCAGCAGGTTGTCCGCCAGACAGGTGGCCTGCTGAAAGGCCACCTGGGCGGTGGCGGGCAGCGGGGGCGAGGCCTCTCCACCGTCGCGGTCGCCGTCGACGGCGGCGATGTCGCCGAGGGCGAAGAGGTGGCTCTGGCCCTGCAGGCGAAGCTCGGCGTCCACCAGCAGGCGTCCGCGGGGATCGCGCCCAGGCTGGGGCAGGATCGCCGGCGGCGCGAAGTCCAGGCCGGCGGTCCACACCACCACCTCCACGGCCAGGCGCTCCGCTCCGCTGGCCGTGTCCAGATCCAGGTGATCGGCGCCCACCTCCAGCACCCTGCAGCCGCAGCGCAGGCGCACATCCCGGCGCTGCAGTGCGAGGAGGGCCTGCTCCCGGTTGAACGCCCGGGCCTGGGGAAGTGCCGTGGGCCCCTGCTCGATCAGCTCCACCAGGGCGGCGCCGTCCAGCAGATCGGCCAGCTTGCAGCTCAGTTCCACGCCGCTGGGGCCGGCTCCCACCACGGCCAGGCGTTGCAGGGGCCGGCGCTGCTGGCGCAGGTGGCGCACCACGGTCTGCAGGCGTTCCACGTCCGCCAGGCTGCGGAACCCAAGGCAGTGTTCCACCACGCCGGGGATGCCGAAGCTGTGCATGCGCGCTCCCGTGGCCAGCACCAGTTGGCCGAAGTCCAGCTGCCGGCCGCCGGCGGTGTGCAGGCGGCGCTGGGCAGCGTCGATCTCCACCACCCGATCCTGCAGCCAGGCCACACCGCGCCCGGCCAGCAGGGCGTCGTAACGGGGCGCGATCTCCCAGCGGCGCAGTTCATCGCTGAGCAGCTCGTAGAGCAGAGGCAGGAAGAGAAAGCTGTCCTGGGGCTCGATCAGCAGCAGCGGCGGGTGCCGGCGCTGCTGGGAGAGGGCGAGGGCCGTGTAGAGCCCGCCGAAGCCGCCCCCCACGATCACGACGGGTCCGCTGGGTTGCTCTTCGGGGGGCTGCGGATCCGTGCGGGTCATCGCTGCGGGTTCGCGCATCTGCCGTGTGAACCCTAACCAGCGCTCCGCTCACGGGGGCATGATGGCGCCATGGTCACCGCCCAGGCCCAGATCCTGCCTCGCGACCACGACGGCAAGTCCGTGGTGCTCAGCGATGCGCTCGAGCTGTTGCAGGGGCTCGACGCCTATGGCCGGCTGGCCTGGGCCCAGGACACCTTCGCCGCTGGCTTCGCCGTCACCACCAGCTTCGGCATCCAGTCAGCGGTGCTGCTCCATCTCGTCAGCCGTCTGGCCTCCGAGCGCGGCCGCTCGGTGCCGGTGGTTTGGGTGGACACCGGCTACCTTCCTGCCGAGACCTACTGCTACGCCGAGCAGTTGCGGGAGCTCCTCGGGATCGACCTGCACATCGCCCAGGCGGAGATGACGCCGGCCCGCATGGAGGCCCTGCACGGACGCCTCTGGGAAACCGGCCAGACGGCCGATCTGGAGCTGTACCACCGTCTCCGCAAGGTGGATCCCCTGGAACAGGCCTTCGCCGCCCTCGGAGTGACCTGCTGGGCCAGCGGCGTGCGCGGCAGCCAGACCGACCATCGCCGCTCCATGGCCCTGCTTGATGCCATCCGTCAGCGTTGGTCGCTGCGTCCGCTGCTGAGCTGGACGACCCGGGACGTGTACTACTACATGCAGGAGCACGACCTGCCCCAGCACCCCCTGTTCGAGGAGGGCTACTCCACGGTCGGCGACTGGCACTCCAGTGCTCCAGACAGCGGTTCCCTGAATGGCCGCGACACCCGTTTCGGCGGCCTCAAGCAGGAGTGCGGCATCCACCTGCCCGGCCTGATGGGTGAAGGCATCTGACCCGGCGCACTGGCTGCTGATCGGCAACAGCCGCTGGCACTGGGCCCGGGGTGAGCCGGACGCCCTGGTCTGCTGGAGTCAGCCACCGCCTGCCCAGGGCGCTGAAGGCAAGACCGGCGACCGTCTTTCGGCCCTGCGCGCCTGGGCGGCGGTGGGTCCGGTGCCGGCAGGTCGAGGGCTGGATCCCCGTCGTCGGATCCCCCTCGGCCGTGTGCCCCTGCACGGGACGCCGGCCTGGCTGGGCATCGACCGGGCCCTGGTGGGGTGGCAGGCCTGGCGGTGCAGCGGCTCTGCGGTGCTGGTGGCCGATGCCGGCACCGCCCTCAGCTTCACCCTGGTGGACGCCAAGGGCCGGTTTGACGGCGGCCGCATCCAGGCGGGGTTCGCCCTGCAGCTGCGGGCTCTGGCCAGCGGCACGGCCCGGCTCCCGGCCCTGCCGGTGGATGTGGTCTGGGAGTCGGGGCTGACGGGGGTCGAGCCCTGGCCCTCGGCCACCGCCGACGCCATGGTGGTGGGCGTGAGTGAGGGCCTGGTGGCATCCGTGCGCCATGCCTGGCGCCAGGCATGCCAGCGCCACGACGGTTGCAGGCTGTGGATCACCGGAGGAGATGGCGCCTGGATCGCTGAACGGCTGGGAACAGCCCACCGGCCGGACCTGGCCCTCCAGGCCCTGGCCTGCCTGGCCTGCCAGGGCCTGGAGGCTGGGCTCAGCTCAGCCCCAGATCACTGAGGATCGTGTCGGCCATGGTTTCAGCCTTCACCTTCGTGTAGATCAGCTCGATGTTGCCCTCGGGATCGATGACGAAGGTGTGGCGCATCATGCCCATGTACTCACGCCCCATGAACTTCTTGAGGCCGTAGCTGTCGTAGGCGCTGGCCACGGGGCAGGGTTCGGCGTCGGTGAGCAGGGTGAAGGGGAGGCTGTACTTCGAGATGAACTTGGCATGGCTGGCGGCGCCGTCCTTGCTGATGCCCAGCACCTTGATGCTGTGCTGCTCGAAGCTGCTCCACTGATCGCGGAAGTTGCAGGCCTCCTTGGTGCAGCCTGGAGTGTCATCCTTCGGATAGAAGTAAATCACCACCCTCTGTCCGCGCAGAGCGGAGAGGCTCACGGCGTTGCCGTCCTGATCGGGGAGGGTGAAGTCGGGTGCGCTGGCGCCGATCTCCAGGGCCATCGGGTGCGTACAGCAAGAATGGCCGGAGCCTAGGGGAGTCACGCCTGGCTCGGCCCCATCCTTCACCTCCCCCAAGGCTCTGGCTGGGGCCCCTGCAGGGCGCCTCCTCCGACCCGCTCTCCGACGCCCTCTCCGCCGCGGAGCTGGCCTGGGGGAGTGGGCTGGCGCCCTGCCGTCGCCGTCGCTACTGGCAGAGCCGGGCTGCCCTGCGGCACTGGCTGGCTGACGTGCTTGGCTGCGCGGCCGCCTCCGTGCCGTTGCACAGCCCTCCCGGCTGCCCGCCGCGGCTGCTTGGGGGTGCAGGGTGGGTGAGCCTGAGCCACAGCGGCAGTGGACTGTTGCTGGGCTTCTCCGCCGAGCCGATCGGTGTGGATCTGGAGTCGGCCGATCGGCCCGTGGCGGCGGCGGCCCTGATGCGGCGGTGGTTCCCGCCGGAGGAAGTGGCGCAGCTCTGCCATCTCGAGCCCGAGCCGCTGCGTTCCGCGGTGCTCACCAGCTGGGTGCTCAAGGAGGCGGCGATCAAATGGCGCCAGCGGTCCCTGGCCGCCGAACTGGCCCGCTGGCGTCTGGACCATGCCACCGGGCAGTTGCTGCATTGCGTGGACGGCGTGCAGCCCGAGGCCAGGAGCGGCACCGCTGGGGGCTGGCGCTGGGCCATGGTGGGGCCAGGCGCGCAGCAGAGCAGCCTGGTCGCAACCTGAGACGGATTGCGGCGCATTGCGTGATCGATTGCGCGATTGGCCAGCGAATTGTTTCAGTTCCTTGACCAAACTTGCTCTTTATGGCCATCGGTGGCATCCATGACTATTTTTTGTGGGAACTCACCGATCTTTGCTGTGATCAAACATCTGCTCGCTGGTCTCGTGGTGGGCTCGGCGATCACCACAGCGGCTGTCCTGCCTGCCAGCGCTGCCGTTCAGAACGGCCTGCCGATCCGCTGGAACACCGGTGGCGCGGTCTGGTCCACCGACACCGAGGCGATGGAAACCTTCCTGGAGACCGGCGAAGTCACCGATCGCGGCCTCAGGGGTGGTCTCGACCTCTCCGGCTGGAGTGACGAGGAGGTTCGCGAGGGCCTCACCAAGTCCTATGACGTGGACATGGTCGGGCTGCATCGCTTCCTCTACTCCGACGAGGGCGTCCGCTTCCTCAAGAACCAGACCACCAGCTATTTCCCGTACCACTCCAAGACGGAATACTCCGTCCAGGCCCTGCGCTCGGCTATCATCGCCGATGCCCGCGACGGTTCGATTTCCTCGGCCGGGATCATGGCCAACCTGCCGGTGGACATGCGTCTGGCTGATTTCTGCGGCACCTACACCGGTGCTCAGAATGTCTGCGCCGAGGGTCAGTGCAAGGGCGAGGCCCAGTGCACCTCCCTGCTCTCCTGGTATGTGTTCCTCCCGGCCTGCGTCCAGGCCAACCAGGTGAGGCAGCCAGTCGCCGAGGTGCGTCGCACCGTCACCCCAGCTCCGACCCCCATGCCCCAGCCCCAGATCATCCGCGGTCTCTGGTGAGCCCTCGACCCGGGAGGCCAGGCCTCCCGGCGATCAGCACCTTCCAGCGATCAGCAGGTTGTGCCGCAGCTCCTGGGGCAATCGTCGCCCCAGACTGCGGCTCAGCCTCTGGGCAACAGAGGCGAAGGCGGATTCGCTGAGGTTGCGCAGCTGACGGCGGTAGGAACCCTCCGGGGCCAGCCAGCGGTTCAGCAGGCTCTCGCTGAGCTCCAGCTCCAGGGTTTCGGTCCACACCTCCTGGCGCACCGTCAGGCCCTGGTCTTCCAGGGCCTTCTGCCAGCGGACCGGTCCCAGCCCCTGCCGCTTCACGGCCCTGGCTTCCACCCTCAGGGCCTCACGCAGTGCCGCTGCCGGGTTGTCACCCGTGTCCGGGTTGTCACCCATGTCGCCGCAGTGGCTGAGCGCGGTGATCGGACCAAGTTGGGGCTGGCTGAACAGCAAACGCCATTCGCCTCCGGGCTCGAGCAGGGGCGTGAACGCCCTGGTCCAGCGTTCGATCTGGGTCGCGCTCGGTTCCTCCCCCACCCGGCGCGCGGCGATCCACTCGTAGCGGCCATGCCCGCAGTCGGCGGCCAGCTGCTCCGGATCCCCGGCGGCGGAGATCCTCAGGTCCGGCCTGCGCAGGCTGTCGAGCAGCTGCAGCTGAGCCCTCAGCCGCTCGGCCACGGCCTCATCGCCCACCTGGATCGTCACGCCGCCTTCCGGCGTGGCCTGGAGGGGATCGAGGGCCCAGAGCAGGGAGCGGCCATCCAGCAGCAGCACCCTGTGATGGCGCTGCCAGCGCGCCCCGGCCCAGAAGCGCTGGCGCAGGGCATCCAGCCTGGCGCCCTCGCTGGCCGCCTGGCGCCGCAGCCAGCGCTCCAGCTGGGGGTCGTCGGGTCCGCTGCTGAGCACCTCCCCCTGTTCATGGGCGGTTTCGGCGGCAGCAGCCAGCTGGGCAGCTCGCCGCTGCTGCAGCCGCTGGCGCAGGGCTCCCTCCCAGCCCAGCTGCCCCGGTTGCCAGAACACCTCCCCCTGCAGCGCGCTGGGCAGGTATTGCTGGGCCACCCAGTGCTCCCCGTAGGCGTGGGGATAGCGGTAGCCAACGCCATCGCCGAAAGCCTGCCCGTCGCGGTTGGCGTCACGCAGGTGGGCCGGCACCTGCTGGCGGTTGGCGGATCGCACGGTCTTCACCGCGTCGAAGAACCCGAGGATGCTGTTGCTCTTCTCGGCCCCGGCCAGATAGAGGGCCGCCTGGGCCAGGGGGTAGAGACCCTCCGGCAGTCCCACCCGCTCGAAGGCGGCGGCGCAGGCCTCCACCACAACGATCGCCTGGGGATCGGCCAGACCCACGTCCTCGCCTGCGGCGATGAGCATGCGCCGGAAGATGAACCGGGGGTTCTCGCCGGCCTCCACCATCCGCGCCAGCCAGAACAGGGCGGCATCGGGATCGCTGCCCCGCAGCGACTTGATGAAGGCGCTGATGGTGTCGAAGTGGGCATCGCCCTGCTTGTCGTAGAGCACCGCCCGCTGCTGGATCGACTCCTCGGCGATCGCCAGATCGATCGTGATGGCGCCGTTGTCATCGGGCTCCGTCGTTTCCACCGCCAGCTCCAGGGCGTTGAGCAGGCTGCGGGCATCCCCCCCGGCCACGTCCACCAGGTGGGCAGCGGCCTCCGCGCTGATCGCCACCGCCCGATTGCCATAGCCCCGCTCCGGATCGGCTAGGCCGCGCTCCAGCAGCTGGTGCAGATGGCGGGCTTCGAGGGGCTGCATCCGGAACAGGCGGGAGCGGCTCACCAGCGCCTTGTTCACCTCGAAAAAGGGGTTCTCCGTGGTGGCCCCGATCAGGTTCACGGTGCCGTTCTCCACCCAGGGCAGCAGGGCGTCCTGCTGGGCGGTGTTGAAGCGGTGCACCTCATCGATGAACAGGGTGGTGCGCAGGCCATGGAGCTCGAGCCGCTGGCGGGCCGCGTCCACCTCGGCGCGCAGATCCTTCACCCCCGCCAGCACGGCGTTGAGACTGCTGAAGTGGGCGCGGGTGGTGCCGGCGATGATCCGCGCCAGGGTGGTCTTGCCCACCCCTGGCGGGCCGTGCAGGATCAGGTTGCCCACCCGGTCGGCGGCGATGGCGCGCCGCAGCAGCCGGCCGGGTCCCAGGATCCCCTCCTGGCCCACGAACTCCTCCAGCGTGCGCGGCCGCAGCCGATCGGCCAGGGGGGCCAGCCGGCGCAGGCGCTCAGCCCGCTGGTGGGAGAAGAGGTCGGTCACGTTTTCCCATCATCCCGCCCGCTGCAGGGGGGCAGATGTGGGCAACGGACAGAGCGCCGGTAACTTGCGGACAGCGGAGCACCGCGGCATGCAGCCCTTGACTCCCCCTGCCGCTCTGGCCACGACCCTGGCGGTGGTGGCGATGGCCGCGGGCGGCTGCGCAGCCCCCACGCCTCCGGCCAGGCAGCCCCCGGCTGTGCAGGTGGAGCCGATCGGCGAGGCCGCGTTCAGCCCTGCGATCGAGATGGTGAGCCAGCTCTCCACCACCACCGACGTGGCCCTCCGCCCCCAGGTGGAGGGCCGGGTGGTGCAGATCCTGGTGCAGCAGGGACAGCGGGTGGAGGCCGGCCAGCCGATCCTGGTGCTCGACAACGCCCAGCAGCGGGCGGCCCTCGACGCGGCTCGCGCCGAGGCGCGCCGGGACGCGGTGAATGCCGGGCGTTACACCTTCCTGCAGCAGCGGGGTGCGGTGTCAGCCCGGGAACGGGACTTCTATGTGACCCAGGCGATCATGAGCCGGGATCAGGCCCGCGTGCGCGAGGCCGATCTGGCCTACAAGGTGGTGCGGGCACCGATCAGTGGCCTGATCGGCAATCTTTCCTCGGTGCAGCTCGGCGATGTCGTGCGGACCGGTGAGGCGATCACCGGCATCGTCGACAACACCAGCCTCTACACCCTGATGGACGTGCCGGCCTCCCAGGCGCGCCAGGTGGCCATGGGACAGACGGTTGAGCTCCAGACCCAGACCACCCCGCCGATCATGGGCAGCGGCCAGGTGGTGTTCATCTCGCCCTACTTCGGCATCCGGGGCAGCCAGCAGTCCCCCAACAGCGTGCTGGTGAAGGCCCAGTTCGCCAATCCCACCGGCGAGCTGAAAGCAGGCATGTTCGTGAGGAACCGCATCATCACCAGCCGCCGCCGCGAGCTCTCGGTGCCGGTGCAGGCGGTTCAGATGCAGGCCCAGCAGCCCTTCGTGTTCCGCGTGGTGCCGCTGGCTCAGGTGCTGCCCGACATCCGGCAGTCCCCCCGGGTGCCGGAGGCGCAGAAGCGGAAACTGGAAGCGCTGCCACTCTCCAGTCCCGTGGTGGTGCAGTCCCCGGTGCGCCTCGGGCCATTGGAGGGCGATCGCTATCCGCTGCTCTCCGGCCTGCAGGCCGGAGACCGGGTGGTGGTGAGCAACACTGCCCTGCTCCGCTCGGGGATGCCGGTGCGGATCGCCACGGGCCCCACGGCCGATCCGCCGGCAACGTCGGGTCCTCGGCGGTAGGACGCGTCGCCATGTCGTTCTCCGACAATTTCATCAGGCGGCCGGTGCTCACCACGGTGTGCAGCGTCCTGATCGTTCTGGTGGGGCTGATCAGCATCCCTGCCCTGCCGATCGAGAACCTGCCCAACATCGCGCCGCCGCAGATTCAGGTGACGGCCACCTATGGCGGTGCCAACTCCCTGGTCACCGAGCAGGCGGTGACCAATGTGCTGGAGCAACAGATCAACGGGGTTCCCGGAGCCGATTACATCTCCTCCCTCACCACCAGCACGGGCTCCAGCACGGTGAACGTGTTCTTCGACAAGAACACGGACATCAACATCGACCAGGTGAACGTGCAGAACCGGGTGTCGCTGGCGATGCCCCAGCTGCCCCAGCAGGTGAGCAGCACCGGGGTGTCGGTGAAGCAGACGACGCCCTCAATCCTGCTGGCCTATCAGGTGTCCTCCAGCGAGGGGCAATTCGATGCGGCCTACCTCAACGGCCTGATCTATCAGCGCCTCTACTACCAGCTCGGCCGCGTCCCGGGGGTGGCTCAGGTCGCGCTCTTCGGTGGCAGCCAGCCGGCCTTCTGGCTGTTCGTGGATCCGGTGAAGCTGGCGGCCAACCGGATCAGCGCCGATCAGGTGGTGGCGGCGGTGGCCAGCCAGAACACGGTGGCGGTGGGGGGGCTGGTGGGCGGACCGCCTGCCGGGGGCGACCAGCTGTTCACCTACCCCATCCTGGTGGAGGACAACGGCAATCTGGTCTCGATCGCTCAGTTCAACCAATTGGTGATCGGCCGCACGCCCCAGGGCAATCTTCTGCGTCTCCAGGATGTGGGTGAGGCCACCTATGGCTTCTCCACCTTCTCCACCCAGGGTGTGGACATCAATGGTTTCCCGGCCATCACCATCGGTGTCTATCAGACACCCGAGAGCAATGCCCTGAAGGTGTCGCAGGCGGTGGTGGCTCGGATGGATGAGTTTGCCCAGCAGCTGCCCCCGGGCGTCACCCTCGTGCAGATCTACGACGTCGGCCAGTTCATCGAATCGGCTGTGGAGGGTGTGGTGGATGCCCTGGGCCTGGCGATCGTGCTCGTGCTGACGATTCTGCTGCTCTTCCTTCAGGACTGGCGGTCCACGGTCGTGCCCAGCCTGGCGATCCCGGTGGCGCTGGTGGGCACCTTCGCCTTCGTTCAGGTGTTCGGTTTCTCCATCAACCAGCTCACCCTGCTCGGGCTGGTGCTGGCCACCGGTCTGGTGGTGGATGACGCCATCGTGGTGGTGGAGGGGGTCACGGCCAAGATCGAGGCGGGGATGCGGCCCCGCCAGGCCGCCCATGCCTGCATGGGCGAACTCTTCGGCGCCATCATCGCCACCTCGCTTGTGCTGATGGCGGTGTTCGTGCCGGTGGCCTTCTATCCGGGCGGCATCGGCATCATCTACCGCCAGTTCGCGCTCACGATCGCCTTCTCCATCGGTATCTCCACCTTCAACGCCATCACCTTCTCACCGATGATGGCGGGCTTGCTGTTTCGGGCCGAGCCGGCTGGGAGGCCGCGGGGCTGGGGCTGGCCCCTCGGCGGGGTGCTGCTCGGCCTGGCCTTCGGCCGCTTCAGCGCCGCCTCCTTCGGGCCCGGTGCCTACGTCTTCGGCCTGCTGGTGTTCGGGCTGGCCGGTTTTCGCCTGGCCTGGATCTTCGACAGCTTCAACGCCGCCTTTCGCCGGCTCCAGGATGGCTACAGCCGCCTGCTCCGGGTGCTCATCGGCCGGCGCCGGTTGGTGATGGCCGCGCTGGGTGTGGGCATCGTGCTCACCGCCTATGCGTTCAACGCCCTGCCCACAGCCTTCATCCCGGAGGAGGATCAGGGCTACGGACTGGGCATCTATCAGTTGCAGAGCGGCGCCTCGCTCAACGAAACGCAGCGGGTGGGTCTGCAGATCGCGGCTCTTCTGCGCGAGGAGGAGGACATCACCTCCGCTGCGATCATCAGCGGCGCCGGGTTCAATGGCAACAGCCCTGACCAGGGCCTGTTCTTCTTCGGTCTCAAGCCTCTGGAGGAGCGCCCCGGCAGCGTGCACCGGGCTCCAGCGATCGTGGCCCGGCTGAACGCCCGCCTCAGTGACTTCAGCACCGGCCTGGCGGGAGCCTCCCAGCCTCCTGCAATCCCGGGCTTCTCGGCCCAGGGGGGCTTCTACTTCCAGGTCAACGACCTCAGCGAGGGGGCGTTCAGCTTCGAGGAACTGGATGAGCAGGTGCAGAGCCTGATCCTGGCCGGTCAGGCCAGCGGGGAGTTCTCCACGCTCTACACCCAGTTCATTCCCAGCTCGCCGGCCTTCGGCCTGAGCATCGACCGTTCCACCATGGGCGCCCTGAACATCGACTTTCAGCAGGCGATGCAGACGATCGCCATTCTCGCGGGCGGCAACTATTCCGGCCTCACCTATGACGGTGGCCAGGTGCGCAACATCTATGTGCAGGCTGCCGAGAGCGGCCGCAGCCAGCTCGCAGACATCCTCAACTACTACGTGGGAAACCGCGACGGTGAGCTGATCCAGGTGTCCCAGTTTGCCCGAGCCGATCTCACCAGCGCGCCACCGGTGGTCAGCCACTACAACCTCTACCGCACGATCCTGGTGCAGGGGGCGGAGGCTGTGGGCAGGAGCTCGGGCCAGGCGCTGGCGGCGATCCAGCGCGTCTTCAGGGAACAGGACCTCAACAACATCGGCTCTGCGTTCACCGGCATCGCCGCCCTCCAGCTCTCTGCCGGCAATGCCAGCGTGCTGGTGTTCGGACTGGGCATCCTGTTCGTGTTTCTCGTGCTCTCTGCCCAGTACGAGAGCTATGTCACGCCGGTGATCATCCTGATGACGGTGCCCCTGGCGATGCTGGGAGCGCTGGTGTTCCTGGCCCTGCGCTCGATCGACCTGAACATCTATGCCCAGGTGGGCCTGGTGACCCTCATCGGCCTGGCGGCCAAGAATGGCATTCTGATCGTGGAACTGGCCGAGCAGCAGCAGCGGGAGCGGGGAGTGGCACCAGCCGCTGCCGTGATCGCTGCGGCTGAATCCCGCCTGCGCCCGATCCTGATGACCGCGATCGCCTCCCTGGCCGGCTTCCTGCCCCTGGTGCTCGCCACCACAGCCGGCGCCAACAGCCAGCAATCCCTTGGCACCGTGATCTTCGGAGGGCTGCTGGTGGCCACCGTGCTCTCCCTTGGCGTCGTGCCGCCCTTCTATGTGGTGGTGAAGGCTCTTGAGGAGCGGGCGTTCGGCCCGACGATTCCGGAGCCGCCTGAGCCGGGGGCCTGAGCTCAGCCGGGGGTCTGAGCGAAGCACTCAGGCCTGCTCACCCGCGCATGGCCGTTGCCCTGGCGTGGGTCCACAATGGCCCGATCTGCCTGCTGCCGGGGCGTGCTGATTCGCCGAATGTCCGCTCTGGCTCTGATGACTGGAGCCATCCCGGGGCTCGTGGCCTGCGCGGACCAGCAGGCAACGGCTCCGCCACCCTTCGTGTCGGTGGAGAGCGCACCCGTGCAGGCATCGGAATTCGCCGACCAGCTCACCACCGTCGGCACCCTGGAATCGGTGGAGAAGGTGTCGCTGGCGGCCAGGGCAGGTGGGCGCATCGAGCGCATCCTGGTGCGCGAGGGAGAGGTGGTGCAGGCCGGACAGCTGATGGTGGTGCTCGATCAGAAACAGAGCCAGGCCGAGCTGGCGGCGGCCCGCGCCACCATGGAGCAGAACCGGATCGACTTCAAGCGCTACGAGTTCCTGGCCGCCCAGGGGGCAGCCAGCGCCTTCCAGCGGGATCGCTTCCGGGAAGCCTTCCTGCAGTCCCAGGAAAACGTGCGGATCCGGCAGGCCGATCTGGCCTTCAAGGACCTGCGCGCCCCCATCAGTGGTGTCGTCAGTGATCTGGAGGTGAAGGTGGGGGATGTGATCCGGGAGGGCACCCCGTTCACCAGCCTGATCCGCAACGATCGCCTGCAGGTGCGCGTGGATGTGCCCGCGGTCCATGCCTCCCGCGTGCGGCTCGGGCAGCAGGTGTTCGTGGAGGCTCCCGGAGGCGGCGGCACCCTGGCCACCGGGCGGGTGAGTTTCGTCGACCCCAACGTCACGGCCGACACCCAGGGGCTGCTGGTGACGATGCCCTTCGACAACCCCGGTCCGGATCTGCGCAACGGCATGCGTCTTCGCACCCGCCTGGTGTTCGACACCCGCCCGCAGCTCGCGGTGCCCTTCAGCGCCGTGCGGCAGACCTCAGGGCAGAGCTTCGTGTTCCGCGTCGGCGGACTGCAGGAGCTCAAGGCCAACCCAGGACAGCTCACCGAGAAGCAGCTGGCCACCCTCCCTGCCAATGGCGCCTATGCCCTGCAGACTCCCGTTGAGCTCGGTTCCGTGCAGGGCGATCGCTACCCCGTGATCCAGGGCCTGCAAACGGGTGAGCGGGTGATCACCACCAATCTGATCAGGCTCCGGCATGGCACGCCGGTGGTTGTGAAGTGAGGCCCTAGGCGATGTCTCCTTCCAACAACTTCATCACCCGGCCGGTTCTCACAACGGTCTGCAGCCTGTTGATCGTGATCGTGGGTCTGATCGCCATCCCGGTGCTTCCGGTGGAGAACCTCCCCGACATCGCTCCTCCCACGGTCACCGTGAGAGCCGTCTATCCCGGCGCTGATGCGATCTCGGTGGAGGAGGGCGTGACCTCGGTGCTGGAGCAGCAGATCAACGGGGTGCAGGACATGGAGTTCATCACCTCCACCAGTTCCGCCGATGGCGTGTCCAGCATCACCGTGTCCTTCGCCAGTGGCACGAACGGTGACATCAACCAGGTGAATGTGCAGAACAGTGTGTCCCTGGCCGAGCCGAGACTGCCCCAGGAAGTGCGGCAGACCGGTGTCAATGTTCAGAAGGCGTCCAACTCGATTCTGCTCGTTTACAACTTCGCATCCGAGGATCCGCAGAATCCCTACAGCGTTGAATTTCTATCCGGTCTCCTGGATCAGAATCTCACCGATCCGATCCGCCGGGTCCGGGGCGTCGGCTCCCTCACCTATTTCGGAAACCGCCAGCTGGCCTACCGGATCTGGCTCGATCCCAGTCGGCTCACGTCCGTTGGTCTCACCTCGGCCGATGTGCGGGCGGCATTGCAAAGCCAGAACCGGCTGGTGCCGGCGGGACAGGTGGGAGGGGAGCCCTCGCCGGACGGCCAGCCCTACACCTTCACCGTGCAGCTCCAGGGCCGTCTGCGCTCCCTGGAGGAATTCCAGAATCTGATCCTCAGGCGGATGGGTGACGGCTCGCTGATCCGGCTGAAGGATGTGGGGCGCGTGTCCCTCGGGGGTGAGACCTTCAACATCGGCGCCACCGACATCAATGGGGTGCCCTCGGTGGGCATGGCCATCTACCAGCTCAGCGGCAGCAATGCCGTTGAAGTGTCGGCAGGGGTGGAGAAGGTGATCGATGAGTTCAGGGCCACCCTCCCACCAGGGGTGAAGGCGGAGAAGATCTACGACACCACTGACTTCATCAACGCCTCGATCCGGGGCGTGGCCGATGCCCTGCGCGATGCGGTTGTGCTGGTTGTGCTGGTGCTGTTCCTGTTCCTGCAGGACTGGAAGTCAACCCTGGTGCCGGGGATTGCCATTCCGGTCGCCCTCATCGGCACCTTCGCCGGCGTGCTGGCGGCCGGTTTCTCCCTGAACCAGCTCACCCTGTTCGGGCTGGTGCTGGCCACCGGTCTGGTGGTGGATGACGCGATCACCGTGATCGAAGACACCACCAGCAAGAAGCAGTCAGGTATGGGGTCCATCGGCGCGGCGATGGCCACCATGGATGAGCTCTTCTCCGCCGTGATCGCCACCTCGCTGGTGCTGTTCGCGGTGTTCGTGCCGGTGCTGTTCTTTCCAGGCGCCACCGGCACGATCTACAAGCAATTCGCCGCCACGATCATCTTCTCGGTGGCGATCTCCACCTTCAATGCCCTCACCTTCTCACCCATGCTCTCGGGACTGCTGCTGGGGCTGGAAGGGGGCACGCCCTCCCGCCGCGCCTATGCCATCGGTGGCGGCTTCGTGGGCTTCGTCTATGGACTGCTGTCCGCCGGCGGCGGCGTGGTGCCTGCGCTGATCGCAACCCTGGCAGGGGTGCTGGTTGGCTTTGCGCTCAAACTGATCACGGGTCTTCCTCTGCGCCTGCCCTTCGCCATCGGCGGTGCCGCCGCTGGCCTGGTCTTCGGTGGCGTCCCCAATCCTCTGCCGGTGGTGATCTTCACCGCCATCGGCCTGCTGCTGGGCTTCTTTCTCGATCCCATCTTTGCTGCCTTCAACCGCTTCTATGCCCGTGTCGAGAGCGGATACAGGGGGCTGCTCGGCTGGGTTCTCGACCACCGCCGGGTTGTCATGGGTCTTCTGGCCGGCGGCATCGCCCTGACGGCCGTGGCCTTCAATGTCATGCCTTCTGGTTTTGTGCCCACGGAGGATCAGGGCTATGCCATCGGCTTCGTGCAGGCTCCCGATGGGGTGTCGCTGGAGCGCACCGAAGCGATCAATCAGCAGGTGGCTGAGATTCTGCGAACGGAGCAGGAGAACGGGGTTCAGGGTGCCGCTCTCTTCAGCGGTGCCAGCCTTCAAGGCAACGCTCCCAACCGGGGCATTTTCTTCTTCGGCACTGAAAACTGGGATCAGCGGCAGTCTCCTGATCGCAGCGTCACCGCAATCGTGGAGCGCCTCAACCGCAAACTCCAGGCCGTGGATGGCGCCCGGGTGTTTGTGGTCGAGCCCCCTGCTGTGCCTGGCTATGGCACCGGCGATGGTTTCGAGTTGCAGCTGCTGGATCAGAGCGGCGGTGCCTTCTCGCTCCCTGAACTGGCCGAACAGGCCAACACGCTGATCCGCAACGCCACCCAGACCGGCGTGTTCAGCCGTGTGTTCACCCAGTTCTCGCCGGAAAGTCCCCAACTGGAGGTGCTCGTGGACCGTGACCGCATGGCGGCCCTGGGCATTGACTATGGCGATGCCATGAGCACCTTCAGCTTCTACTTCGGCGGCTCCTATGTGAATGACACATTCGTGGAGGGCCAGGCCAGACGTGTGTATATCCAGGCCGATGATGACTATCGATCAACGCCTGAATCGTTGACTGAGTTGTTTGTTCGCAACAGCAGCGGTAACCAGGTGGCGCTTTCGGAGTTCTTCACGGTACGCCCCATCACCGGGCCGTCCGTGATTCCGAGATTCAATCTCTTCCGTTCCATCCAGGTGGAAGGCAATTCCGCTCCGGGCAGGAGCTCCGGTGATGCCATCAACACCATCCGATCCCAGTTCGAGCAGCTCAACGTGCCCGGCCTCGGTTACGACTGGACTGGCATCTCCCGTGAAGAGGTGAAGGCGGGTGCCCTGGCGATCGTGATCTTTGCCCTCGGCATCCTGGTGGTGTTCATGGTGCTCTCTGCCCAGTACGAGAGCTACACCGATCCCCTGATCATCCTGATGACGGTGCCCACCGCCATGCTGGGTGCCCTGCTCTTCCTGGCCGCTCGCGGTGAGGTGCTGAACATCTACGCCCAGGTGGGTCTGGTGATGCTGATCGGCCTGGCGGCCAAGAACGGCATCCTGATTGTGGACCTGGCCAACCAGCGCATGGCGGCCGGGGCCACGGCCCTGGTGGCTGCACGGGAGGCAGCCCAGTCGCGCCTGCGGCCCATCCTGATGACGGCGATCTCCTCCCTGTTCGGCTTCCTGCCGCTGGTGCTGGCCTCAGGAGCCGGGGCCCGCAGCCAGTCCTCGCTGGGCACGGTGGTGTTCGGCGGTCTGCTGGTGGCCACCGTGCTCTCCCTGCTGGTGGTGCCCGTGTTCTATGTGGTCATGAAGCAGTTCTTCGGCGGGCGACCCGAGGACGACCCCGGCAGTGCCGCTGCCCCGGCCGACACGGCCAACAGCTGATGGCACACCCCCGATTCAACGGGGCCACGGCCACCCTCGCCGCTCTGGTGGGTGGGGTCATCGGCCTGTCCGTGGCCCTGTTTCTGCGTGCCCTGATCCTGAACACACCGGCCCAGGTGAGGCCGACCACGTTCTACTGGTGGTTCGTGTTGTTCAGCGCCGCCGGGGCGCTCTGGGGCCTGGCCACCCAGACCATGAAGCAACTGGAGCGGATTCAGGGTTACCGCCATGGCTCACTGCGCCCCTCGGATGCTGAACGTCCCGGCCAGGAGCATCCCGGGTCCGGAGACGCTGGGCGGCGGCCACCTCCGGAGCCGCAGGACCGCTGAGCTGGTGCGGCAGCGCAGCGCCCCCGGGTTTCAGGTCATCCAGAATTCAGGTGATCCAGGGTTCAGGTGATCACCGTGGGCCGGTCCATGCCGGTACGGGCCCTGATCTCGGCGAGCCCATCGATGGACTCGATCAGATCTGCCAGGGCCAGCTGGGGATCCTGACCCAGGTTGCCGCTGGGGGGCACATAGCTCTCCAGGTACACCCGCAGGGTGGCGCCCTGGGTACCGGTGCCCGAGAGGCGCAGCACCACCCGGCTGCCGTCATCGAGCAGCAGGCGGAGCCCCTGGCCGCTGGTCAGCGACCCATCCACCGGGTCGGTGTAGGCGAAGTCGTCGGCGGTGGCGATCGTGCGGCCGGCGAAGGACTGGCCCACCAGCCCGGGCTCCATCGCCTTCACCCGCTCGTAGAGGCCGTGGGCGGCCTCGCTCGGGATCGCCTCGTAGTCGTGGCGGGAGTAGTAGTGGCGGCCGAAGCGGCTCCAGTGACCGGCCATGATCTCGGCCACCGGGCAGCGGCGGCGGGCGAGGATGTTGAGCCAGAACAGCACCGCCCAGAGGCCGTCCTTTTCGCGGATGTGGTTGCTGCCGGTGCCGAAGCTCTCCTCGCCGCAAAGGGTGATGCGGCCCGCATCGAGCAGGTTGCCGAAGAACTTCCAGCCGGTGGGCGTTTCGAAGCAGGGAATGCCCAGCTCCTTGGCCACCACATCCACCGCGGCGCTGGTGGGCATCGAGCGGGCCACGCCGGCCAGCCCATCGGCATAGCCCGGCGCCAGGGTGGCATTCGCGGTGAGCACCGCCAGGCTGTCGCTGGGGTTCACGAAACAGCGTCCCCCCAGGATCATGTTGCGGTCGCCGTCACCGTCGCAGGCGGCGCCGAAGCGGTAGGCGTCGCTTTCCAGCAGCAGCCCGGCCAGGTCGTGGGCGTAGGTGAGGTTGGGGTCGGGGTGGCCGCCACCGAAATCCTCCAGGGGGGTGCCGTTGCGCACGGTGCCGGCCGGGGCCCCCAGCAGACCCTCGAAGATGCGCGTGGCATAGGGGCCGGTGACGGCATGCATGGCGTCGAACGCCATCGGGAAATCGCCCCGGAGCAGATCGGCGATGGCGTCGAAGTCGAACAGGCGCTGCATCAGCACCACGTAGTCGTCGACACCGTCGATCACCTCGATCTGCAGGCTGCCCAGGCTGCGGCTGCCGGTGCGCTCCAGATCGATGCCGCCGCTCTCCCCGTCCGTGGATGCGGCGATCCGGTAGCCATCGAGGGTCTGGGTGACGGCGAAGATGGCGTCGGTGATCGATTCGGGGGCGGGCCCGCCGTTGGCCCCGTTCACCTTCACCCCGAAGTCGCCGTCTGGGCCGCCCGGGTTGTGGCTGGCCGAGAGGATGATGCCGCCGATGGCGTTGTGGCGGCGGATCAGGTGGGACGCGGCCGGCGTGGAGAGGATGCCCCCGGTGGTGGTGATGACACGGGCCACGCCATGGGCGGCGGCCATGCGAACGATCACGCCGATGGCGCGGCGATTCCCGTAGCGCCCGTCGCCGCCCAGCACCAGAGTGCCGCCGGCCACCCCCGGCAGCACGCGGAAGATCGCCTCGATGAAGCTCTCCAGGTAGTGGGGCAGCTCGAACTGGCGGCTGCTTTTGCGCAGGCCGGAGGTGCCGGGCTTCTGGTCGCTGAAGGGCTGGGGCAGGCTGATCGTCCGGACGCTGATCTCCTGCACGTTCACGGCCATCGCAGCGGGGGCGGGTTTCCACAAACTAACCCTGCGGTTCCTGCCACACCGGCCACCCTGGCTACGCTCTGGAGACGCCAGGGAGACCGCCCGGATTGCCCATGCCTTCTCCGCACCCGGCTCCTCGCGCTGGCCTGCGCCCAGCCTCTGTCCTGCGTTCTGCAGCCGCGATTGCTGTGGCTCTGGCATCCCTTGGGCTCTGGGGCACCTCCGCGGCGGCCGTGATGGGCGGAGCCAGGGCCGTTCCCTACGACCAGGCTGTGGGCCGCACGCGGGATGCCGCCAAGGCCGTGATCACCCGTGCCGGCACAGAGAGCTGCCTGCGCGGCAAGCTCACCAATGCCCTGCTGCAGATGGTGGCCAGCTGCGAGGCGGCAGGGCAACGCAACTCCCTCTGTGAGCTCTCCAACCGGGCGGTGGTTCAGCCCACCTGGTCGTGGGAGTTCATGGAGGCCACCGCGCGGGATGTGCTGGGACTGATCAACGACCGTCCCCTCCGCTGAACCGGAACCCCGACGCAGGGCGAGGACCGCTGGTGCTGCCTTTCGGAGTGGCCGGCTGGGCGTTGCGGGGGCAGAAACGCATCAGGTCCTGGCCGGCCCGATCGAGGCGATCGCGCCGCTCGAAGCTGTTTTCGGACGCCGTCGCCGCGTGTTCGCGGATCTCCCAGAGGGCGTCCTTGCAGCTGCCCGGCAGGCGGGGATGGTCGAGCAGGGGATCGGCCTGCATCCGGGCGCCATCGCAGTCGCCCGCCTGGTTCTCCCGGGCGCAGTTGAAGGTGGCCAGTTGCAGTTCGCGCAGCTGCTCACGGCTGGGATAGGGGGGCTCGCTGGCCAGGGCGGGCACCTGTGCCGCAGGCGCCAGGGCGAGGATCAGGACCAGCCCTGTCCAGCGCAGGAGTGTGGCTGCCAGCGGTGCGGAACCGGGCCGCCGGCAGTCGGGAGACGGAGAGAAAGCGAAGCGGAGCATGGCTGTGGCGGGCCCTGCGGCAGAACCCATCATCGCCGTGCTTCCGCCACCGCTGTGCTCCCGCCGCCGCGCAGGTTGGTGACACCGAGCCGCAGGGGGAGCTGCTGGCGGCGCCAGCGTTCGGCCACCAGCGCCCCCAGCCAGGGCGCATTCAGGGCCAGAGCCCGCCGCAGCCAGCCCTGCCGGCGGAGCAGCAGTCCCCTCCGTGTCTCTTCCGCCTGCAGCTTCTGAATGGTGTCGCATTCAGGCCGGCGGCACGCCTCGATTCGTGCCAAGGCCCCATCGAGCCGCTGCGGCTCCTCCTTGTGGCCTTCCAGGGCCTTCAGGAGTTCTTCGGCCGCCGTGCAGGCGTCCCGCAGGGCCAGGTTGATTCCCTGGGCGCGCACTGGGCTCATGGGATGGGCGGCATCGCCCAGCAGCAGCAGGCCGGGCCGCCACCAGCGTTCGGCCTGGCCCACCTCCACCCGCAGCCGCACCGGCTCCCGCAGGGCACCGGCCGCGTCGCGTAGCCAGGCTGCCAGCGCCGGCGGGCTCAGGGCGGCCAAGCGCTCCGCCCAGTCGCCGCTGGTCTCCTCCCGCTCCGGCACCCAGCCCAGCTGCACCCCGCCGCTGGCACTGTCGAAAGCGCTGAACAGCCCGCCGGCGCCGATCACGGTGGTGAAGCAGCCCTGCAGCGGGCTGGGATCGTGGCCCTCCAGCCGGAACCAGAGCACCTCGATGGCATCGCCGAGGCGCCGCAGGGGGAGCCCGGCCTGCTGCCGCAGGCGGGATGCCCGGCCATCGGCCGCCACCACCAGCCTTGCCGTCAGCGTCTGGCCATCGTCCAGCCTCACGCCTGCCACCCGGCCGTTCTCCAGCAGCAGGCTTGCCGCCCGCCGGCCCAGCAGCACCCGGGCCCCCGGCAGGCTGCGGAGTTCCGCCAGCCAGTGGCGCAGCAGCGCCGGCTGGCTGATCAGGGTGCAGGCTGCCGCGTCCGGCAGCGTCTCCAGGGGCTCGATCAGGCGGAACAGCTCGCGCTTCTCGAGCACGAAGCACCAGCCGCGCAGGCGGCGCTGGGGGATGGCGCTGGCCAGCGGCAGCAGCCCCATCGCCTCCAGGGCCTCCAGGCCATGGGGCATCAGGGCTTCGCCGCGGAACTGGCGGTCCAGGGATTCGGCCGCCTCCACCAGCGTCACCGCCTGGCCGGCACGGCACAGACGCAGGGCCAGGCTGGCGCCGGCCGGGCCTGCGCCCACGATGACGATGGGCCTGTGTCCGCCAGTGGCGTCAGAGATAGGCGGTGTAGCTGGGATGGGACTGGCCGTCGCGGCAGTTCTGCCCCATCAGCGCACTCTTCTTGGCCAGCAGGTAATCCACCAGCTCCTGCTGAACATCCAGCAGTTCGCGGGTGCAGCCACGGAACGCCGCCCGGTGGCGGATGTCGTCATGCCGTGTGTGCAGGTCACGCAGCATCAGCTGGATGGCATCCAGGGTGGCCTGCTGATCGCAGGCTGCTGACGGAGAGGACATGGGGGCTGCTGACCCGGGCAACGATCCTATGCGGCGGCGCGGCGGCCGCTGCCGCAGCGCTCCTGCATCCGCCGCTGCTTGCGCTGCAGCCGCTCGGTGACGCCCAGTTCGCCCCCTTTCCAGAGCCGGTCCACCTCGGCGCCGAAATGTGCGGCGAGCCTGGCGGAATCAATCACTAGCAGGGTTTCATCGTTGCGGTGTGCGGCGCTGGGGCTCCAGTTGAAGGAGCCGGTGACCACCCGCCGGCGGTCGATCACGGCCAGCTTGTGGTGCAGCTTGTCGCCTCCGGAGAGGCGGGGTGTGCCCACTCCCGGCAGGGGATCGCTGCGGGGGCGGTTCTCGGCCTGCAGGATGCAGCGGTGATCGGGCAGTTCCAAGCCGAGCAGATCGAGCACCTCGCTGAAGAAGCGGTTGGCGAATCCCGGGTCGGCCAGCAGGCGCACGGCCACACCGCGTTCATGCAGATCCCCCACCACGTTCCCCAGCCGCTGGTCCGAGAACACGAACAGGGCCAGATCGAGCTGTTCCTCGGTGCCTCGCAGCAGCTCCGCCAGCAGCTCCAGCCCGTTGCGCTCGTCCCCCATCCGATGCGGCGTGAACAGCACGCCCACGGGTGTGCTGCCTACCCGCACCCAGCGCAGACCCTCGCTCTCCTTGGCCAGGCCGAAGCGGCTGGTCGCCGCACCTCCCGGGCCTGTGCCCCACATGCGCTCGAATTCTTCCTGGAACAGCGCCGCCAGGTCGCGGCTGTGCAGCCGCAGCATGTGGTTCACGTTGCCCCGTGTGCTGGCGTCATCGGGGTCGCCGTGGATGCAGGAGGAGGTGAAGTTGGTGGAGCCGGTGATCACCTCCCGCCCATCGATCACCACGAACTTGTGGTGCATCAGCCCGCTGCCGGCGCTGCCATCGGCGGTGTCGTCGATCACCGGCACGCCGCCGGAGCGCAGGATCGCCACCGCATCCCCCCCACCCAGGGCCTCCAGCTGGGCACGGCGGTGCCGCTGGCGGGGGTTGAGATCGGCGAGGTGCTCTTCACTCCAGGGGGCGCTGTAGTTGTTCTCGAGCACCACCTGAACGCGCAGGCCCTGACGGTGGCGCTCCACCAGGGCCTGCGCGATGCGGGGCAGGGTGAGCTCCTGCACCGCCACGAGGATCTCGCGTTCCGCACCGGCGATCGAGGAGAGCACGAAGGCTTCCAGGTCGTCGCCCTGGCGCCAGCGCCCATCAATCGGGCTGCGGTAGCGGCTGGCGGGGTTGTGGTTGAAGGCCACCTCGATGCCTTCGGGCAGGGGCGACGGCTTGTGAGGGGCGCCCACGAGTGCGGCCTCGGCGCCGCAACCGGCCAGCAACAGGGCCAGGGCCCCGGCCCAGGGGACGCGTCGCAGCTTCAGCATGAAAAGGGAGCAACACCTGGCTCAGGGTTGCCCCACCGGCGGCGAGACGCTCAGATCAGCGAAGCGCTCAGTCGTGGGAAGGCATCTCGGCGCTGAGCAGCATCGCCGAGAACCACAGGGCACCGAGCACGACGGCGGTGAGCACTGCCAGGGACAGACCCGCCGATCGCATCACCAGGGGAACCGCCACCGGAAAGGCGATGGCGCCCATCAGTGGTGTGGCGGCCACAAGGACCCGCTTCAGCTGCACCTCAGAACCACTCGCTGGCCGCTTTCTCGGCCGGGTTGCTGTTGTCCTCGGGTGTGCTGCGGGTGAATTCGAGCGTGATGTTGCGCTTCTGTTCACCGTCAGCCGCCACGGCCTCGATCGGATAGAGCTGCTTGCCATCTCGGAAGGGCACCTGCACCCGGAACGTGCCGTCGGCAGAGAGCGGCACCTCCTCACCGCCGATGCTGAGGCGGGCTGAAGGATCGGTGGCCCCGTACACGATCAGTTCCGCATCGGCCACGAGCCAGAAGGAACGCTGGCGGGGGGCTACGCCGCCGATGCCGGAATCGCGGCCGCTTGCCCAGATGCCCATGCCGGAAGCATTGAGCTCACCGGACTCAAGGCCGGCCCCCTCGAGTTCGTGGAAGGCCTCGGAACCCCTGCTGATGCGGCGCCACTGTGAGGTGGCGCTCTGGTACAGGCGCTCGTGCAGGCCTGAATCGCCCCCGCCCGGCTCCACCGGTGCCGGCAGGGTGGGGGCCGGAGCGCTCTCGAGGGAGAAGGGCACGAACTGGTCGAGGATCTGGTCGCTGGGGTGGAGAGCCGGCACCCGGGCCACCGAGGAGAAAGCCAGGGACATCCACCCACCTGAGCTGCCCTTGCGGTAGCCCAGCTCCACCCGGTAGTCGCGGTCGCTCAGGGGAACGGGGAGGTACCACTCGGTGGCGTGGCTGTCGACGATCACCTCCTGAAGGGTGTGGGGATGGGCCGATCCTCCCGGCAGGCCCGTCACGTCGGCGACCCGCAGGCACAGCTGGGTTGCCCCTGCCGCCTGGGCGGCTGCCCGGTCGGCATCGGAGATCTCCCAGAAGACGTAGGCCCACTGGGGATCGCGCGGCAGGAAGACGACGCTCGTTTCAGCCTGAGGGCGAGGGGCTGGCTCGAGCTCGGCTTCGATGGCCTGCAGACTCGGCTCGATGGTCTCCTGATCCTGACGTTCCTCGATGGCGGCCACGAGCTGGTCCTTGGACTTCCGGCTGTAGAGAGCCACACCGAGATCGCTGGCAACCTGACGCAGCTGCCGCAGGGTCATGCGTGCGAGCGATCCGAGTGACTTGGCCACGGTGAACGATTCCTTCGGGATCAGTGGAGAGACTTTGTCACCATCGGCTCCCCTCTGCGCAGGTGGTCAGCAAGCACTGACGGGTTGAGCGGGTGTCTTTGACCGGCGCCCGGCGCCCGGTGCCCTCCGCAGCGAGCCATGCAGCCAGCCATGAAAAAGGCGGCCTTTCGGCCGCCGGGATCACGGTGAGCTGGCGCTCAGCGGCCGATGCTCCGGTAGGGAACCCTCGCCAGATAATCGATGTCGGCGCTGGCCGAGGCGCTGCTGGCACGCATGGCCGGCAGGCCGCGCACCCAGCTGAGGTAATCCTCGGGGTAGCCACCGCGGCGCTGGCGGGCCCGCTCCGGCAGGGTGCGGGCGGTGCCGGTGTAAACCACCTGGGGGAAGCCCAGGATGTTGCGGTAGTAGGCCTCGTAGCGCGGACTGGTGATGTTGAAGGGGGTGTCGCCCAGATCCCGGCTGCCCACCACCCGGTTGCGGTGGTAGGGGACGATGTCGTAGCCGAAGGCCTCCAGGTATTCCTGGCTGTCGAGAATGTCATCGACCATGCCCTTGACCCCGCGGGTCATCAGCACCGCCGACCAGGCGATCTCCTCGGCCTTGCCGTGGGTCTTGCGGCCCAGCAGCTTCTCCACCAGGTGGCGGGCCACCCGGTAGTTGCTGTTGAGGTTGTAGAAGCTGCGGGTGAAGGTGTCCGACAGGCACAGGGAGCGGATGAAGTCCCGCACGGTGATCTGACCGTCGCGCAGCTGGGACTCCAGGGTGCGGTCGCGGTCGACCTTGAAGGCATGGAAGAAGATCTGGCGGTAGGCCGCTTCGATCACGAAGTTCTGATCTTCCCGGTCCATGGCCTTGTCCATGGACACGGCCTTGGGATCCTCATCCGAGCCCACCCGGAGGGACTTCACCCTGGCGTTCTGGCTGATGGGCGCGTACTTCAGGAGAGGCAGGGTCACACGACTTCGGCATCCGTCGCAGGGGATCGTAGAAGTGCGGCCGGGGAGCCACTGAGGCCTTCCCGGCAGGACTCACAGTCCGTAACGTTCAACACCACAGGGGCCAGCCGGATCACCCAGGGGCCAGCCGGGGTCACCAGCCCAGCGGCGACAGCGCCGTCCCGTCGTCAGAGGCCGCTTCCTCCGGTGACGGAAGCCCCTCCTCCGCGGCAGCCACCACCCGGGTCTCGATGCAGAAGGACGCGGTGTTGGAGAGCCCTTCGACGGTGCTGGTGCGCAGGCGCACGTTGGGCCCGGCGAAGCTGAACCTCTCCAGGCTGGTCATGGTTTCGTAGCTGGTGGTGAGCAGCAGCCCGTCGCGCTCGTCCATGGCGAAACGGCCCGCCACCGGGGCGGTTTCGGCGTAGCCCCGATCGCGTAGCAGCAGTCCGGCGCGGCCCCTTTCGTCCGTGGGGATCAGGCCGAACACGCTCTCGCCCTGATGGGCCTCCCCGGCCTTGTCCCAGGCCATCGACGCGTCCCAGGTGACGCGGCAGCCGCCGGCCAGGCCGCCGGGATCCTGGCCGTGCAGTTCGGCAACGGCGATCAGGCGGGGATCGTGCGGTTGCAGTTCCACCACTTCGATCCAGGAGTCGCCGGCCTCGGCGCGGCGGTGCAGCAGGTGGTGGCTGCTGCGCTGGGAGCGCCAGCGGCCGCAGCTGAGCCGGAAGAAGCTGATGGCGTCGGCGATCGGCTCGGTCACGAGAGCCAGGGCATCTCCAGCGATGATGGCAGCACGCGCTTGTCCCTGAGGTGGCGACTGGGGTTGTGGCGGCTCTGCTGGCCGCCCTGGGGTGGACCCTGGCGAGCGGTCTCTGGCGTCGCCTGCCGACGTCCCTTGCTCCGGCTCAGCTGAACCTGCTGAAGAACCTGATCGCCCTGGTCCTCCAGTTGCCGCTGCTGCTGGGTGTGGCGCATGTGCAGCCGCTGCCGCTGGCGCTGCTGCTGGCCAGTGGTGTGCTCGGGATCGCCGCTGGTGACAGTTTCTACTTCGCGGCGCTGCGCCGGCTGGGCACGCGGCGCACGCTCACCTTCGAGGCCGGCGGTCCTGCCGTCACCAGTGCCGCCGGCCTCGTGCTGCTGGCGGAGGTGCCGCAGGGGCGGCAATGGGCCGGCATCCTGCTGGTGAGCCTGGCCCTGGTGCTGGTGGCCCGGCAGCAGCCTTCTCAGCCCCCGCAGCCCCCGCAGCCCCCGCAGTCCCCGCAGCCCCCGCAGTCCCCGCAGTCCCCGCAGTGCACGGCCGCTCAGGCCGCCGCCCCGCACTGTGGTCAGGGTTGCCCCCAGCGTTTCGGGGTGCTGCTGGCGCTGCTGGCCCTGCTGTGCGGCAGCGGTGGCGCCCTTCTGGCCCGGGCGGCGCTGCGTCTCCAGCCCATCAGCCCGCTCGAGGCCTCGACCGTGCGTCTGCTGGGGGCCTGCGTGGCGCTGCTGCCCCTGCTGCCGGCCCTGTGGGCGCGCGTGCGCTGGCGGGGTGGGCCGTCGCCGTCTGTCCGTCGCTGGCCTCTGGTGCTCGGTGCCACCCTGCTTGGCACCACGGCCGGAATTGCCCTGCAGCAACTGGCGCTGTTGCGCCTGCCGGCGGGGCTGGCAGTTGCGCTGCTGGCCACCGCCCCGCTGATGGCGGTGCCGCTGGCGCCTCTGGAAGGCGACCGGCCGGGAGGACAGGGCTGGCTGGCGGCCGCCCTCGGGGTTCTGGGAGTGTGGCTGCTGGTGCGCTGACGGCCTTCAGTGGCCACCGGTCCGGCCATCGATGCGGCGATCGGCCTGAATGCGTGCCCAGTCCGCCAGCTCAGTGAGCGTGAGCACCAGGGGTTCGCGCCCCCGGTCGCGGGCGATGGCGTCGATCTCCTCGCCCAGCTTCTGCAGCTGCGCCACGAACGCGTGGGCGAAATCGGGCGCGGCGGCCACTGCCGGATGCTGGAGAGCCCACAGGCTGAGGGAGCGGGCATCCGGCAGGGGGCCATGCTGACGGCCCGCTGCCAGTTGCAGGCTGCGCAGGGCATGGGCGAGCAGCCGCAGGTGGTGGCGCTCCAGGGCAGGAAGCAGGGTGGAATCCAGGGCCTCGACTTCGGCGGCCGTCAGCGGTCCCCCGGGGTGATCCACCTTCAACGGATCAGACAGGGTCGTGGTGTTCCCCGGCGACTGTCGGGCAGAGCCTGAATCCGCAGGAGTGGCCCTTCTCCAGCCGCCACTGCACCCGTTCGACCGCGCAGTCGGGGAAGGTGTGACGGATGAGGCTGAGTTCCTGGTCGCACACACAGGGGAACTGTTCGGCGATGCGCATCACGGAGCAGTGGAGTTCACGCATCAACCACGCCCGCCCGTCCTGCTCTGGAGCGCATTCGGCCACATATCCCTCCTGACGCCGCAGGTCCACCAGCCGCTCCAGCCGTTGCTGGAGCGGTCCCTCGCCGATCCGGGCCCTGTACAGCTGTGCCTTGTGCAGGGCCTGCTGGGCCAGCAGGCCCTGCAGGGTTTCGGCCGGCAGTGAGCCGCTGATGGATTCGAGCAGGCTGAGGGCGAACTGTTCACTCCCATCGGGGAAGTGATCCTGGGCCTTGGCGGTGAGCTGCCAGCGGTTGCTGGGGCGGCCCGGCCCCTCACCGGCGGGACTGGCCTGAACCAGTCCGTCGTCCTCGAGGCTGCGCAGATGGCGCCTCATGGCCTGCACGGACACCCCCAGAGCGCTTGCCAGTTCGCTGGCCGTGGCCCGGCCGCGGCGCAGCAGCAGGGAGAGTGTCGCTTCGCGGGTGGAGGATGGAATCGGGGTCGCGCGGGATTCTGCTGCCGGCTCCGATCGCGTCACCGCTGAGGGCGCCGCCGGGGGAGCGGTCGCGGCGGACGGAGTCACTCCGGCGGTATCAGCGGTATCAGTGGTGCTGGTGGCGGAGTGGGAGCCCATAGCCATGAACCGGCCTGCACACCATGCCACGCACAGCGCAGGGTTGGGGATCGCCGGGCAGCGGCTGGTCCGGACACCGTCGGCGCCGGAGCGGCACAATGGCCCCGAACCCAAGACCCCATCAGGTGCCCTAGGGTGCCCACAAACGAAACCCTCCTGTTTCGTAATTGACACCCAGTCGTCGGCATCCAATCGACATCCCTTCCTGGCCCTGGCTGTCGTCCATGGCGCAGGTTTCGCGTTTCCGCTCCCCATCTCCAGGGTCCATCGGTATCGCGTCTGCCGGTTTGTGTCGCGTCTGCCGGTTCGCAGGGCGTCAGCGGGTTTGGATGCCACTCCATACCCCCTTCTGAGCCCACCTCCGTTCCAAGCCCAGCCTCAGTCGCCCAGCCTCCGTCACCCAGTCCTTGTCGCCCAGCCCGATCGCGCCATGCCCGACAGCAACGCCAACCCTGCTCCCAGCGCTGACAGCCTCGAGATGATCCGCAAGTTCGCGGAAACCTACGCCCAGCGCACCGGCACCTATTTCTGCAGTGATTCCGGAGTCACCGCCGTGGTGCTCGAGGGTCTGGCCCGGCACAAGGACGAACTGGGCGGAGCCCTCTGCCCTTGCCGCCACTACGAGGACAAGGAGGCGGAGGTGGCCCAGGCCTTCTGGAACTGTCCGTGCGTGCCGATGCGTGAGCGCAAAGAGTGCCACTGCATGCTCTTCCTCACCGAGGACAATCCTTTCCGCTGCGACAAGCAGACGATCACCACCGAAGAGATCAAGGCCGCCACTGCCGGCAACTGAATCTTCCCCTCGCTCCCTCTTCCCGCCATGAGCAGCACTGCCACCGTTGGTGATCTGGTTTCCCAGCCCTACAAGTATGGCTTTGTCACCGACATCGAAACCGAGAAGATCCCGAAGGGGCTGAGCGAAGATGTGGTGCGCCTGATCTCCTCCATGAAGGAGGAGCCGGCCTTCCTGCTTGATTTCCGTCTGCGCGCGTATCGACAGTGGCTGGGTATGCAGGAGCCCGACTGGGCTGCTGTTGGGTATCCGCCCATCGATTATCAGGACATCGTCTACTATGCGGCCCCCAAGCAGAAGCAGCAGAAGACAAGCCTGGATGAGGTGGATCCAAAGCTTCTGGAAACCTTCGACAAGCTCGGTATTCCGCTGAGCGAGCAGAAGCGCCTCTCCAACGTGGCTGTGGATGCGGTGTTTGACAGCGTCTCGATCGCCACCACCTTCCGCGAGAAGCTTGCTGAGCATGGGGTGATCTTCTGTTCCATCAGTGAGGCCGTCAAGGAGTACCCAGATCTTGTGGAGCGTTACCTGGGAACCGTCGTTCCCAGCAATGACAATTATTTTGCGGCCCTCAACTCCGCAGTCTTCAGTGATGGCTCCTTTGTCTTCATCCCCAAGGGTGTGGACTGTCCGATGGAGCTCTCCACCTATTTCCGCATCAACTCCGGCGACACCGGCCAGTTCGAACGCACCCTCATCATCGCCGAGGAAGCCTCCTCGGTGAGTTACCTCGAGGGTTGCACAGCGCCGATGTTCGACACCAACCAGCTGCATGCAGCTGTGGTGGAGCTGGTGGCCCTCGAGGACGCCTCGATCAAGTATTCCACCGTTCAGAACTGGTATGCCGGTGATGAGAACGGTGTGGGCGGCATCTACAACTTCGTGACCAAGCGCGGTCACTGCCGCGGCGACCGCAGCCGCATCAGCTGGACCCAGGTGGAAACCGGCTCGGCCATTACCTGGAAGTACCCCAGCTGCGTGCTGCAGGGCGCCGATTCGGTCGGAGAGTTCTACTCCGTTGCTCTCACCAACAACCGGCAGCAGGCCGACACCGGCACCAAGATGGTGCATGTAGGTCCCCGCACCCGCTCCACGATCGTGAGCAAGGGCATTAGCGCTGGTCACTCTGTCAACAGCTACCGCGGCCTGGTGCAGATCGGGCCCAAGGCCATCGGCGCCCGCAACTACAGCCAGTGCGACTCGATGCTGATCGGCGATCAGGCAGGCGCCAACACCTACCCCTACATCCGCTCCCAGCAGCCCCAGGCCAGCGTCGAGCACGAGGCCAGCACCTGCCGCATCTCCGCAGACCAGCTCTTCTACCTCCAGAGCCGGGGCATCGGCTTCGAGGAGGCGGTGTCGATGATGGTGAGCGGCTTCTGCCGCGACGTGTTCAACCAGCTGCCCATGGAGTTCGCCGCCGAGGCCGACAAGCTGCTTGCCCTCAAGCTCGAGGGCTCTGTGGGCTGACGGCGCCGCCGATGCCAAGCCCTTCCCAAACCGGGCACTGCCGTCTCTCCTCCCTTCCCGTCTGGGCCGCTCCCCTTCGCTGCCCCCTCGTCCCGTCCCCAGCCCCTGACCCTGCCGTGATCCGCCCTGACGCTCCAATCCTGCTTGAGATCCGCGACCTCCGGGCTTCGGTGGAGGATCAGCCCATCCTCAAGGGCGTGAACCTCACGATCCGGGCCGGCGAGATCCATGCGGTGATGGGCCGCAACGGCAGCGGCAAGAGCACGCTCTCCAAGGTGCTGGCCGGCCACCCCGCCTACACCGTGACCGGCGGCAGTGTGCTCTACCGCGGTGAGAACCTGCTGGAGCTCGATCCCGAGCAGCGGGCGCGCATCGGCCTGTTCCTTGGTTTTCAGTATCCGGTGGAGATCCCCGGTGTGAGCAACCTGGAGTTCCTGCGGGTGGCCACCAACGCCCGCCGCGCTGAGCGGGGTGAGGAGGAGCTCGACACCTTCGCCTTCGAGGATCTGGTGCGCGAGCGGCTGGCGGTGGTGCAGATGGATCCCGCCTTCCTGGAGCGCTCGGTGAACGAGGGCTTCAGCGGCGGCGAGAAGAAGCGCAACGAGATCCTGCAGATGGCGCTGCTGGAGCCGGTGGTGGCCATCCTCGACGAAACCGATTCCGGCCTGGACATCGACGCCCTGCGGATCGTGGCCGGCGGTGTGAACCAGCTCGCTGGCCCCGACAACGCCACCCTGTTGATCACCCACTACCAGCGCCTGCTCGATCTGATCACCCCAGACCACGTGCACGTGATGGCGGCCGGCCGCATCCTGCGCAGCGGCGGCAAGGAGCTGGCCCAGGAGCTGGAGCGCAGCGGCTACGACTGGGTGGATCAGGAGCTGGCCCGCTTGGGCGGCGAGCCGGAGCGCCAGCCGGCGGAGGTGGCCTGATGGTGAGCGCCCCCGTCACGTCCGCTCCAGCCGTGACCGCAGCCGGCGAGGGAGCTGCCGCCTGGCTGGCGGATCTGGCCGGCGCACCGCTGCCGAGCCGTCGCCAGGAGGACTGGCGCTTCACCGATCTCTCCCCGCTGCTGGCGATCCCCACCGGCATCGCCGCGCCCTCCGGCGGGATTCCGGCCGATCCCTGGGCCGCCCTCAGCCTGTCGGCCGGGGTGGAGCGGCTGGATGCTCAGCAGGCCGAAGGGGCGCTCGGCAGCTCTCTCGCCGCCTGCGGTGCCGCTGACCACTGGCCGGTGCGTCTCAACGCCGGTGCTGCTCCCGCCACACTGGTGCTGCGTGTTGACGGTGATGGCGGCAGTCTCGAGCTGCCCCTGGCTGCTTCCGCCGGCGAAGGCCTGGCCGCCTGGCGCCTGTTGCTGTGGCTCGAGCCCGGCGCCAGGCTGGAGCTGCTGCAGGTGCCGCAGGCGGCGCCTGGCCACCGTCAGCTGCTCAGCCTCGTGACCGAGGTGGTGCTGGCGGAGGATGCCCGCCTTGATCTCGGCTGCCTCGCTCTCGGCCGGGACGACTGTTGCCTGCTCAACCACCTGGCGGTGCGTCAGGCCCCGGGAAGCGAGCTGCTGGCCACCACGGTCTCCACCGGCTGGTCGCTGGCCCGCCACGAGCCTCGCGTACTGCAGGAGAGGGGCGCGGCGCGCACCCGCCTGCGCGGCCTGCAGCGGGTGGAGGGGCGTCAGCTGGCCGACACCCACAGCTGTGTGCGCTTCGAGGGCCCGGAGGGGGAGCTCGATCAGGTGCACAAGGCCGTGGCCGGCGGCGCTGGACGCAGTGTGTTCAACGGCGCCGTGCAGGTGCCCCGTGCCGCCCAGCACACCAATGCCGCCCAGATGAGCCGCAATCTGCTGCTCTCCGACCGGGCCCGGATCGACACCAAGCCCGAGCTGGAGATCGTCGCCGACGACGTGAAGTGTGCCCACGGCGCCACCGTGAGCCAGCTGCAGAGGGAGGAACTCTTCTACCTTCAGAGCCGCGGTATCGACGTCGGCACGGCCGCCCGCCTGCTGCAGCGTGCCTTCTGCGAGGAGGTGCTGCGCGAGCTGCCGCCCGCCTCCGGCCGCCACGATCCCATCACCGCCCTGCTGGGGGACGTCTGACCAACCATGACCGCCTCCCCCGCCCTGCGCTCACCGTCCACCTCCGATTCCCCCGGCTCCAGCCCGTCCGCGTCCGGTTCGATCCCTGATCCCGGTGCCGCCGGAGGAGCCCAGGCCTTTCCTCCAGCCGAGAACCTGGCGGAGCTCACCCGCCCCGACTTCCCGCTGCTGGCCCAGACGGCCTGCCTGGGCCAGCCGCTGATCTACCTGGATCACGCGGCCACCAGCCAGAAGCCCGTGCAGGTGCTCGAGGCCCTGCAGCGCTACTACGGCCACGACAACGCCAACGTTCACCGCGGTGCGCACCAGCTCAGCGCCCGGGCCACCGAGGCGTTCGAGGGGGCCCGGGAGAAGGTGGCCCGCTTCGTGGGGGCCGTCAGCAGCCGCGAGATCGTGTTCACCCGCAACGCCAGCGAGGCCATCAACCTGGTGGCCCGCACCTGGGGTGAGGCCAATCTGCGCGAGGGCGACGAGGTGCTGCTCACGGTGATGGAGCACCACAGCAACCTGGTGCCCTGGCAGCTGCTGGCGGCCCGCACCGGCTGCGTGCTGCGCCACGTGGGCCTCACCCCCAGCGGCGAACTGGATCTCGACGACCTCAAGGCCCAGCTGAACGAGCGCACCAGACTCGTGAGTGTGGTGCAGGTGAGCAACACCCTCGGCTGCCTCAATCCGGTCGCCGAGATCGCCGCCCTGGCCCACGCCGGCGGCGCCCTGGTGCTGGTGGATGCCTGCCAGAGCCTGCCGCACATGCCGGTGAAGGTGGGCGAGCTCGGCTGCGATTTCCTGGTGGGCAGCTCCCACAAGCTCTGCGGCCCCACCGGCACGGGCTTCCTGTGGGCGCGGGAAGCGCTGCTGGAGGCGATGCCACCGTTTCTGGGGGGCGGCGAGATGATCCAGGACGTGTTCCTGGACCACAGCAGCTGGGCCGAGCTGCCCCACAAGTTCGAGGCAGGCACACCCGCCATCGGCGAGGCGATCGGCATGGGCGCTGCGCTCGACTATCTCGAGGCGATCGGCCTGGACCGGATCCACGCCTGGGAGCAGGTGCTCACCCGCCGGCTGTTCGAGCGCCTGCAGGCCATCGACGGCGTGAGGGTGCTCGGCCCCACCCCCGATCAGCAGCCCCACCGCGGCGCCCTGGCAGCCTTCACCGTCGATGGGCTGCACGCCAACGACATCGCCGCCCTGCTCGATTCGGCCGGCATCTGCATCCGCAGCGGTCACCACTGCACCCAGCCTCTGCACCGTCTCTACGGGATTCCCGGCTCGGCCCGGGCCAGTCTCAGCTTCACCACCACGCCTGAAGAGATCGACCGCTTCGCCGAGGAACTGCTGGGCACGATCGGTTTTCTGCGCGAGCACAGCTGAGCCGGCCGCCAAGCTGGCTCTGCACTCCAGGGGCCTGCTGTGCTTGAGCTGATCACGCTGCTGCTGATCGATCTCTCCCAGCAGCGTCTGCGCGCCTATGCCGGCGGCTCCCTGCCCATCTACAGCGCGCCGGTGTCCACCGGCGTGGCCGCGTCGCCCACGCCGACCGGTGAGTTCCACATCGCCACGAAGTACACCAGCACGCCGCTGATCGGCAGTGACTACCGCACCCCACCCGTGGCTGATGTGATGTGCCTGGGAGGTGGTGGCCTGGCGGCCGACAGCTACTGCCTGCATCCAGCCCCCTGGCAGGAGGCTGCAGGCCAGTGCTTCGGCGTGCCCCGCAGCCACGGCTGCATCCGTCTCAGCCGGGCCACTGCCCGCTGGCTGTTCGAGCGCACCGCCGTGGGCACGCCGGTGCGCATCGTGCCCTGATGCGGCTCACGGGGTGGTGGCGGGTTCATCCCAGAGACTGGCGCGGCTGTAGGGCCCACCGGGCAGCTCCCAGAAGCTGCCGTCCACGAAGCGATGGTGACGGTCGAGGCCGGCGATCTCCTCCATCTCGGCGGCGCTGAGCTGCAGCGTGCAGGCGGCCTGGAGGTTGGCCGCCTGCCGCTCGGGCCGCACGGATTTGGGAATGACGCTGGTGCCGCAGGCGATCCCCCAGGCGATCAGCACCTGGGCCGCACTGGCGCCATGGGCTGCGGCGATAGCGTTGATCACCGGATCGCTGAGCAGGGGGGCGGGCCCGCCGCTGGCCGGCGATCCCAGGGGGGCGTAGGCGGTGAGGGCGATGCCGTGGCTGCGGCAGAAGGCCAGCAGGTCGGGCTGTTGCAGCCAGGGGTGACGTTCCACCTGGTTCACCGCCGGCCGGTGACGGCAGTGGGGCAGCAGGGCGGCGAGTTTGGCCGCGCTGCAGTTGGACACGCCGATCCGCCTCACCAGACCCGCATCCACCAGCTCCTCCATCGCCGCCCAGGTGACCTGCAGCGGTAGCTGCTCGAGTGGGATCTGGTCGGCGGCGACGGCCGGCATCAGCACCCCCTTGCGGTGCACCACCGGCCAGTGGATCAGGTAGAGGTCGAGATGGTCGAGCTGAAGATCGGCCAGGGTGCGTTCCAGGGCGGGGCGCACCTGCTCGGGGGCGTGGCGGTCGTTCCAGAGCTTGGAGGTGATCCAGAGCTGCTCGCGCTGCAGTTCCCCCGGCTCCAGAGCGCTCTGCAGGGCGGCGCCGATTTCGGCCTCGTTGCCGTAGATGGCAGCGCAGTCGATGTGCCGGTAGCCGAGCCGCAGCGCCGAGCGCACCGCCGCGCCCACCTCGCCGGGGGCGGCTTTCCAGGTGCCCAGCCCAAGGGCGGGCGGCGCGGCGAAGGCTGGGGTCATCGGCTCCAGGTGGCGGGAGGCAGCCCCAGCCTGGCGCCCATCGGCCCAGGGAGCGGCCTGGTTCTGGTTTGCTGGGGTTGCGGCTCGCGCGTCGGATGGCATCCCGGAACCCACCATCGCCATTGCTGTTGCTGGTGGTGCTGGGCGGCCGCGCGCCCGGCTGCCACATCGAGCTCCACGACGTGCGCTTCGTGGCGGGCACCACGATCGAGGCGGCGATCCCGGAGCTGCGGCGGCAGTGGTTCGGACGGCGTGAGGGTCTGCACCTGGATGCGTACATGGCGGTGCGGGCGGTGGATGGCTGGGCGGTGACCCTGCGGCGCGAGCCAGGAGCGCCCAGGCGCGAGCGGCTGTGGTTCGTGAACCTGGGCGCCTACCACCCCGACTCCCTGGCGGAGCTGCACCACTTCGGCCTGGTGGTGGCCCGCTCGCACCAGGCAGCCAAGGCGGCGGCCAGACGCCAGTGGTTGCGGGAGGCGCTGCAGCAGCACACGGACGATCTCTGCGCCGTGGACGAGTGCCTGGCGATCGAGCAGCTTGACCTGCTGGCGGGCGAGCGCTGGCATGTGCAGCTGGAGCCCCACCCGGAGGGTCTGGGCCAGACCCAGGTGCCGGACTGGTTCGGCTACCGGCCGATCTGAGGGTCCAGGCAGGGGACACCAGCGCCTGCATGGCGGGCGGAGATGATCAGGCCAGCATGCCCCCCGCTCACCGCGCAGCCATGAACATCGACGGCAAGCCCTGGCGCACGATCTGGCTGGAGCCGGACGGGAACTCGGGCCTCGACGCGATCGGCGTGATCGACCAGACCCTGCTGCCGCACCGCTTCACGACACGCACGCTGCGCAGCTGCGATGAGGCGGCCGAGGCGATCGCCAGCATGGTGGTGCGGGGGGCGCCGCTGATCGGCGTCACCGGGGCCTACGGGCTGATGCTGGCCCTGCAGGCCGACCCCAGCGATGCCGCCCTGGCGGAGGCCTTCGAGCAGCTCAACGCCACCCGGCCCACGGCGATCAACCTGCGCTGGGCGCTGGAGCGGGTGCGCGCCAGGGTGCAGCCGTTGGCGCCTGCCGAGCGGGTCTCGGCGGCGCGGGTGGAGGCGGCGGCGATCGCCGATGAGGACGTGGCGATGTGCGAGGCGATCGGCGAGCACGGCCTGGGCCTGCTGCAGCAGCTGGCCGCGTCCAGGCCGGCGGAGCGCCAGGGTGAGCCGCTGAACGTGCTCACCCACTGCAACGCCGGCTGGATCGCCACGGTGGACTGGGGCACGGCCCTGGCCCCGATCTACAAGGCCCACCGCGCCGGCCTCGCCATCCATGTGTGGGTCGATGAGACCCGCCCGCGCAACCAGGGGGCCAGCCTCACCGCCTGGGAGCTGGGCCGGGAGGGGGTGCCCCACACTGTGATCGTCGACAACGCCGGCGGCCACCTGATGCAGCACGGCCGGGTGGACGCGGTGATCGTGGGCACCGACCGCACCACCCGCCGCGGCGATGTGTGCAACAAGATCGGCACCTACCTCAAGGCCCTGGCCGCCCGCGACAACGGCGTGCCCTTCTACGTGGCGCTGCCGGCCTCCACGATCGACTGGACCATCGACGACGGCGTGGCCGAGATCCCGATCGAGGCCCGCAGCGCCGCCGAGGTGACGCACATCCAGGGGCGGATCGCCGGCACCGAAGGTGTCCCTGCCGCGATCGCAACAGTTCAGCTCACTCCGGATGGCAGCGCCGCCTTCAACCCGGCGTTCGACGTGACGCCGGCCCGGCTGGTGACCGCCCTGATCACCGAGCGGGGCGTGGCGCCGGCGAGCGAGGCGGGCCTGCGCGGTCTCTACGGGGAGACCGCCTGAAGCGCCTGGGCCTCGCGCAGGGCGCGGATGCGGTGTTCGAGGGCCGGATGGCTGGCGAACAGGCCCAGCAGGGCCGGCGGCGCGGAGATCTTGAGGGTGTCGAAGGCGGGGCCATCGCGCCGGTCCGCCAGCTGCATGGCACCGCCGAGGCGCTCCAGGGCAGCCACCATCGCCTCGCCACCCACGAGCGCGGCGGCGCCGGCATCGGCCCGGTATTCCCGGTGGCGGGAGAACCAGGCAGTGACCAGCGATCCGGCCAGGCCGAGCAGCAGCTCGAAGGGCTGCACCAGCAGGGGGGAGGGAGCGCGCACGCGGCCCTGCTCGTCGCTGCCGCGGGGCAGCGCCAACCACAGCAGGCGCGCCAGGAAGAGAACGAAGGCGTTCACCACCCCCTGCAGCAGGGTCATGGTCACCATGTCGCCATTGCCCACGTGGCTGAGCTCATGGCCGAGCACGGCCTCCAGCTCGGCCGGGGGCATGCCCTGGAGGATGCCGGTGGACACGGCCACCAGAGCGCGATCGGGGGAGGGCCCGGTGGCGAAGGCATTGAACTCCGGCGCGGGGTAGATGCCCACCTCGGGCATCGGCAGGCCGGCCTTCCCGGCCAGCCCGGCCACGGTGTTCACCAGCCAGCGGGCTTCCGGGCCGCTGGACTGATCCACAAGTTGCACGCCCATGCCGCGGATCGCCGATTCGCGCGACAGCTGCAGCGAGATCCAGGCGCCCACGGCGCCCCAGAAGAAGCTGCCGATCAGAAGGGGGATGAAGGGAAGGTCGCTGGGCAGCAGACCGCTGGCGGTGGCCAGGCCGAGCAGCACGGCGATGGTGGCGACCACCGCCAGGTTGGTGAGCAGAAACAGGCTGGTGCGCAGGGCCATGGTGCGACGCGCCGAGGATCATCCGAAGTGGTAGCACTGGAGAAGAGCTGTGGCTGTGGGGAGCTGTCTGCCAGCCCTGGCGTTTGCGGGAATGGGGGTGCTGACGGGTGCAGTGGTTGCCATGCCCCCTGCCTGGCTGGATCAGTGACTGGATCCCCGCCCTGCAGGTGTCTAGGGTCTCTCCAGCGGGGACGGCATCATGCCGCTGGCCATCGAGGAGAGCCGGCAGCGGTTGCTGGCCGCGGCCCGGCGACTGGTGGACCTCGGCCTCAATCAGGGCACGGCCGGGAATCTCTCGCTGCGGCTGCCCGACGGGTTGCTGATCACCCCCAGTTCCCTGCCCTGCGAGCGGATGGAGGCCGGGGATCTGGTGGAGCTTGACCTGGAGGGACGGGTGCGCCGCGCCGCCGCGGGGCGGCAGCCCTCCTCCGAATGGCGCCTCCATGCCGACATCCTGCGCAGCCGCCCCGAGGTGCAGGCCGTGGTGCACTGCCACTCGATCCGGGCCACGGCCCTGGCCTGCCACAGCCGCCCCATCCCGGCCTTCCACTACATGGTGGTGCAGGCCGGTGGCGCGGACATCCGCTGCGCCCCCTATGCCACCTTCGGCGGCCAGGCACTCTCCGACGCGGCGCTGGTGGCGCTGCGCGACCGCCGCGCCTGTCTGATGGCGCACCACGGCCAGGTTGCCCTGGGCCGTGATCTCGATCAGGCCCTGGGGCTGGCCGTGGACGTGGAGACCCTGGCCCACATGTACCTCGAGGCGTTGCGGCTCGGGGAGCCGCCGCTCCTCGATGCCGCCGAGATGGAGCGGGTGGCGGCCCGCATGGCCGACCTCCGCTACGGCGTGGCCGAGCCGTCCCGTGGCTGACGGGCCAGGGCGCACCGAAGGCCAGGCATGCCGCGGTGATGGCCAGCGCCAGCAGGGTCCACAGGGGCAATCCCAGGGCCAGCAGGGCGATCGGGGCGAAGGCGGTGATCAGCCCGCCGCCCAGGAACGGCTCGTACACCAGCTGTTTGAAGGAGAACGCCTCCAGCGCCGGACTGCGGCCGTAGGGGTCGGCCATGCCCAGCGGCAGCAGGCTGAGCGCCACCGAGGCGATCAGAACGGCGATCAGAACATCGAACGACTCACGGCGCCAACAGCTTCGTGCTGAGCGTCTCAGGTCCCCTGCCTCGCCAGCAGCAGGGCCAGGGTGATCCAGAGAACCGTGAGTGCGAAGCACAGCTCGCACCACACCGCCAGACCCCAGCTGTGCACTGCCAGGGGGGCCGCCACCGTCACCACCCCGCCCGCCAGCACAGGCTGCAGCAGCAGCTGCTTGATCGAGAAGGCCGGCAGGGCTTCGCTGCGGTTGTCTGGATCGACCATGCCCAGCAGCAGCAGGCCGCTGGCGGCAACTCCGGTGGCCTGGCCGAATTCGATCACGGCCCTCTCGAACCAGTCCAACGGCAGCACCCGTCGTGCCAGCACCAGCACCACCAGCAGATTCCAGCCCAGGCCGGCCACGGTCAGCACCGTGAGCGGCAGCCAGTTGTGCACCAGCTGGCTCAGGTTCAGCCCCGCCATCGCCGCGGTGATCAGCAGATCGGTGGCGAGCCCGCCCAGGCGCGTCTGCAACTGGGGCGAGGCGAGATCGCTGAGGCCGCTGCGCTCCAGTGCGAGGCGCACCAGCAGGGAGCCCGCCAGGGCCAGGGGGTACACGGGCAGGGCGTCCACCACGGTGCGCCAGGCGCCCTCCAGAGGTGTGGCGGCCCAGGCCAGGGCCGCCTGCATCAGCACGCCGATCCCCACGGCCAGGCCGGCCAGCCCCAGATTGAGCAGCAGCACCGCCGCCTGGCCCTGCTCCCGTGCCGGGGCGGGACCGGGCAGGGGGCAGCTGGGCTGATGGAGGTCGGCAGCGGGCTGCGGTGCGGCCAACGGCTCGTCGCCGTCCACGATTCCGGCTCCGCAGTCCAGGGCCTGGGGGACCACCGGCTCCAGGGCCATCAGCCAGCCGTAGCGCTGACCGATCACCACCAGCACCCCTCCCAGCACGGTGGAGCTGAGCAGCCCCACGGTGGCCATCGCCAGCCCCAGGTCGGTGCCTTCCCCGAAGCCGAGGCCCGCGTAGATCGGGCCCATCACCGCGGCGCTGCCATGGCCACCCTCGAAGCCCACTTCGATCAGGCAGGCCATGAGCGGATTCACCCCCAGCCAGGGCCCCAGCAGCAGCAGCACCGCCAGGGCTCCCATCAGGAACTGGCCGAACCCCAGCGTCAGCCCGAGCAGGGTCTGGGCCGCGGCGGGACGCCAGAACTGCTGCAGGGCGGGCAGGGGACGGCCCAGCATCAGGGTGCCGAACACCAGGGTGAGCAGGATCATCGGCAGCCGGGCCCAGAGCGCCTCCACCGCCTCGGGCATCACCGGCCAGGGCCCCTGCGGGCCGATCAGCAACCCCAGCAGCCCGGCCACCACCGCCGCCGGCAGGCCCAGCCGCTGCAGTCCCAGGGCGGGCCCGATCGCCCGCCCCAGCGCCAGCAGCAGCCCCAGGGCTGCGAAGGCCACGGCGATCAGCAGGACGGCCGGCAGCGTGCTCACGCGGCGGTGAGGCCGAACTGACGGCGGAAGAAGGCCTCTGTGGCCTCGAGCACCTGCGTCTGCACCGCCCCGTCGCGGAAGCCATGGCCCTCGCCGGTGAAGCGGTGCACCTCCACGGCAATGCCTTTGGCGCTCAGGGCCGCTGCCATGCGCTCGGTCTGCTCGGGGGGCACCACCGTGTCCTCCAGGCCCTGGAAGAAGATCACCGGGCAGCGGATGCGGTCGGCGTGCTCCAGAGGCGAGCGGGCCGCGTAGGTGGCGGCCGCCTGGGGCCAGGGTCCGATCAGGCCGTCGAGGTAGCGCGCCTCGAAGCGGTGGTCATGCGCCGCCAGGGCGGCCGGATCGCAGACGGGGTAACGGCAGGCGGCAGCCCCGAACACATTGCTGAAGCAGAGCGCCGCCAGGGCGGTGAAGCCGCCGGCGCTGCCCCCCTCGATGGCGATGCGGGAGGCGCAGGCCATGCCGGCCGCCACCAGGGAGCGGGCGGCGGCGGCGCAGTCGGCCACATCGGCCACGCCCCATAGGCCATCGAGGCGCTCCCGGTAGGCCCGCCCGAAGCCGGTGGAGCCGCCGTAGTTCACGTCCACCACTCCCCAGCCCCGGGCCGTCCAGAACTGGATCGCCAGGCTCAGCCCCCGCCGGGCCATGCCGGTGGGACCGCTGTGCCCCTTCACCAGCAGGGGGGAGTCGGCCGTGGCGCCGCCAAGCGGCTGGTAGTACCAGGCGTGGGTGCGGGCATCGCCGTGGCCGGCGAACCACCAGGCCTGGGGCAGGCTGATCGTGTCCGATGCCAGCGGACAGGGAGCCACGGGGCTGTGCTGCCAAAGGCCCGTGGCCAGCTCCAGCTCCAGCAGCCCCTGGGGCGTGGTGGGGGAACTGGCCACGGCCACCAGCCGTCCGTCCGCGGCGCTGAGGCCGGCCAGATCGTCGAAGGGGACGGCCAGGGGCTGCCAGGCCGCGCCGGTGCCGACGAGTTCCGCGTCCAGGGCCACCCGGCCCAGTTGCCATACGCCCTCGCGGCAGGCGGCGGCGACCAGCTGATGACCGTCCCAGGCACTGGTGCGCATGCCGTAGACCCACTGGGGCATGGCGAACTCGGCCGCCATCGGCAGCAGGCTCTCCCAGGAGCCGGAGGCGGTGTGCAGCCGCTGCAGGTTCCACCAGCCGCTGGCGTCGCAGGCCACCACCAGCTCGGCGGTGCTCAGCCAGAGGGGCTGGAACACCGAAACGGCCCGGGGGTCCGTAGCGGTGGATCCGGCCACGGGTCGGGGGTTTTCCAGAACCCCGTCCGCGTTCACCTCGGCCAGCCACAGTTGGCTGCGCTGCCAGGGCATGTGGGGCTGCTGCCACTCCACCCAGGCCAGCTGGCCGCCATCGGGGCTGAGGCAGGCGTAGCCGCAGAAGTCGGCAGGCCGATGCAGCACGGCGGGCTCGCCGCCTTCCAGGGGCACTGCCACCAGCCAGTCGCGCCCCCCGGCTTCCATCACGCCGATCCAGCGCCGCCGGCTGGTGTCGATCAGTCCGTCGGCGAAGGCCCGCTCGGCGGCGGTGGTGAGGACCTCGGGTGGCCCCTCCGGCCGGCCGCATGCCGGGTCCAGCTGGCAGCACCACAGGCAGCGGTCGCCGTCGTGCACGAACACCACGGTGCCGTCGGCGTAGCAGTAGCTGCCCCCGCCATAGGCATGCACGCGGCTGCGCAGGTTCCACGGCGCCGGTGTGATTTCCACTGGCTCGGCGCCGGGTTCGGCGGCTGGCCGCGCCAGCAGCGTTGTGCGGCCGGCTTCCCGGGGCCGCTGTTCCAGCCAGAGCAGCAGCCCATCGCGCAGCAGCGGCTCTCGCAGGCTGGGGTCGCGGCCCACCACCAGCGCGGCGGGAAGGGGAATCTCCGCGGGTGGTGGCGGCCCTGCGTTGGCGATCTGCGACTGCCCCATGGGTGTGGGCGCCCCGACCCGGATGTCCGTTCAGCCGCCTTAAGCTGACACAAGCATGGGAGATCGGTTCTTGGCACGCAGCTTCGCCCAGATGGCCCGCACGGCGGAGCAGCCAGGCCGCAGCGTCCAGGTGCCCAAGGAGCCCCTCGACGAGGCCCCCTTGCCCATCCATACCCTCGGCGACCGGGTGCTGCGCACCCCCGCCAGGCGGATCGGCAAGGTGGACGACTCCGTGCGTGATCTGGCCCGGGACATGCTGCGCAGCATGTACTCCGCCAAGGGGATCGGCCTGGCCGCACCCCAGGTGGGCGTGCACAAGCAGCTGCTGGTGATCGACCTGGATCCCGACAACGCCGCCACTCCGCCGCTGGTGCTGATCAACCCCGAGATCCGCTCCTTCGGCTCCGGCCTCGACTCTTACGAGGAGGGCTGCCTGAGCATCCCCGGCGTCTATCTCGATGTCGTGCGTCCCTCAACCGTGGAGGTGAACTATCGCGATGAAATGGGCCGCCCCCGGCGCCTGAAGGCCGACGGGCTGCTGGGTCGGTGCATCCAGCACGAGATGGACCATCTCAACGGCGTGCTGTTCGTGGACCGGGTGACCGATGAGCTCAGCCTCAACGCCGAACTTCAGGAGCACGGCTTCCGGCGCGGCGACGTGCAGTCGATCCGCTGACCCCTGCCATGCCGATGAAACCTCTGGCCGGGCTGTTCCTGGCCCTGGCGTGTGTTCTGGGCATTGCGGCCACCGGATCGGTGTTCGAACTCGCCTACGGCGATCCCGATCTCGGTGTGGCCGCCACCCGCTGGATCCTGGGGCTGAGCCTGCCCGGCACCCTGATCACGCTGCTGCTGGCCATTCGCATCAACCGTCCGGCCTGAACGCCCGGGCCACTGGCTCCACACCCCTGGTGCCTCAGGGATGCTCTGCATACCATGGCCATCTGCCTGGTTCACCTTGCCATGCCCTTCCCCGCGCCGCTCCGCCGCAGCCCCCTGGCCGGTGTCGTGCTGGCTCTGGGCGCCTCCACCCTGGCGCCCCTCCCGGCCCTGCCGCCGGCCCGCGCCGCGGCGCTGTTCCAGACCGCGGAGCTGAACCCCGCGAATTTCGTGCTGGTGGCGGCGCCGATCGGTGATGGCACCCGCGCCCAGCTGAACATCTACGAGCAGATCAACGACCGACGCCCCTGCTTCGCGGTGGCCGAGGGACAGCCTGCCCGGGTGGAGCCCCTGCTGGCCACCTTCGATTTCACCGGCATCTGTGGTCGCTACCTCGATGCCAACGGCTATTCCGTGCGCATCGGTGGCAGTGATCTGGCTCCCGCCTACCGGTTGAGCGTGGTGCGAGTCAACGACGACAACCTGCTGCTGGCGGTGCCCACCCGCTCCGGCGTGGGCCCCGAAATGGTGGTGGCTCGCACCCTGGGCCCCGGCACGGACTACCTGCGCCTGGTGCTCGAACCCGGTTGGCTGCTCATGCGCCGCGCCTACAACGGGCGCAACCTGGGACATGTGTACTTCTATCGCGACAACTGGCCGGGAGCCGCTGCCGAGGTGGCCGGGAGCACCGAGGTGAAGGGGACGGAAGTCACCCCGGCTCCCGAACCTGCCAGCGGGGCAGGTCCTGTGCAGCTGGAGGTGCAGCTGGGCAGCGATGCCCTGCTCATGGGGCCCGGCGGCCAGGGTTTGTGAGGCCGCAGGCCGCCTTGCTAGTTTCGGAAACTCCGTGAGATGAATCCAGCTTCATGACCCAGGTCACCGTCGGCGAGAACGAAGGCATCGAATCGGCCCTGCGCCGCTTCAAGCGCCAGGTGTCCAGGGCTGGCATCTTTGCCGACTTGAAGCGGCTCCGGCACCACGAGACCCCCACCGAGAAGTACAAGCGCAAGGCCCAGCAGCGCCGCCGCCGCCGCTGAGACCCTTTCCTGCAGCTGAGCCCGGCTGAGCGGAGTTTCTACCGATTGCCGGCGTCCCCGGACGGCTCCAGCCTTGGGGTAGCAAGAGTGCTTTCCCATGGCCAGGCAACTGTTGTCCCGATCCGGTTCCGCCAGCTCTCAGGCCCTGATGGGGCCGCCGCTTGCAGGAGCTGCTGAGGCACTCTCAGATCTCGCCTCCTGGTTCGGGGTGGCCCTGGCCCACGCCATGGGCAGGGCCTCCGGACCTGAGCCAGCGGCTCCGCCTCTCCTTGGGGTTCAGCCCTACCGGGACATCCCCAGGCGCCACCGGCGCTGAACTGAGCGCGCCTCGATCGCGGAGCCGGGATCACGTCCCCGCCAGCCCGTCGAAGCTGCGGTAGGTGAGGGCTTCCGCCACCGCGGCTGCATTCACGCCGGGTTGCTGGTGGAGATCGCTGATCGTGCGCGCCACCCGCAGCAGCCGCTCCCCGGCGCGCGCCGTGAGCCGCCTCTGGTGCAGAGCCTGTTCCCACAGCTCCAGGGCCGGCGGTTCGAGGGCCAGCACCTGCTGCAGCGCCCCGCCGGCGAGGCGGGCATTGCTCAGGCCGCCGGGGTTGCGCCGCGCCATGCGCCGGTGGGCTTCCGCGACCCGTTCGGCGACCGGCGCCGTGGCTTCGGCAGCGTCATCGCCGGGGTGTGGGTGCCGATAGGGGGCCGCCAGAGCTGACGCCTGCGGCCGCCGCATCACCACCTGCAGGTCGATGCGATCCAGCAGGGGGCCTGACAGCCGGCCCCAGTAGCGCCGCCGTTCCCCCTCGCTGCAGCGGCAGTCCCGTTCCGGATCGCCATACCAGCCGCAGGCACAGGGATTGGAGGCTCCCACCAGCGTGATCGCGCAGGGGAAGCGGCTGCGCTGCCGGGAGCGATGGATCCAGATCTCCCCCTCCTCCAGGGGTTGCCGCAGCAGATCGAGCACGCCGCTGCGGAATTCCGTGAGTTCATCCAGGAAGAGCACGCCGTGGTGGGCCAGCACCAGTTCCCCTGGCCTGGGAATGGAGCCACCGCCGATGAGCGCGGCCCCCGAGCAGCTGTGGTGAGGGGCCCGGAACGGGCGTTCTCCCACAAGCCCGGCCCCCGGCCCCAGCAGCCCGGCCACCGAGTGGATGCGGGTGAGCTCCAGGGCCTGCTGCCGATTCAGGGGCGGCAGCAGCCCGGCCAGCCGCCTGGCCAGCATCGTCTTGCCGCTGCCGGGCGGCCCCACCAGCAGCAGGTGGTGGCCGCCGGCCGCGGCGATCTCCAGAGCCCGGCGGCCATGGGGCTGGCCATGGACATCCGCCAGATCGGCTGCCCCAGTGTGAGGCCGGCTGCAGCCGGCCTCAGGGCTTCGCAGGGGTGCGGCTGACTCGGGTTCGCGCAGCTGCCGCACCGCGGCGGCCAGATCACCCACCCCCCAGATCGACAGGCCTTCCACCAGATTGGCTTCGGCGGCATTGGCCTCCGGTACCAGCAGGGCGCGCGCCCCCTCGGCCCGGGCCCGCAGCGCCACCGCCAGCACGCCCCGGACGGGCCGCAGCTGACCGTCGAGAGAGAGTTCACCGCTGCTCCACACCCCGGCGAGGTCCGCGGGAGGTAGCTGGCCGCTGGCCATCAGCAGGCCCAGCGCCACCGGCAGGTCGAACCCAGGCCCTTCCTTGCGCAGGTCGGCCGGAGCCAGATTCACCACCACGCGGCCGAGGGGAACCCGGAAGCCGCTGTGACGCAGGGCGGAGCGCACGCGCTCCCGGGCTTCCTGCACCGAGGTGCCCGCCAGTCCCACCATCTGCAGGGCCGGCAGCCCGGGCCCCAGGTCCACCTCCACGGTGACCGTGAGGGCCTCCAGCCCCTGCAGCGCCGCACTGCAGCATCGTGCCAACATCGCCTTCGGGTCGCTGCTCCATCAGTGCCACCCGCGTCACTTCAGAGCGTTTGCCGCACCGGCGCCATGGCAACCCCCGAACAGCCCAGCGTCTCTGACGTAACCCTCCCAGACACCACTGTCTCAGACGCCACCGTCGCAGACACCGCCACCGTCGCAGACACCGCCTCCAACGACACGATCTTCGGGCGCATCCTGCGCGGTGAGATCCCCTGCGATCAGGTGTACGCCGACGAGCATTGTCTAGCGTTCCGCGACGTGGCCCCCCAGGCGCCGGTGCATGTTCTGGTGATCCCCCGTGCTCCGATCGTGCGCCTGGATCAGGCCGGGCCCGAGCATGCCGGGCTGCTCGGCCATCTGCTCCTGGTGGCGGCCCGGGTGGCGCGTCAGGAAGGCCTGACTGGCTTCCGCACCGTGATCAACTCCGGCGCCGAGGCGGGTCAGAGCGTGTTTCACCTGCACGTGCACGTGATCGGCGGACGTCCCCTGGCCTGGCCGCCGGGCTGAGTGGCCGGCCGCCTGGCGCGTCGGGATGGTGATGGTGGTGAGAATGGGCGGCAACAGAGCCCAGACATGAACGCCTTCAAGGCCCTCCGCACCCAGCTGAGCAAGCTGCAGCGTCTGGCCCAGCCCTACTTCCTGCCGGTCGAGGACAGCCGGGCGTGGCAGTTTCCGCTGCTCGTGGCGGCCCTGGTGGCGGTGGTGGTGGGCATCACGCTCCTGCTGCTCACCGGCGCGGTGGCCCTCAGCCGGGCGTTGATCCCTGAGCTGAGCGGCAGGTTCCTGCCCGGGGTTCCGGAGCAGGTGGCTGCCATCTGGCGAGGACCCTGGGGTGCCGGGGTGATGGTGATGCTGGCCGCGGGCCTGGCCACGTTCGCGGCCCTGCGCACCAAGCTGCGTCAGGGGCGCTGGGTGCCCTGGACCATCCTGGGGGTGGTCGTGCTGCTGATCCTGGTGATCAACGGCATCAATGTGGGCATCAGTTTCATTGCCCGCAATGTTGACAACTCGCTGGTGGCTTTTGACCAGGATGGCTTCTGGAAGATCGTCGGCATCTATGCCTTCTGCCTGGTCCTGGCGCTGCCGATCCGCGCCCTGCAGAGTTACCTCATCCCCAAGCTCGGCCTGCTGTGGCGGGAATGGTTGAGTGGCCGTCTGCTCGGCCGTTATCTCAGCAACCGCGCGTACTACGAGCTCAACCCCAACGACGAAACGAGCGAGGAGATCGACAACCCCGATCAGCGCATCTCCCAGGACACGGCCAGCTTCACCAATACGAGTCTGAGCGTGACGGTGGAGGTGCTGTCGGCCTTGCTGACCTTCTTCAGCTTCATCATCGTGCTCTGGAGCATCAGCGACAGGCTGGCGCTGCTGTTGCTTGTCTATTCCGTTGGTGGCACGGCCCTGATCGTATTCGCAAGTCGCAAGCTGGTGAAGCTGAACTATCAGCAGCTTAAGCTCGAGGCCGATTTCCGTTATGGCCTCGTCCACATTCGTGACAATGCCGAGTCGATTGCCTTCTACCGCGGTGAGCAGCAGGAATCACGCGAGGCGGTGCGTCGCCTCGATGGTGCCATCCAGAACTACAATCGCCTGATCATCTGGGAGGCGCTGATCAGCGTCATTCAGCGCTCCTACGACTACTTCTCCCGCTTCCTGCCCTGGCTGGTGATCGCGCCGATCTATTTCGCCAGAGAGGTTGATTTCGGTGTTTTCGGGCAGGCCAGCATCGCCTTTTCCCAGGTGCTGTTCTCGGTCAGCTACATCGTCAACAACATCGACCGCCTGGCTGCCTTCTCCGCCGCCATCAGTCGCCTGGAGGGCTTCCAGGGCAAGGTGGACGAGATCAGCACAGCCGCCATTCTCCCTGGCCGCAACGGCGGTCCGCCCGGGCAGCGGTCCGACTCCATCCAGCTCAGCCATGTGGATCTGGTGCCGCCCCGCAGTGACCGTCTGCTGATCCGCGATCTCAGCCTGGAGGTGGACCGGCAGCAGCGGCTGCTGGTGGTGGGACCCTCGGGCTGCGGCAAGACGTCCTTCCTGCGCCTGGTGAGCGGCCTCTGGCCGCCGGCCGTCGGCCGGGTGGAGCGTCCGCGCGAAGGCGATTTGCTGTTCATCCCCCAGAAGCCCTACATGCTGCTGGGCAGCCTGCGCGAGCAGCTCTGCTACCCGCTGGAGCCGGAACGGTTCAGCGACGAGCAGCTGCGTCATGTGCTGGGAGAAGTGCGTCTGCCGGATCTGGCGCACCGCTACCCCGACCTCGACATCAAGCAGGACTGGCCCCGCGTGCTCTCCCTTGGCGAGCAGCAGCGCCTGGCCTTCGCCCGGCTGCTGCTGAACGCTCCTCGGATCGTGGTGCTCGATGAGGCCACCAGCGCCCTGGACGTGGACACCGAGCGCCATCTCTACCGGCTGCTCCAGGAGCGCGACATCGCCTTCGTGAGCGTGGGCCACCGCCCCACCCTCACCGAGTTCCACGACACGGTGCTCGAGCTGGACGGCACCGGCAACTGGCGGCTGATGCCGGCGGCCAGCTATGTATTCGGGGGTCAGGCCTGAGCCCATGTCCTCCACTGCCGATACCGCCGCTGCTGAGGTGCCGGCCACCAGCGCCACCACTGGTGATGTACCTGCCTTCGGCTGGAGCGCCTACGCTGAGCGAGTGAACGGCCGCTTCGCCATGGTGGGCTTCGTGGGCGTCCTGGTGATCGAAGCCTTGAGCGGCGAAACCTTCCTGCGCTGGGCCGGCCTGGTGCCCTGATCTGATCGTCAGGCCTCCTGGTCAAACCTTCTAAGGGTCAGGGCAGTGAGATCAGGTCGATCTGCCAGACCCCGTTGCGGCTCACCTCCACGGCCAGCTGGCGCCCATCGGCGCGCAGGTGCACCCGCCGCGGCACGCCGGCAGGGGTGATCGGAAGAAGCCGCACACTGCCAAGGGAGCGCTGGTAGAGCACCAGTTCCGTGCGTCCCTGCAGCTGGCGCACCACGGCCAGCCGCTCGCCGGCCACGTCCACCGACACGCTCAGAGGCTGGGCGTCCGGGCGGTTCAGGCCTGGCAGTGGGAGCTGCACACCCCGGTCCACATCCACCAGCTGCACCCGTTCCCGTCCCTGGCGCGCGCTGATCACCGCCAGCCAGCGGCCCGACAGTGACGGTTCGCGGCTACTGCTGTCCTGCTCCAGCGCCCGGTTGAGAGCCGCCAGGGGCACCGGCTGGCCGCCGCCGCAGCCTCCTGCCAGCAGGATCAGGGCCGCCATGGGGAACAGCGGCGCCAGCATGCGGCAGGCAGCAGTGGCCAGGCTCATGGCGGCCCGCCGCCGCGCACCGCCGTGCCGGCCGCCAGGTCGCGTTCCAGCAGGCCACTGAGATCGAACACCTGCACCCGCCACCGGCCCTGGCGCATGATCTGCACGGCCAGGCGTGAGCCATCCGGGGCCAGGCTGAGCCGTTCAGGCCGGCTTCCGGGCGTCAGGGACAACGGCAGCAGCCTGCCGCGCAGACGATCCTCAATCACAGCGCGGCGCTGCTCTCCGTCCTGCACCAGCACGGCCACGTAACGCCCGCTCCAGCTCATGGCCGGCGAGTGGTGGGGCTCCCGGCTGCGCAGTCGCAGCGGGAGCAGGTTGCCGCCTAGCTGGTCCTGAAGGATCAGCCGGGCTCTGCCCTCGCGCTCCAGCACCGAGGCCAGCAGGCGACCATCGCCGCTGAGCGCCGGATCGACGCGGTTGCCGCTCCCCGGGCCGGCGCCCGGGGCCTGCCGTACCCGGCCCAGGGAACAGCCGCTGGGCATGAGAGCGAGCAGGCACGCCATCAACAGGAAGGACCAGCGAGGCCCGAACGCAAGCCCAGCTGCCATCAGGCGAGGGATGGCGGGTCAGTCGTCGAAGCGGGAGGAATTGTCCCTGGGTCCACTGGGTCCGGGGGTGCCGCTGGCCGGGCGGCGAACTGTGGGAGCGGGCTCTGCGGGGCTGTAGTCGGCGTCGCTGATGCTGTCCTCGCTGGCGCTGCGGTCGCGGATGGGAGACCCCTGGGGGATGCCAGGCCGGCCCGGAACGCTCCCGGAGGCAGGCGCTCCCGGCGCCGTCGGGCCGCGGCGGCTGGAGCGAGGCATGGTTTCTGAGGGCACCGAGGGCCTGGTGCCCCGCCGAGGTTCGGGCTGGCTGTCGCGGTCACGGCGGCGGGCACCGAACTCGGCGCCGGAGCTGGGCCGGCTGGCGCTGTAGCGGCTGGCTGGTGCGGAAGGAGCGCTCTCGCGGGGCTCGTCGTCCCAGCCGGCCGCAGCCGAGCGGCCGGATTCGCTCCCCCGCCGGCTGGCGGCACGTTCGGGAATGGCGGCCCGGCTGGTGCGGCGTGGACGGTAGAAGTCGTCCTCCTCGCCTTCCCCGCCCCGGGTGGGAATGCGGCGGCGCAGGGGTTGGGGTTCGTCGAAGCGGTCGGGTTCGCCGCCCTCATCCCAGGGGCGGCCGCCCATGCGCGGGCGGTTGGGCGGTGCCGCCGGCACCGGCTCCTCGTCGTCGAAGTAGGCCGAGCGTCGCGCCTGCTCGGTGGTGACGCCGCGCAGGCGCACACTCTCGTAGGCGAAGAACACCGTGGTGCCCGCCAGCAGGAACTGTCCGAACTGCAGGATGGGGTCCAGGCGCCAGCCCTGGAAGAAGAGGATGCCGCCGCAGAGCAGGCCCACGGCGGCGAAGAACACGTCGTAGTCGCGGGCCAGGGCAGGCTTGAAGTTGCGCATGAAGTAGAGCATCGCTCCACCCACGGCCAGCACGATTCCGACGATGCTGGCCCAGTTCAGGCTGGCGTTGACCACGGCCGATCCCTCTCGGAGCGTGGACCCAGTGTAAGGAGAGCCTGAGCCGTTGGCCCCGGGCCGGCTCCCGGATGGATCAGAGGCGGCGGTCGACCTGGTCGGTCTGGCTGATCAGCACAAGGGCCACGGAAATGGGCACCACCACGATCACAGCGCCCCACACGAGGCTGCTGAGGAAGTTGGCGAGGGAAGGGGTCATGGGGAGGTCGCCGCGGACACTCGGTTAAGGCGTGATCCTAGGCAGTGACGCCGGCTTCCTACGCTGAGCCCCCCACTGCTTAGAGGTTTGTGACGGCACTGCCCGCCTCCCCCCTGGCCTGGACCCATCTGCTGCTGGGTCTGCTGCTGGCGCTGTGGACGTTGCTGTTCCTGTTCCGGATCGTGCTCACCTGGTATCCCCAGGTCGATCTGCAGCGCGGTGCGATGCGACTGATCGCCATGCCCACCGAGCCGCTGCTGGCACCCACCCGCCGGTTGATCCAGCCGATCGGCGGGGTGGACGTGACGCCGGTGGTGTGGGTGGGTCTGATCAGCCTGCTGCGGGAGCTGCTGGTGGGGCAGCAGGGCCTGATGACGCAGCTGCTGCAGCGCTCCCTGCAGGTGGCCTGATCAGCTCCGCGGCAGCATCTCCTGCTCCACGAATTTCGTGTGCACGTCGCCCGCCTGGAACTCGGGGCGATCCAGCAGCTGGAGGTGGAACTCGATCGTGGTTGGAATGCCGGTAACGGCACACTCGGAGAGGGCCCGGTGCAGACGCCGCAGGGCGTGGTCGCGGTCCACGCCCCACACGATCAGCTTGCCGATCAGTGAGTCGTAGAAGGGCGGGATCTCATAGCCCGTGTAGACGTGGCTGTCGAAGCGCACCCCCGGTCCGCCGGGGGGCAGCCAGCCGGTGATCCTGCCGGGTGCAGGCCGGAAGTTCTGGCGGGGGTCCTCGGCGTTGATCCGCACTTCGATGGCGTGGCCGCAGAGCTTGATGTCCTCCTGGCGCATGGAGATCGGCTCGCCACCGGCGATGCGCAGCTGCTCGGCGATCAGGTCGACTCCGGTCACCATCTCCGTGACGGGATGCTCCACCTGGATGCGGGTGTTCATCTCCATGAAATAGAAGTGGCCCGTGCGGTCCACCAGGAACTCCACCGTGCCGGCGCCCTCGTAGCCGATGGTGCGGGCCGCAGCCACGGCGGCTTCGCCCATCTGTCGGCGCAGCTCGGCGTTGATCGCCACGCTGGGCGCCTCCTCAAGCAGTTTCTGGTGGCGGCGCTGGATCGAGCAGTCGCGCTCCCCGAGGTGCACCACGTTGCCGTGGCGATCGGCCAGCACCTGCACCTCCACGTGCCGGGGCCGGTCGATGAATTTCTCCATGTAGAGCCCGGGGTTGCCGAAGGCCGCTTCCGCCTCCCCCTGGGCCGCCTTGAACAGGCTCTCGAGCTGATCGGGGCCAGGCACCAGGCGCATGCCCCGGCCACCGCCGCCGGCCGTGGCCTTGATCATCACCGGGTAGCCCATGGCCTCGGCCAGCTCCAGCGCCTCATCCGCCGTCTCCAGCAGTCCCTCGCTGCCGGGAATGGTGGGCACCCCCACCCGCTGCATCGTGGCCTTGGCGGTGGACTTGTCGCCCATCGAGCGGATCGCCTCGGGCGAGGGCCCCACGAAGGTGATGCCGTGGTCGGCGCAGATCTCGGCGAACCTGTCGTTCTCGGCCAGAAAGCCGTAGCCGGGGTGGATGGCGTCGGCGCCGCGGGAGGTGGCCGCCGCCAGGATGTTGGGGATGTTGAGGTAGCTCTTGGAGCTGGGCGCCTCGCCGACGCACACGGCTTCGTCGGCGAGCTGCACGTGCAGGGCGTTGCGATCCACGGTGCTGTAGACGGCCACCGTGGCGATGCCCAGCTCGCGGCAGCTGCGCAGGATGCGCAGAGCGATCTCGCCGCGGTTGGCGATCAGCACCTTGCCGATGGACATCCGCCGCGTCTCAGGTCACCGTGCCGGAGCGGACTGTATCAGTGCTGACAGGCCGGGTCCGGGGGCAGGGCGGGACGATGAAAGGGCTGGGCAGGGCGATGGGTATATTGCGACCGGTGCGCCACGGCGCGCCTCCTCCGGAGCTGGATCCGAACTCCAGCACGGCACACCAGCGGATGTGGTGGAATTGGTAGACACGCACGTTTGAGGGGCGTGTGGCTTCGGCCTTGCGAGTTCAAGTCTCGCCATCCGCACTTTTCCTTCCGACCCCGAGCCGCCACGCCTGAGCCGTTCGCCATCGTGCTGGTGAGCAACGGCCCAGGTGAGCTCGGGACCTGGGTGCGTCCCCTGGCCCTGTGCCTGCACCGCCGCCTGGGGCTGCGGCCCTGCAGTACCGCCACCGGCGGCAGCCTGCAGCTGGTGCTTGCGCCCTGCCCCAACGGCACCGGGCGGGAGCACGAGGCCGCCGCGGCATGGGGCCTGTTCGAGCGGATCATCCCGGCCCGGGAGTTCTGGCGGCTGCTGTTGCGGCCCGCGCGCCGCGGTCCCTGGCCGCGCCGGGGCCTGGTGGTGTTCCTGGGGGGCGACCAGTTCTGGACTGTGCTGCTCTCGGCGCGCCTGGGCTACCGGCACCTCACCTATGCGGAGTGGGTGGCGCGCTGGCCCCGCTGGAACGATCGCATCGCTGCGAGGACGCCGCTGGTCGCTGGTCGTCTGCCGCCGCGCTGGCGCCAGCGCTGCCAGGTGGTGGGCGACCTGATGGCCGATCTCGGCACGCACGCCGGCGAGGGCAGTCCCCTGCCCGGTGGCCCCTGGATCGCCCTGCTGCCGGGTTCCAAGCGGGCCAAGCTGGTGGTGGGTGTGCCGTTCCTGCTGGAGACGGCCGACCGGCTGGCGGCGCTGCGGCCGGGATGCCGCTTCCTGCTGCCGTTGGCGCCCACCACCAGCCTGCGGGAGTTGCTGCACTGCGCCGGGGCCGCCAATCCGATCGCCCGCCACTACCGCTCGGGGGTGCCGCGGGCCCAGCCTTCCGCCCTGCTGGAGGCCGACGGCCTGGCTCTGCTCACCCCAGCCGGCACGGTCATCGAGATCGTCCGCGCCGTTCCGGCCCATGGACTGCTCAGCCAGTGCGCCCTGGCGCTCACCACGGTGGGCGCCAACACCGCCGAACTGGCGGCCCTGGGGGTGCCGATGCTGGTGCTGGTGCCCACCCAGCACCCGGAGGTGATGGAGGCCTGGGATGGGCTGCTGGGCTGGCTGGCCCGGCTGCCGGGGCTGCGCCGTCTGCTCGGCCTGGCGCTCACCGGCTGGCGGCTGCGGCGGCGGGGCCCCCTGGCCCTGCCCAACATCGCCGCCGGCCGCCTGGTGGTGCCGGAGCGGGTGGGGGCGATCACACCTGGGCAGATCGCGGCCGAAAGCGCGGACTGGCTGGCGCAGCCTGCTCGGCTGGAGACTCTGCGCCAGGAGCTTCGCCGGCTGCGGGGGCCGGGGGGAGGGGTGGAGGCCCTGGCGGCTCTGGTGTGTGAACTGCTGCCGCCGGCCGGCGTCGATTCCTAGGGTCTGGAGCACAGCGTGTTCAGCCCACCATGTCCGACCCCACACCCACACCGGCATCGGCCTGCGGTGTCGACAGCGGCCTGAGCCGCGACGCCCGCGAGGAGGTGTGGCGCCAGAAGCTCACACCCGAGCAGTTCCGGATCACCCGCCAGGGGGGCACCGAGCGCCCCTTCACCGGCGAATACTGGAACCACAAGGGCAGCGGCACCTACCACTGCGTCTGCTGCGGCGCGCCGCTGTTCGGCAGCGCCACCAAGTTCGATTCCGGCACCGGCTGGCCCAGCTTCTGGGACGGGGTGGATCCAGCTGCCATCAGCACCCTCGTGGACAGGAGCCACGGCATGGTGCGCACGGAAATCCGCTGCGCCAGCTGCGAGGCGCATCTGGGGCACGTGTTCGCCGACGGCCCTGCACCCACTGGCCAGCGCTACTGCGTCAACTCCGCGTCACTGGAGTTCAGAGCCGGCTGATCAGAGCCGCTTGATCAGCCGGCTGATCGTCACCAGGGGTCGCCGAGGTCGTCGGCCTCCACATCCAGCGGTTCCCGGCTGGCCGGGGCCGCCGGACGGGGTCGGGGCCTCACGCTCGGATCCCGTGGTTCCCCTCCCCGGACCTCTCTCTCCTCGTCCTGGACACGCTGCGGGTAGCGCTCTGGTGCCCCGTCGCCGAACTCCCGGCTGGCGGGGCGGCGGTAGGCCTTCTCGCCGCGCAGATCCTCCTCCTCGTCGAGGTAGCGGCGCTGGCGCAGGGGCTCCCGCTGGCGGCGCTCCTCCACCTCCACGTAGTCGTAGGTCTCATCGGGCTCGAAGGAGCGGCTGCTGGCTGGCTGAATGCGGCGCTGCTCCTGGGCCGCCGGCAGGCCTGGGGCCAGCTGGTTTTCCACCGGCACCATGCTGCCGCGGAAGCGCTGGCGCTCCTCCTGCTCCCAGCTGGGCCCGCCGATGCCGAGCTTCTCGAGCAGCCCGCTGCCGAGCTGCTTGAGCTTCTCCTCGGCGCCCTCGTAGACGATGATCCGGTCGCTGCCGCTGCTGACGATCTCCTCCACCGGCAGCTCCCAGGTGCTCAGCACCCCCTCGCCCAGCAGGGGCACGCCCAGGGCGGCGAGCACCAGAGTGGTGAGCTCGCCGGTTTCGATGTCGAAGCTGAAGCCCAGCACCTTGCCGAGCTGTTCGCCGGCCTCGGTGACCACCTGGCAGTTGATCACCTTGCTGAAGCGGTCCGGCTTGAAGCCCTCGGCCAGGGAATCGGCGGAGTCCACCAGGATCACGTCGCCCACCTGGCGGATGCGGTCCAGCGGCATCCAGCGGGGCAGTCCCGGCAGGAAGCGGGTGAGGGGGTTGTCGCGCAGCCCCAGGGCCACCACCTCGCGGCGGTCGATGTCCACCACCACCTCCCCGACAACCCCGAGGCGACGGCCTGTGTCGCGGGTGATCACCTGGGTGCCCATCAGTTCCGAGCGCAGCCAGAGCCTGTCGCTGGGGGGAACGGCCAGGGAATCGCTGGGCTGGGCGAGGCGATCGCCCCCGGGCGGTGTCGTCGTCATGGCCGCATTCTCCCCCAGAGCCCGGGGTTACGCCGCTGGCGGTAAACCCACCACCTGGGTATGGGCACCGCGGGCCTGGGTGACGCCGATGGTGCGGCTGGCGGCGGCGATCATCGGCCGCCGGTGGCTCACCACCATGAACTGGGCCTCGCAGGCCTGGCGAGCGATCAGGCCGGCCAGGCGTTCCACGTTGACGCCGTCGAGGAAGCTGTCCACCTCATCGAAGGCATAGAAGGGCGAGGGACGGAAGCGCTGCAGGGCGAACAGGAAACTTAGCGCCGTGAGTGACTTCTCGCCGCCGCTCATGGCGTTGAGCCGGCGCACCGCCTTGCCCTTGGGATGGGCCACCAGCGTGAGGCCGCCGTCCAGCGGCGACTCGGGGTTGTCGAGCTGGAGATAGCCCTCGCCATCGGAGAGCTCGGCGAAGATCGTGCGGAAATGGCCGTCCACGGCGGTGAAGGCCTCCATGAAGGCCTCCTGCCGCAGGGTGGCCACGGTCTCGATGCGCAGCAGCAGCTCCTCCCGCTCCTGACTGAGCACGGTCATCCGCTGGTCCAGATCGGCCAAGCGCCCGTCCAGCTGTTCCAGCTCCTCCAAGGCCAGCATGTTCACCGGCTCGAGCTCCTCCATGCGGGTCTGGAGGCGGCGCAGCTCTGCGCTCAGGGCCTCGAGCCCGCCGGTGCGCACCTCCTCGGGGACCTCGGGCAGGGGATCGGGGAGCTGCCGCCGCAGCTCCTCGAGCCGCAGTTCCTCGCTGCGGCGCTGCTCCGCGAGCGATTGCAGCGCTTCGCCCAACCGCTGCAGCTCCCACTGCCGCTGCTGCAGCTCCTGGCGCCGGGCGGCCACGCCGGCCTCGGCGGCGTCCCGTTCCCGCCGGCGCTCGCCGAAGCGGGTCTGCAGTTCGCTCTGGCGTTCCTCCAGGGTCCGGCGCTGGTCCTGCTCGGCCTGCTGGCGGGCCTTCCAGTGGTTGCGCTCCTCAACCAGGGCCTGCACCGCCGCCACCAGCCGCTGTTCCTCCGCCGCCAGCCCTTCGCGCTGCTGACCCAGCCGCTCGGCCGCCAGCAGCCGTTCCCGCCGGGCGGCCAGCAGCCCGTCGCGCTGCAGCCGGGCCTCCACCACGGCCTGATCGGCTGCTTCCAGCTCCTGCTGCAGGCCCTGCCAGCGGGCGGCATCGCCGCCGCCCCCGGCGCTGGCCTCGGAGTCCTGCAGCGCCTGCAGCGCCAGCTGCAGCGGTTGCAGGTCGGCCTCCAGG
>JBATEO010000162.1:0-7377 GCA_049664045.1 Prochlorococcaceae cyanobacterium
GCCGACGGGCGCCAGCACGTGGTGGTGAGCCGCGGCAATCCCGCCGCCCGGCTGATGGTGATCGGCGAGGGCCCCGGTGCCCAGGAAGACGCCTCCGGCCTGCCCTTCGTGGGCCGAGCCGGCCAGCTGCTCGACCAGATGCTGGCCAGCGTGGCGATCGACTCCAACCGCGACGCCTACATCTGCAACGTGGTGAAGTGCCGCCCCCCCGGCAACCGCAAGCCCACACCGCTGGAGATCGCCGCCTGCAGGCCCTGGCTGGAGGAGCAGATCAGGCTGGTGAACCCCGCCGTGATCCTGCTCGCCGGCGCCTCCGCCCTGGAGGGGGTGCTGGGCATCAAGGGAGGCATCACCCGCCTGCGCGGTCAGTGGCGTCAGGACGGGCGCGCGCCGCTGGCCGGCCGCTGGCTGATGCCGATCCTGCATCCCTCCTACCTGCTGCGCAATCCGTCGCGCCAGCAGGGCAGCCCCAAGTGGCTCACCTGGCACGACCTGCAGGATGTGCGCCGCCGCCTCGACCAGCTGCAGGACCCAGCCTGAACCCGTCAGCTGCACCCTCTCCTGTGACAGCCTTGGGCCCATCCCTGGCCCCGCTCCCCGCCATGACCGGCACCCTGGCCCGCCCTGACGGTTCCCCGCCCGCTGCGGCGGCAGCATCCGCCGGGGCATCGGCCGCCGACTGGGCCAGCAACCCCCGTTACGACACCCTGATCCGCCGCCGCAAGACCCGCAGCGTGCGGGTGGGCGACATCTGGATCGGCAGCGACCACCCGGTGGTGGTGCAGTCGATGATCAACGAGGACACCCTCGACATCGAGGGGGCCACCGCCGGCATCCGCCGCCTGCACGAGGCCGGCTGCGAGATCGTGCGGGTCACGGTGCCGTCGCTGGCCCATGCCAGGGCCATGGGCGAGATCCGCCAGCGTCTCGAGAGCACCTACCGGCCTGTGCCGCTGGTGGCCGACGTGCACCACAACGGCATGAAGATCGCCCTGGAGGTGGTGAAGCACGTCGACAAGGTGCGCATCAACCCCGGCCTGTTCGTGTTCGACAAGCCCGATCCCAACCGCACCGAATTCAGCGACGCCGAGATCGCCGCCATCGGCGAGCGCATCACTGACACCTTCGAGCCCCTGGTGCGGGCGCTCAAGGAGCAGGACAAGGCCCTGCGCATCGGCGTCAACCACGGCTCCCTGGCCGAGCGCATGCTGTTCCGCTATGGCGACACGCCGCTGGGCATGGTGGAGAGCGCCATGGAGTTCATCCACATCTGCGACCGCCTCGACTTCCACAACATCGTGGTGTCGATGAAGGCCTCGCGGGCGCCGGTGATGATGGCCGCCTACCGGATGATGGCCGATCGCATGGATGCCGAGGGGTTCCACTACCCCCTGCACCTGGGCGTCACCGAGGCCGGCGACGGCGACTACGGCCGCATCAAGAGCACCGCCGGCATCGCCCCGCTGCTGGCCGAGGGCATCGGCGACACGATCCGGGTCTCCCTCACCGAGGCGCCGGAGAAGGAGATCCCCGTGTGCTACTCGATCCTGCAGGCCCTCGGGCTGCGCAAGACGATGGTGGAATATGTGGCCTGCCCCAGTTGCGGCCGCACCCTGTTCAACCTCGAGGAGGTGCTCCATCAGGTGCGCAGCGCCACCGCCCACCTCACCGGCCTGGACATCGCCGTGATGGGCTGCATCGTCAACGGCCCCGGCGAGATGGCCGACGCCGACTACGGCTACGTGGGCAAGACCCCCGGCACCATCTCCCTCTACCGCGGCCGCGATGAGATCCGGCGGGTGCCGGAGGCCGAGGGGGTGCAGGCCCTGATCGCCCTGATCAAGGAGGACGGCCGCTGGATGGACCCCTGAGGCACCCGAACGAGGCACGGAATCGCCCACAGCCCCCGGGATCTCCCGCCCGGGAGCGCTACCTTGAATTCACTCTCGTGGGCCGCCGGGGTCCTCAGCAATGGCCAGGATGCGCAGCGGTCTGGTGGTGTTCGTCGGACTGGGCGCCTGTGCCGCCACCGCGGTGATGGCCCGGGAGGTGGTGACCCCGTCCACGGGCAGCCCCCGCATCCTGGACAGTCCCAAGGAGGTGATCGACCAGACCTGGCAGATCGTCTTCCGCGACTACCTGGACATCAACGGCAAGTACACGGCCGATCAGTGGCGTGACCTGCGCCGTGACGTGCTGGCCCGCAGCTATGCCTCCCCCAAGGACGCCCACGAGGCGATCCGCGGCATGCTCGCCACCCTGGACGACCCCTACACCCGCTTCCTCGACCCGCGGGAGTTCAGGGAGATGCAGATCGACACCTCCGGAGAACTCTCCGGGGTGGGGATCCAGCTGAGCCTTGACAAGGACACCAAGGAGCTGGTGGTGGTGGCCCCGATCAAGGGCTCCCCCGCCTCGCGCGCCGGCGTGCAGCCCAAGGATGTGATCACCGCCATCGACGGCAAGAGCACCAAGGGGATGAGCACCGAGGACGCGGTGCGCATGATCCGCGGCAAGGAGGGCACCACGGTGAACCTCTCCCTGCGCCGCGATAGCCAGACCCTGGAGGTGCCCCTCACCCGCGAGCTGATCGAACTGCACGCGGTGGACCACCAGATCAACGTGGCTCCCGACGGCACCCGGCTGGGCTACATCCGCCTCAAGCAGTTCAACGCCAACGCCACCAAGGACATGCGCACGGCCCTGCGCGAGCTGGAGAAGGAGGACGTGGCCGGCTATGTGCTCGATCTGCGCAGCAATCCCGGCGGTCTGCTCATGGCCAGCGTCGAGATCGCCCGGCAGCTGCTGAACGAGGGCACGATCGTGTCCACCCAGACCCGCCGTGGCATCACCGACGTGCAGCGGGCCAACGGCCGCGCCCTCACGCAGCGGCCCATCGTGGTGCTGGTGAACGAAGGATCCGCCAGCGCCAGCGAGATCCTCTCCGGTGCCCTGCAGGACAACAACCGCGCCGTGCTGGTGGGCCAGAAGACCTTCGGCAAGGGTCTGGTGCAGTCGGTGCGCAGCCTCTCCGACGGCAGCGGCATGACCGTGACGATCGCCCGCTACCTCACCCCCAGCGGGCGTGACATCAACAAGCACGGCATCGAGCCCGACGTGCAGGTGAAGATGAGCGAGCAGGAGGCCCAGCGCCTCAAGCTCGAGGACATCGGCACCCGCCGCGACAGCCAGTACCGGGTGGCGGAGAGCACCCTGGTGAAGAAGCTGCAGAGCGCCAGCACCCCAGCCCGCGGCTACAGACCCGGCAGCGCGAACCTGCCCTCGGCCCTGCCCCGGGCGGACGCCACCACGCCCCGCTGAGCTTGGACCTGCCGGATCGTCACAAGCCGGACCTCGACCCTGCACCTGAGCCGGCACCGGCAGGACCCACGCCCAGCCATTCGCTCTGGGCTCTCAAGCCCTGGTGGTGTCAGCCCTGGAGCATCCTGCTCACGGGGGCGCTGGTGATCGGCGCCAGCTGGCTCCTGTGGCACCGCTGGTGGCTCACAGCTCCGGCAGCAGCGGCGGTGCTGCTGTGGTGGTGGCTGTTTCTGGTGCTGGCCCCCAGGGCCTACAGCCAGAGCCAAACCATGGGCAACATCGGCAACCCCTGAGGCTGAACGCCATGGGTTGTGGGATCAGGCCACCGGCTGCATCAGGCCGCCACCGGGCCCGGAATCGTCGTCGTCATTGCGGCCATCGCCCTGCAGCAAGGCATAGATGCCCAGCGCCAGCACGCTGACCACGGTGGACACCAGGGGCAGCGCCCCGCCGGACGAGCGGCCCACCTCGATCAGCTCACCCATGCCTGCTGCTCCGCTGCTGCTTTACGAAAGTTCTCATAAGTGTAACGAACATTTGCCGTTCTGGGTGCCTACACCGCCAGCATGGCCGCGTTCCGCGCCTCCTCCTGCTCCGTTCGCCGCGCTTCGCTGAGCCCTTCGGCACCCGGGATCTGGGCCGCCATCTGCTCCAGCCAGCCCTTGAGTTCCTCCACCTGCTTCTCCACCGGCAGCACCCCCAGCCCCCGGGCCAGCACCTTCGCGGTGGTGCCCGATCCGGCCTGGTACACCAGCCGCCCGTGCAGGTGCTGGGGCAGCCCCTGGCGCAGCAGCCGGAAGGCGGGCTCCTCCATCGGCGTCTCCAGGGCGATGTTGGGCTTCTCGGGCCTGATGCGCGAGAAACCGCAGCGCCTGGCCAGCAGCTTCAGCTCCATCAGCTGCAGCAGGGCGATCACCGGCGCCGGCAGGGCGCCGTAGCGGTCCACCCAGTCGGCGGCCAGCTGCAGCAGCGCCTCGGGGCTGCCGCACTCGGCAGCGCCCCGGTAGGCGGCCATCTTCTCGTCGTTGTCGGCGATCCAGTCGCCGGGGATGAAGGCGGTGATCGGCAGGTCGATCTGGGTGTCCTCCACCGTCGGGATGTCCTGGCCCTGGATCTCCGCGAGGCACTCCTGCAGCATCTCCATGTAGAGGTCGAAGCCGATGGCCTCCATCTGGCCGCTCTGCTCCACCCCCAGCAGGTTGCCCACGCCGCGGATCTCCATGTCGCGCATGGCCAGCTGGTAGCCGGAGCCCAGCTGGGCGAATTCCTGGATTGCCCGCAGCCGCTGCCGCGCCGCCTCGCTCAGCGACGCCTCGCCGGGATAGAAGAGCCAGGCATGGGCCTGGATGCCGCTGCGGCCCACCCGGCCGCGGAGCTGATAGAGCTGGGCCAGGCCGAACCGGTGGGCGTCCTCGATCAGGATCGTGTTCACCCGCGGGATGTCGAGACCGCTCTCCACGATCGTGGTGCAGAGCATCAGGTCGGCCTCGCCGGCGTTGAAGGCCACCATGGCGCTCTCCAACTCGCCCTCCGCCATCTGGCCGTGGGCCACCAGCAGCTTCAGGCCCGGGATCATCAGCCGCAGCCGCTCGGCCACCTCCTCGATCCCATCCACCCGCGGCACCACGTAGAACACCTGGCCGCCGCGGTCAAGCTCCTGGCGGATGGCGCTGCGCACCGCCTCCTCGTCGAGCCCGGCCAGGTGGGTCTTGATCGGCCGGCGCAGCGGCGGCGGCGTGGTGATCAGGCTCATCTCGCGCACGCCCGAGAGGCTCATGTAGAGGGTGCGAGGGATCGGCGTGGCGCTCAGCGTCAGCACGTCCACGTCCTTTCGCAGTGCCTTGATCTTCTCCTTCTGGTTCACGCCGAAGCGCTGCTCCTCATCCACCACCAGCAGCCCCAGTTGCTTGAACCCGGTGCCCTTGGAGAGCAGCTGGTGGGTGCCCACCACCACGTCCACCGTGCCCTCGGCCAGGCCGTCGAGGATCGTCTTGCGCTCGGAGGCGGTGCGGAAGCGGTTGAGCAGGCTCACCTTCACCGGGTAGGGCGCGAAGCGCTCCGAGAGCGAGCGCCAGTGCTGCTGGGCCAGCACCGTGGTGGGCGCCAGCATCGCCACCTGCTTGCCCGCGGTCACCGCCTTGAAGATGGCCCGGATCGCCACCTCGGTCTTGCCGAAGCCCACATCGCCGCACACCAGCCGGTCCATCGGCGAGGGCTGCTCCATGTCGCGCTTCACGTCCACGATCGCCTTGAACTGATCGGGCGTGGGCTCGTAGGGGAAGGAGTCCTCGAGTTCGTTCTGCCAGGGGCCATCGGGGGGGTAGGCGAAGCCCGGCGCCTTGTGGCGCTCGGCATAGAGCTTCACCAGGTCAACCGCCACCTTGCGGATGGCCTTCTTCGCCCGCTCCTTGGCCCGGGTCCAGGCGGTGCCGCCCATGCGGTTGAGCTCGGGCGGGGTGTCGCCTGTGGCGCGGTAGCGGCCCAGGCTGCCCAGTTGGTCGGCGGCCACCCGCAGCAGGCCGTCGGCGTACTGCACTACCAGGTAGTCCCTGGATTCGCCGCCGATCGCCAGCTTCTCGAGCTTCAGAAACCTGCCGATGCCGTGGTTGCGGTGCACCACGAAATCGCCCGGCCGCATCTTGTTGGGGTCCACCGTGCGGCTGGCGGCCTTGCGGCGGCGGCGCACGTAGCCGGTGGCGGCCAGGGCGTGCTGGCCGAAGAACTCCCGGTCGGTGATCAGCACCAGCTTCCAGGCCGGCAGGTGCAGGCCCTCCAGCTCGGCGGTGCCCCGGCTCTTGAGCGCCACCGGCGTGGCCTGCTCCAGCAGCCGTTCGATCGCCAGGGTGTCGCCGGGGTTGGGCACGAAGCGGCTGATGCAGTCGTGCTCCTCCAGCAGGGCTACTGCCCGGCTGGGCTGGGCCGACAGCAGCCAAACCGCCGCCCTGTCCTTCTGGAAGCCCTTGATCAGCTCGGCCAGCTTGCCGAAGGCGTTGGGGTAGGCCGGCACCGGCCGGCTGGCCAGATCGAAGCTGTTGGGATGGCCGTCACTCTCGTGCAGCTCGGCCAGGTCGAAGCCGGCGAAGGCCTCGCTGGCCTCCGCCAGCGTGTCGGCCGGCGGGCGGTGCTGCACCGGCGGCAGGGCGATGCCGGCCTCGCCCCCCAGCTCGGCTTCGGTTTCGGCGTGGTGCTCCACCACGTGGTCGAACCACTGCTGGCCGTGGGCCAGACAGGCGCGCCGCTCATCGATCGCCACCAGGGTGGCGGCGGGCAGGTAGTCGAGCAGGGAGGCGGGCCGGTTCCAGGCCAGGCCCATCAGCCGCCGCAGGCCCTCCGGCGTGCCGCCCTCCAGCAGCTGCTCGAGGGCCTCGCCACTGAGCAGCTGCTCCAGCCCCTCGGGCATGGCTTCGCGCAGGGCGCTGGACACCAGGGGCCCGTAGCCGCTGGGGGTGAGCCGCACCACCGCGATCGGATCGAGGGAGCGCTGGGTGGCGGGGTCGAACTCCCGCAGCTTCTCCAGCTCCTCGCCGAAGAACTCCAGCCTCACGGGGAGCTCGCTGCTCACCGGAAACACGTCGACGATGTCGCCGCGGCGGCTCCAGCTGCCCTCCTGCTCGATCGTGCTCACCCGCTCGTAGCCCAGGCGCGTCAGCGTCTCGCCCAGCTGCTCGAGGTCGAGGCTGTCGCCCCTGCGCAGGCTCAGGCACTGCTCCCTGAGGGCACTGGGGGGCGGCAGGTGGGGCTGCAGGGCCCGCTCGGTGGCCACGATCGCCAACCGCTGCCTGTTGCCTGCCCCGCCGCAGCTGGTCTCGCCCGGCAGATCCAGCAGTTCGCTGAGCACCTGCAGCTGGCCCCAGGTGATCTCACTTGTGGGATCGAAGGGCTCATAGGGGCTGCCCTCGCTTGTGGGGTACAGCTGGCAGCTGCGCCAGCCCATCAGCTCCAGCAGCGCCGCCCAGCGGCCCGCCTCCTCCAGGGTGGGCACCACCACCAGCAGCGGCGACGGACCCTCGGCGGCGGCGCTGGCCTGGGCCGCCAGTGCGCTGCTCACCAGGGCCC
>JBATEO010000163.1:0-2196 GCA_049664045.1 Prochlorococcaceae cyanobacterium
GCCGTGCTGGGCCTCAGGGCCGAGCCCCTCAGCGCCGTGGGCGGCTCTCATGCGGGCAGCACGGGGGCCGCTTCCCCTAGCGAGACGGAGATCGAGGCCCTGATCGAGCAGCGCCGCGACGCCAAGGCCAGCCGCGACTTCGCCACCGCAGACGGCATCCGCGCCGAGCTGAAGCAGCAGGGCATCGAGCTGATCGACAAACCCGGCGGCATCACCGAGTGGCTGCGGGGGTGAGGCGCTGCCGCGGCGCGCGTCCTGGCCAGGTCCGCAACAACCTGGCTAGCTTGTTGCACGAGGACAGTCGGCGCCGGTCATGCAGGTCAACATGCTCGAGGCCAAGAACCAGCTCTCCCGGCTGGTGCGGGCGGCTCAGGCCGGCGAGGAGGTGGTGATCGCCCAGCGGGGCATCCCTGCCGTGAAGCTGGTGCCCATCGACGGCCCGCCCGCCGCACCTGACCCGATCCGCTGGCTGGAGTCCAACCCCCTGCCGGCCCACCTCAAACGCAGCCACGCCGAGATCGAGGCCCAGATCCAGGCCGAGCGTGACAGCTGGGATTGATGGATCTGGTGTATGTGGACAGCTGCGTGCTGATCTATGCGCTCGAGGAGGATCCTTGCTTCGGAATCGCGGCAAGGCAAGGGCTGGCCGCTGTGGTGGAAAGGAACCACAGCCTGGCAATCTCCCCGCTGGTGCAACTGGAATGCCTGGTGCGCCCTCTGGCTCGCCAGCAGAGCGAGCTGCTGCTGCGCTACCAGGACTGGCTGCGCCACTTTCACTGGCTGGGCATCAACGACACTACCTTTTCCCTGGCCACTGAGCTGCGGGCTCGCCACAGCCTGAAAACACCGGACGCGCTCCACCTGGCCACGGCCCTGCAGCACGGCTGCAGGGCCCTGATCAGCAATGACAGGCGCTTCGAGCGAGCCGGGGCTGATCTGGAGTCCATTGCACTCACAACCAACGCCTGATATCACGCTTGCATGCCCTGCTCCTTGCCCGCACGGTCGCTTAGGTTCCGGCCGCCTACGTGCCCGGTCGCCTACGTGCCCGGCCGCTGCTGATCCCGCATGAGCGTCTCGATCTTGCGGATGCGCCTGAGGGTGGTGGCCCACACCTCCAGCTGGAAGGCCCGGCCCTGATCCCCCGCCTCCACGGCACTGCGGCAGCCGGCCACAAGCGCCTCCAGGTCGTCGCCCCGCTCGAAGGCATCCCAGAGCTGGCGTTCCAGCCGGGCCCGCTCGATGAAGTTCCAGCGCTGCAGAAAGGCGATCAAGGCTCCTGAGGCCGGCTTCAGTGGGCGAGCCTAAAGTAAATGGGATCAACTGGTCAGCTGGTCATGCGAATGGTCGGTCTGGCACAAGCCAAAGCCGAGCTCTCTGCTCTTCTCGACGCCGTTGAAGCCGGCGACGAAGTGGTGATCACCCGCCGTGGCACCGCCGTGGCCCGCCTGGTGCGGGAGCAGCCTTCTGGGCCGGCGAGCACGCAGGCCTGGTGTGAGCGGCTCCGTCGCCTCCACGAAGGCCAGCCGGTGCATCCCACAACGGCCGTGGAGCTGGTGCGGGAGCTCCGGGATCAGGAATGAGGGCCTTGGCCGGGGCCTCCTACGTCGACAGCTGCCTGCTGCTGTCGTTGTTTCTCGGCGACAGCGGCTTTCCGGGCGCTGAACAATGGTTGCTGGGCCAGGACGGTCGGACCCTGTGGGTGAGCCACTGGGTGCTGGTGGAATTCGCTGCTGTGGTGGCTGTTGGCGTGCGTCGGGGCGAGCTGACAGCCAGCCGTGCCACGGCCATCCACGCCGCGTTCGCCGCCTTTCGCGGCGAGCGCCTGTCCCTGCTCGAACCCCGCGGGGCCGACTTCCTGCAGGCCGAGCAGTGGCTGCAGGACTCCATTCAGTCCGATCACCCACCGGGAACGCTGCGGGCGGCCGATGCCCTCCACCTGGCCATGAGCCAGCGCCATGGTCTGGAGCTGGCCACGGCCGATGGCGAGCTGATCAGGGCCGCACAGCAGCTGTCCGTGCCCTGCTGCTGGATCCGCACCTGAGGGCCAACGTCGAGCTCAGCGCCGGCCCTCACCCCCCCCACTTGCGGGCCAGGTCGAGGATCGACACGGCCAGGCCCAGGGCGATCGCAGGCGGCGACACCCAGCGCAGGGCGAACAGCAGCGCCCCCACCAGCGCCGGCGGACTGCCCGAG
>JBATEO010000164.1:0-40707 GCA_049664045.1 Prochlorococcaceae cyanobacterium
GGGGGGGCCGCCGCGCCGGGAGCGCTGGCTCAGGGACCCGGCGATGGGGTCCACCGCGCCCAGTTCCGGCAACGTCAGCGACCACTCCCGGGGCCGCTGGAGGGAGGGTGCCTCGAGCACCTCGAGCAGCTCGCTGGCCTGCAGCCGCAGGGCAGGGTCAGCACAACGACGGGCCTGGTGACAGCAGGCCAGGGCCGCCGCGGTGTTCCCCTGGCCCATGCAGGCGGTGGCCATCAGCAGCTGCAGCTGGCCGCCCTGCGGGGTGGCCGGCGGATGGCGACTCACCAGCGCTTCCAGCAGCCGCAGCGCGATTCCGTAGTCCCCGCGGTCAAGGGCCTGGCGGGCGGCGGCAAAGGGATCGGTGGAGGGATTCGCCGGGGAGGGATCCGTGGGGAAGGGATCTGTGGCGGAGGAATCGAGGCTCATCGCGCGCGCACCGGCCCGGCTCAGCTCCGCAGCAGCCGTTCGCTGCCCACCACCATGGTGCCGATGCCGGCATCGGTGAACACCTCCAGCAGCAGAGCGTGGGGAACACGGCCATCGACGATATGGGCCGCCCCCACCCCCTGGGCCAGGGCGCGGATGCAGCACTCGGTCTTGGGCGTCATCCCCCCCTCCACGACCCCCTCGGCGATCAGGTCGCGGGCACCCGCCAGGGTGACCTGACGGATGAGCGAGGAGGGATCATGGCGATCCCGCAGGATCCCGGGGGTGTCGGTGAGCAGGATCAGCTTCTCGGCCTGCAGGGCGGCGGCCAGCTCGCCGGCCACCGTGTCGGCGTTGATGTTGTGGGCCTGACCCTCGCGGTCAGCGGCGACGCTCGAGATCACCGGGATGTAGCCGGCATCCAGCAGGGGGAAGAGCAGGGCAGGGTCCACCGCCTGGACCTCGCCCACCAGGCCGTGGTTGCCGTCGTCGTAGGTGCGGGCCACCACCAGGGAGCCGTCGCTGCCGCAGAGCCCCACGGCCCGGCCACCGACGGTGTTGATGCCGTTGACGATGTGCTTGTTGACGCGGCCGACGAGCACCATCTCCACCACGTCCATGGTCTCGGGGGTGGTGACCCGCAGGCCCGCCTTGAACTGGGGCTGGATGTTGAGCCGCGCCAGCCAGTCGTTGATCTCCGGACCGCCGCCGTGCACCACCACCGGCCGCACCCCCACCGAGGCCAGCAGCACCAGATCCCGGTACACGGCGTCGCGCAGGTCGGCCCTGGCCATCGCCGCACCGCCGTACTTCACCACCACCCGGCGACCGGAAAAGCGCTGGATGTAGGGCAGAGCCTCGCTGAGCACCGAGACGCGCAGGGCATCGGTGCGGGTGATGGCGGGATCGGGACTCAAGGCAGCAGGGGGAATCGGGGGAGGTGATGGCCCCATGATCGGGCCCGCGCGCGTCGCGGCTCAGCCGGCAGGCGCGGCAGCCGCCAGGGGCAGCAGGGTGAGCTGGAGTCCATCGCCGTCGAGCGGCTCCAGGTCGGCCACGAGGCCGGCGCCGAAGAAGCGGCCGAGGCGGTCGCGACGCTCGAGCCAGCGGTCCCAGGGCACGGCTCCCCGGCGGAAGCGCAGGCGCAGACCGTAGCCGCCGTGCTGCTCCAGCTCCTCCACGCTCACCAGCTGGGGAGGGTTGTCCTCATCCCAGAGCTTGAGGGCCTCCAGGGAACTCTCCAGGTGGGCCTTCTGGCCGTAACGCCAGCGCAGCACATCGGCCAGAAGCTTGCGCAGCGGCTCGCTCTCAGGCCGCTCGCGCAGCTCCCGGAAGCGCTCCGGGGGGGTGAGCCGCTCGGGTGGGGGCAGTTCGGACGACTTCAGCGCCAGGCCCCCGAGCAGGATCGGGATGCCGTAGAAGATCGTCGGCAGGCTGAGGTTGGGGTTGCCGCTGGCGTAACCGACCCAGCCGATCACCGAGAGCAGTGCTCCGGCCAGGGTGACCAGGCTGCCGGGCGAGAGAAGTGCTTGCATGTGGTCATCTTCCAGCATGCCCATGGTCGACGCGACCCCACCCGAGGTGACAGCGGGGGCCGCGCCCAGCGCGGCGGAGCTGGTGCGCCAGCTTCAGGCCGACCGTCTCTGGTTGCTGCGCCACATCGACAGCGGTGCCTGGCCGGGCTGGCGGCTGGATCTGGCGGCCCTGGAGAGGGAACTGGGCGAACTGCTGGACCGGGTGGGGGAGCATCCCCAGGCCCAGGACTCCCAGACCCAGGACTGATCGCTCTCTGCACTGACCGCTGTCTACAGGGGCGACGTCTACGGGGGCAACGTCTACGGGGGCGACGCGATCAGAAGGGAATCTCGTCCTCCCCCTCCGACAGGTCAGGCACCAGCGGCGCGGCATTCCAGCTGGGAGCTGGGTTGGGGGTTGCCGGGGGCTGGGGCACGGCGGATCTGGCTGGGGCCGGCGCAGCGGCGACCCCAGGCTGGGCCTGGGCTGAGAAGGGCGCAGCCGGGAGGGGATGCAGCCGGGAGAGGATGAGCTCGGCCCGCTTCTCCTTGATGCCGTCGGGGCGGGTCACGGTGTTCATGCGCAGCCGCCCCTCGAGCACAAGACGCTGGCCGGGCTGCACGCGGTTCTGGAGATCCTGGGCCAGGTTCCCCCAGCCCACCACCTTGAGCTGGCCCGGCGGGTCGTCAGGCCGGAGTCCCTCCAGCTGAACGAGCAGTTCCGCCACCGGCGTCTGATTGTCCTGGGTGTAGCGAACCTGGGGCGCCTCCAGCACGTCGACCTCCAGAAGACAGTGATTCACGCCCGCTGACCCTCGCAACGCCGACCATCCTGATGCACGACACCCCGGCCCGGCAGCAGCACAGGCGGCTGTGGCTGTTCAGCGGCACCGGCGAGGGCCCGCCGCTGGCGATGAGTCTGCTCGCCCTGGGCTGGCGGGTGCGGCTGAGTGTGGTCACCAGCGCCGCCGCCGACCGGTATCCCTCCCATCCGGCCCTGGAGCTGCGGGTGGGGAAACTGGGCGGTGCCGCCAGCCTGAGCAGACAGCTGCTGCAGGCACGGGAGCTGGGTGAACCCTTCACCGCGGTGGTGGACGCCACCCATCCCTTCGCCAGCCGCATTCAGGCGGAGCTGGCCCAGGGGAGCACCACCGCCGGTGTGCCGCTGCTGCGGCTGGAGCGCGGCAGCGGCTGCCAGGCGAGTGGCAGCCAGGGGAGCGGCTGCGGAACGGTTCAGGAGCTCCTCGATCTCCCCAGCCTCAGGGCCGTGCCTCTGGCAGGCACCCGGCTGCTGCTCGCGATCGGCTCCCGCCACCTCGCCGAGGCGTTGCGCTGCAGCCCCGGAGCCCTGCATCACGCCCGGGTGCTGCCCGATCCGGCGGCGGTGCGGCAGGCTCTCGGGGCCGGCCTGCAGCCGGACCGCCTGGCACCACTGCACCCGCGAATCCCGAACCTGCGAACCGGCGCCCAGCCGCTGACGGGACAGGTCGAGGCAGCGCTGGTGCGGCGCTGGGGCATCGCCGCGATCCTGGCCCGGGCCTCGGGGCCGCCCACAGAAACCCTCTGGCGCCGGGTTGCAGCCGCCGAGGGCTGCAGGCTGCTGCTGCTGCGCAGGCCGCAGCGGGGGAGCAGCTCCACAGCCGGTCTCAGTGCCGAGACCCTGCTGCAGACCCTGGCAGCCTGGGACTGTTGAGCCACGCAGCCGCCATGCCTGAGGACGCCGACCTGGTGCTGGTGCTCACCACCGAGGCCGATCAGGAGCGGGCCGAAGCGCTCGCCCGGGTGGTTCTGGAGCGGCGGCTGGCGGCCTGCGTGGCCCTGCAGCCGCTCACCTCGCTCTACCGCTGGCAGGGCCAGCTCGAGTGCAGCCCGGAGGTGCAGCTGCTGATCAAGACCCACCCCACCTGCCTGGAGCCCCTGCGCCAGGCGGTGGAGGAGCTACACAGCTACACCACGCCGGAGTGGATCCACTGGCCGGCGCGCTGCAGCGGCGGCTACGGCGCCTGGCTGGCCGAGGGCTGCTCCCAGCCCAGGTGACGGCGAGCCAGCTCAAGCAGGTTCACCTGGCAGCGGGGACCCAGCTGGGTCACCACCTGGCCGGCGCAGAGCGAGCCCAGCCGGCCACAGGTGAGCAGATCCCGGCCCTGGGTGTAGGCATGGAGGAAGCCTGCGGCGTAGAGGTCACCGGCGCCGGTGGTGTCCACCAGGGGGCCCAGCGTCACCGGCTCGATCGGGTGGCTCTCGTCACCGGCGAGCACCAGCGATCCCGCCTCGCTGCGGGTGAGGGCGGCCACCCGGCAGCGGCCACGCACCTGGTCCACCGCCTCGGCGAAGCTGTTGGCGCGGTACAGGGCGGTGATCTCCATCTCGTTGGCGAACAGCAGGTCAACGTGACCGTCGACCAGCTCCAGGAAGCTCTCCCGGTGCCGCTCCACGCAGAAGGCATCGGAGAGGCTCAGGGCCACCTCGCCGCCATGGGCCCGCGCCACCTCGGCAGCCGCGATGAAGGCCCGCTTGGCGGCGTCGCTGTCCCAGAGGTACCCCTCCAGATAGAGCACCCGGGCTCGGGCGACCATCTCCAGATCGAGGTCGGCCGGGTCCAGACCCACCGACGCCCCCAGGTAGGTGCACATGGTGCGCTGGGCATCGGGCGTCACCAGGATCAGGCAGCGCGCCGTAGAGGGCCCCGTCGTGGCGGGCGGCGTGTCGTAGTGAGCCCCGGTCGCGCGGATGTCATGGGCGAAGATCCCGCCCAGCTGATCGTCGCGCACGCGGCCGATGAAGCCGGCCCGGCCCCCGAGCTGGGCGATGCCGGCCAGGGTGTTGGCGGCCGAACCGCCCGAGGTCTCCAGGCCCGGACCCACGCTCCCGTAGAGCCGCTGGGCCTGCTGCTCGTCCACCAGGGTCATGGTGCCCTTGGTGAGCCCGTGGTCGCCCAGGAAGCGATCCGGGGCGTGCACGAGCACGTCGACGATGGCGTTGCCGATGGCGACGACGTCGAGGGAAGGATCGGTGGCGGGCATCAGGCGCTCAGCAGGGCCCGCTTGGGGCCGTGGATGGGATCCTCCACCACGATCGTCTGGTCGCGGCCAGCTCCCAGCGACACGATCGCGATCGGCACCTCCATCAGCTCGGCCAGGAAGCGCAGGTAGCTCATGGCCGTGGGCGGCAGATCCTCAAGGCTGCGGCAGTCGGCCGTGGAGGTCTGCCAGCCGGGCAGGGTCCGGTAGATGGGCCGGCAACGGGCGAAGTCCTCGGCGCTGCTGGGGAAGTGCTCGATCCGCTGGCCATCGAGTTCGTAGGCCACGCACACCTGGATCTCATCGAGCTCATCGAGCACGTCCAGCTTGGTGATCGCCAGGCAGTCGAGACCGTTCACCTGCACCGCATAGCGGCCGATCACGCCGTCGAACCAGCCGCAGCGGCGGCGGCGGCCGGTGGTGGTGCCGTACTCGCCGCCGCGGTCGCAGAGATGGTCGTTGAGACTCCCCTCGAGCTCGGTGGGGAACGGCCCCTCACCGACGCGGGTGGTGTAGGCCTTGGCCACGCCGATCACCCGGTCGATCAGGGTGGGACCCACGCCGGCGCCGATGCAGGCACCCCCACTCACCGGGTTGGAGGAGGTGACGTAGGGATAGGTGCCGTGGTCGAGGTCCAGCAGCGTGCCCTGGGCCCCCTCGAAGAGGATGTTCTTGCGGGCCCGGGCCGCTTCGTGAATGGCCCGGGTGCAGTCCACCACATGGGGCGCCAGGCGCTGGCCGTAGCCCACGTACTCAGCCACCACGGCCTCGAAGTCGATCGGCTCGAGGCCGTAGAGCTTCTGGAGAATCTCGTTCTTCTCGGCCAGCGGGCCGGCGAGCCGTTCCCGGAGCCTCTGCTCGTCGAGGATGTCGATCACCCGGATGCCGTTGCGCTCCGACTTGTCGGCATAGGTGGGACCGATGCCGCGGCCGGTGGTGCCGATGCGACGGGCGCCGCGCCGCTGCTCCATCGCCTGATCCAGCAGGCGGTGGTAGGGCATGGTGACGTGAGCCGTGGAGGCGAGTCTGAGCCCCGTCACGGCGATGCCGAGCTCGATCAGCATGTCGAGTTCGCCGAGCATCACCCGCGGATCCACCACCGTGCCCGAGCCGATCAGGCAGGTGGTGTCGGAATAGAGGATTCCGGACGGAATCAGGTGCAGCTTCAGCACCCGATCGTCCACGACGATGGTGTGGCCGGCGTTCACGCCACCCTGGTAGCGCACCACCACGTCGGCCGAACGGCTCAGGAGATCGGTGATCTTGCCCTTGCCCTCGTCACCCCACTGCGCACCGATGACGACGACGTTGGCCAAGGACACGGCGGCCCGAGGCCGCTTGTGAGCACAAGCGAAGAGCCTCTCATCCGGTGGGGGAGTTCGTAAAGGGCGGTTTCAAGGCCCTCGGCGGACCGTTCAGCCCTACCGCTGCGGGGTCAGGCCCCGCGCACCACGCCGCGCTCCGCCTTCTGCAGCTCCTTGGTCACCCGCTCACGCAGGGCGTCGGGGACGGGGCGGTTGGGGTAGTTGGCGTAGTGACCGGCAACGGAGTTGAGGGCGGTCTGCATTGTGGTGAAGGAGGCCAGCCCGTTGACAGCCGGCCGAGGACGGTAGCGGGCCATGTAGTCGTTGATCAGCCCGCGGGCACGGGTCTCCGCCTCACCCCGGCCAGGGTCGTCAGCGCCCAGGGCGATGGTGGCGATCAGGCTGTCAGCCACCGCCACGGTGTCGTCCACATAGTTGCCGCTCAGGCTCGAGCTGCTGCTGCAGGCCCCGAGCAGCAGACAGCCCACCAGCGCCAGCGCCGCCACGGCGCGCCCCCAGCGCTCACGCCACCGCTGGAGCGAGAGGGGGAAGGCGGCGGGCATGGTGACGATGCAGGAGTGTGAATCCTAGGGATGGTGTCTGTCGCGGGTCCGCGGCAGGGGGACTGCAGTTGGATCGGCAGTCACCCGGTCGGCTGCCCGGGGATGGATCACTCCTCGAGCAGGCCGCGCCTCTGGCGACGGATCCGGGGCAGGAGATGGTCGACCAGCCCGTGGGCCTGCAGATCCAGCGATGTCTCCCCGCCGCGCTCCACCAGTTCCACCCGGCCCTCGGCGGCCCCACGGCCCACCACCACCCGCCAGGGGATGCCGAGCAGATCGCCGTCCTTGAACTTCACCCCCGCACGCTCGGGCCGGTCGTCCAGCAGCACGTCCACCCCAGCCTCCTCCAGCTGGGCAGTCAGGTGATCGGCCAGGTCGGCCTGAACCGGATCGGCGGCGTTGGCCGGCACCACCAGCACCTCGAAGGGGGCGATGGCCAGGGGCCAGCGGATGCCGTCGGCATCGTGGTGCTGCTCCACGGCAGCCTGGGCCAGCCGGGAGACGCCGATGCCGTAGCAGCCCATCCAGAAGGGCTCGCTGCTGCCGGCCTCACTGGTGAAGCAGGCCTCCATGGCGGTGGAGTACTTCCGGCCCAGCTGGAAGATGTGGCCAACCTCGATGCCGCGGGTGGCCTCCAGTCGCTGGGCGGGATCGTGGCAGCAGCGGTCGCCGGGCTGGGCGGCGCGCAGATCCACGACCTCCGGAGACAGGTTCAGGCCCTTCCAGCTGGCACCCACCAGGTGCTGATCGCTCCGATTGGCGCCGCACACGAACGCCTCCAGATCCGCGGCCGTGTGGTCCACCAGCCGCAGGAAGCCGGTGGCCCAGCCGCGGCTGCCGGCCAGCAGCCGGTCCTCGAGCTGGGGGCCGAGGTAGCCGAAGGGGAGAGGATCCAGTCCCTGGCGCTCGAGCAGCTCGGGGGTGATGGGGGCCCACTCCAGCAGCGCCCCGTGGTGTGTCCCCAGGCGGGCGGTCACGGCGTTGGACAGCTTCACCTCGTTGAGCTGCTGATCACCCCGCAGTGCCACCAGCAGGGGATGGTTGGCGCCGTCCTCAAAGCGGGCGAGCAGCAGCAGCACCTTCACCACCTGGCTGGGATCGAGGCCGTGGCTGGCGCAGAGCTGCTCCACCGTGGTCTCGCCGGGGGTGGCCAGGACCTCCCCGGCACCACCACCGCGCAGACCGGCGGGCAGGGGCAGGGGATCGGCAGGGAGGGACTCCGCCCGTTCCTGGTTGGCGGCGTAGCGGCCGTCCGGGCTGGCGAGGATCAGATCCTCACCGGCTTCGGCGGTGACCATGAATTCCTGGCTGGCGGAGCCGCCGATCGCACCACTGTCGGCTTCTACAGCCACCGCCCGCAGGCCGCAGCGGGCGAAGATGCGGCGGTAGGCCCGGTCCATGGCCGCGTAGGTCTGGGCCAGGCAAGCCTCGTCGGCATGGAAGGAATAGGCATCCTTCATGATGAATTCGCGTCCTCGCATCAGCCCGAAGCGAGGGCGGATCTCATCACGGAATTTGGTCTGGATCTGATAAAGGTTCACCGGCAGCTGCCGGTAGGACCTCAGCAGATCCGCCGCCAGCACCGTGACCACCTCCTCGTGGGTGGGACCCAGGCCAAGCTGCCGGCCCTGACGATCCTCGAGGTGGAACATGATGCCCTCACCCGCGGTGTAACCCGCCCAGCGCCCGCTGCGTTGCCACAGATCCGCAGGCTGAAGCTGGGGGAGCAGCGCTTCCAGGGCGCCGGCGGCGTCCATCTCCTCGCGCACCACCTGCGCCACCTTGCGCAGCACCCGCCACATCAACGGCAGGTAGGCATAGATCCCCGGCGCCAGACGGCGAATGTATCCCCCCCGCAGGAGCAGCTTGTGGGAAGGAATCTCAGCTTCCGCCGGATCCTCCCGCAGCGTCACCAGCATCAGGCGGGAGACGCGCATGGGGGGTTGCGTTGAGGGAGGCCGGAAGCTACCACTGCCAGGGAACCGGTCACAGCCGACACCCTGGCCTGAGCGTGACCCTGTTAGGTTCAAACTCTGATCCCATCTATCTCAATCGCGTCTCATGGCCACCAGCCCAGGCAGCTTCGATTCCCTGGGCCGCTCCCCCCATCTCCAGTCCGTTCCTGGCCATTCAGATCCCGTGCACACCGCTCAATCCGGCAACGGCCTGCTGAATCACGGTGTGCCGAACCAGGCGATCCGGCCAGACCAGGCCGATCCCTCCACAGCGGGGTTCCCAGACCTGGAGCGTGCCGGGGTGGGTTCTGCAGACACGAGCGGTGGCGGTGAATCCGCGACCAGCCTGCTCGGCATCGATGAGGTGCAGAAAGCGCTCAGCCGCTCCCGGGCATCGGTGTATCGCTACACCAACACCGACCCGCGCAACCTCAACCCGGCGTTCAACCCACGCCGGCTCAACCCCGAGTACCGCAGCGACCAGAAGGATGCCCTGCTGTTCCACCCCAATGAGGTCGCCCGTTTCGCCCGGGATGTGCTGCGCATCAAGGAAGTGACCGTCGAGGTGCTCAACGCGCCCTCGACGGCCACCCAGCAACTGCTCGGAGCCATCCTCACGGAACTGCAGGCGATCCGCATCCGGCTCGACCGGCTCGACCTCGAGGGAGAATCCAGGTCCGCAGCCTGAGCCTGCCTTTGCCGCCAGGCGGGAAATCCGGCCGTGTCAGGACAGGCACAAGGGTGCCAGAATCCGGTGGTCTTGATCATCCGGTCACACCGGTCGTCCGGTGCCTCCACGCTCCCCGCTCCCCCAGCGGTGACCAGGCACCCACCCCATGACCATCGCCTTCAAACCAGATCTCGCCGCGCCTGAGCTGAGCGGCAGTGATGCCGACCCTGGCCGGCCTGAGTCGCCGTCCTCACAATCAGAAGATCCTTTCAGTCCGGGCCTGCTTCCGCTGCTTCAGGCGCTCGGTGGCCTGATCGGAGTGATCGCCATCGTGCTCCCTCTGGCCACCGTTCTGGCCGCCCGCCCCCCGTCTCCTGGAACTCCCAGCGTTCATGGATCTGAGCCAGCTGCCGGCATCCCCAACGCCCGGGCTCGTGAACCTGGTGGTGGAGATTCCCGCTGGCTCGCGCAATAAATACGAATACAACGCCACCGCCGGCGTGATGGCGCTCGACAGGATCCTGCACTCCTCAGTGCGGTATCCCTTCGACTACGGGTTCGTGCCCAACACCCTGGCCGAGGACGGCTCGCCGCTCGACGCGATGGTGATCATGGAGGAGCCGACCTTCGCCGGCTGCCTCATCCGGGCGCGCCCGATCGGCATCCTCGACATGGTCGACTGCGGGGCGCACGACGGCAAATTGCTCTGCGTGCCTGAGGCCGACATCCCCAACAGCCGCGTGCGCTCGATTCGTCAGATCGGCATCAACCAGCTGGAAGAAGTGGCCGAGTTCTTCCGCACCTACAAGAACATCGAGGGCAGGGTGATCGAGATTCTCGGCTGGCTGGATGTGGAGGCGGTGCCAGCGCTGCTGGAGCGCTGCATCGAGGCCGCCACCCTTGAGCAGCGGGACTAGGCGGGGCGCTGCAGGAGGAAGCCCTCGTAGCCCAGGGCCTGGAAGATGCGGGCCGGATCGCCGAACCCGGCCGCGTTGACCAGAGCCGTGAGCCTCGCCACCCCGATCGGATGCAGACCCTGGCCCAGGGCCGCCTGCCGGCTCTCCTGTTCGCTGAGGCCACTGGCCCGCTGGAAGCCCAGCCAGGCAGCCTGCACCTGGGCCTGCAACGGCGAGCGTTCCGGAGCCATCAGATCCACCAGCACCAGCTGCCCTCCCGGCTCGAGGCTGCGGGCGAGCGCGGTGAGAAAGGCAAGCTTGGTGCCGTCATCCGGCAGCGACTGGAGCACCAGCACCGAGAGGGCTCCGGCGTAACAGGCTTCGGCCTGCAGCTCCTCCACACGTGCCTGCTGCCACTGGATGCCGCCGTCGCCGAGGCGCCGCTGCGCCGCCTCCAGCATCGCCAGGGAGGGATCGATGGCAGTGATCCGCCAGTCGGGCCGCTGGGCGCGGGCCTCAACCAGCTCCGCCCCGGTGCCGCAGCCCGCCACCAGCACCGCGGCGCCCTCCCGGCCGGCCCGGGGAGACGCCGCCAGCAGAGCCACCGACAGACGGGCCAGGCTGGCGTAGCCGGGGATCAGCTGCTGCACCACCAGGTCATAGCCCTGGGAATCACTGAGCGGGGAATCAACGAGGGGGCGATTCCCGCTGGGGCCGGAAGAGGGGGGCTGAGGCAGGGTCTGGTTCTCTCCCACGAGCTCGCAACAACTGGCGGCGATGCTAGGCATCGCCGCCCCTGAGGGCCTAAGTTTGGCGGCGCGTTCACCCCCCCACCGACCGTGCCCACCATCCGTTTCGAACAGGAAGGCCAGCAGGTCGGTTGCATCGAAGGCGCCAATCTCCGCAAGGCGGCCCTCGATGCCGGGATCAACCCCTACAAGGGCCTCAACAACCTCAACAACTGTGGCGGCATCGGCCAGTGCGGCACCTGTGTCATGGAGGTGCTCGAGGGGATGCAGAATCTCTCGCCGCGCTCCGATGTCGAAGAGGTGTACCTGGCCGATCGACCCGCCAGCTACCGCCTCAGCTGCCGCACCAGCGTCAACGGCGATGTCACGGTGCGCACCCGGCCCGACGACGGGGTGGGCAAGGGCTCGAACAGCCTGGTTGGTGCCCTCAAGGCGCTGGTGGGACGCAAGTGACGACTGCCCCGGGCCGTCGCTGCTGACACCTGGCCCCTGAAGCCCTGTTGAAGCTCTACAGCTATCCCCGCTGCGGCACCTGCCGCAAGGCCCTGGCCTGGCTCCGCAGTCACGGCCTGTCTGTGGAGCCGATCGACATCACCCTCCAGCCTCCGCAGCTGGAGGAACTGCGTCTGGGGCTGCTGCAGCTCGGCCGCAGACGTCTGTTCAACACCAGCGGGCAGAGCTACCGAGAGCTGGGCTCCGCCACAGTCCAGGCCATGGATGACCAGCAGGCGCTGGCGGCGCTGGCGGCTGACGGCAAGCTGGTCAAGCGCCCCTTCCTGCTCCACCGGGACCGGGTGCTCACCGGCTTCAATCCTGAGGAGTGGCAGCAACTGCTGCTGGGCTGAGTGCTGGCCTCAGGATTGTGTCTTGCGTGGGCTGTCGGACTCCACTCCCTCCGCTGGCGCCGGAGGGCCAGCGGCCATGAGCTGGTCGAGTTCGTCGATCAGGGAGGTGATGCGGGCCCGGCTGATCTGGCTCAGGTAGGTGGACTTGAGACCCTCGATCAGCCCGCAGACCAGATCCTGGGAGCGCTGCAGGGCCGGACCGGTCTCGAGAGAGAGGGCCAGTTCGTCCCAGAAGCGATCGATGCAGCGCTGCAGCATCTCCAGCTGCACGTCGTCGGTGCGAGCCAGGCGGGAGCCCGTGCTGCGCGAGAGATCCAGCAGGCTGTCCACCATCCCTCCGGCCAGCTGGGTGCTCAGACCGGCTTCCACCCGCAGCAACGGGGCGAGATGCCGCAGGGGCGGTGGCACCACGTTGCGATCGAGGCTCTGACGCAGGCTGTAGGCCAGCAGGCCCTGCAGCTCGGGGGCCAGGCGCGGGGCCACCTCCGAGAGCAGCAGAGGACCCCAGATGCGCACCAGTTCGAGCAGCTGACGCTCATCCTCGCTGCGGATCACCGTCTGATGGCTGCGCAGCGAGCGGATGCGCTGGGGCCAGCGGGGCGAGCGCACCACCCCCTGGAACCCATCCATCAACTGCAGGGCCAGCACCTCGAACAACTCCAGCGCCAGCAGCCCCACCACGCCCCGGCTCACCACCGCCCGCAGTGGCTCGAAGTTCACCAGACCGGACGTCTGCAGCCGCTCCACCACCGGCACGATCCGCAACCAGCGCCAGAAGGGGAGCAGCAGCGGCAGATCGGTCCAGCGCCGCAGCAGCGCATCCCGCCAGCGCAGCCCGGGAATGCGTCGGCGCAGGCGCAGCAGGCGCTGGAGGATGTCGAGCAGGAACACCCACTGGAACAGCAGCAGATCAATGCGCCAGGCGTGATCGGTGGGCTGGGCGTTCTCGTCGATCGAGCGCCAGTAGTTGATCTCCACCAGCGGCAGCACCTGCTCGCGCCAGAAACGGCGCTCCTGGACCCAGGAGCGCTGCTCCAGCCAGGCGGGGCTGAGCAGCTGCGCGGCGGCCTGTCTGGCCGAATCCCGGTTGGCACGGTCGCGCAGGCGGTTCTTGATCTTCTCGAGCGTGCCGCTGAGCCCCGCTCCCTGAAAGGGATTGGTGTCGATCATCTGCTCGGTGCGCTGCAGCTGCTCGGCCAGCAGCACCCGCTGCGCGGGGGTGAGCGGAGCGGCACCCACGCTGAGGGCCGCGTCGAGACGGTCGAAATGGTCCAGAAAGGCCTGGGTCTCGCGGTGGGGCTCGATGCCTTTGACCGGGTCCACCCAGGGTGTGATGTCGGGCAGCGACTGCAGAGGCACCGCCAGGGGCACACCGGGCAGCGGATGGAGGTTGCGCTGCAACCAGAACGGCCGCAGGGGCACGTAGGTGAGGTCGAAGGCCACCCAGGCCAGATTGAAGGTGGCCCAGAGCGCCACGAAGCGACTCCAGCCGCGCTCCACTGCTCCTCGGGAGGGGCCGGTGGGGCGCTGCCAGCGGGGGCGGACCATCGGCCGGGGCGCGGAGGGGGGCCTGCCTAATCTGCCGTGGCCGTCGCACCGCGCCACCGCACCCCTGGAGGAGAACCCGGCCCTTGAGTGAGCTGAATCAGACCAGTCAGACCCGTTCTGCCGACAATCCCTGGGCCTTCTGGCGCAGCGTGGCCATCACCCTGGCCGTCGCCCTCGGCATCCGCCAGGTGCTGGTGGAGGCCCGCTACATCCCCTCCGGCTCCATGCTGCCTGCGCTCCAGATCCAGGACCGGCTGCTGGTGGAGAAGCTCACCTACCGGCGCCGGCCACCGCAGCGCGGCGAGATCGTCGTGTTCCGCTCCCCCCACCGCTTCGATCCGGTGCTCGCCAGCGGCTCCGACGCCAATCCGCTGCGCTGTCTGCTGGTGAACATTCCCGTCGTGGGCGCTGTGCCCGGTCTGGCCAACCCCGCCTGCGACGCCTACATCAAGCGGGTGGTTGCCCTGCCGGGAGAGCGGGTGGTGGTGGATCCACTGGGACAGGTGAGCATCAACGGCCAGCGGCTGGAGGAGCCCTACGTGCAGAACCTCTGCCCGGTGGATGCCCAGGGCATGGGCCCCTGCCGCACCATCAACGCCGTGGTGCCTCCGGATCACGTGCTGGCGCTGGGTGACAACCGCGCCAACAGCTGGGACGGACGCTTCTGGCCCGGTGGCCCCTTCATCCCCACGGACGAGGTCATCGGCCGGGCGTTCTGGCGGTTCTATCCCTTCGATCAGGCGGGCTCGCTGCTGCCGCCAGAGCCGCCGCAGCGAGGTCCGCGGACTGCCGACCCTGGGGGATCAGCGGCCCCCAGCCAGTGACCAGGTCGACCCAGCGCTGAGCCCGCTGGCCACCACCTGACCGCTGATCCGCTCACCCAGCAGCGGCTGGTTCGCCGCCAGCGAGAGCGAGGCGGCCGGAGTCCAGGTCCACTGCGCGCGGGGATCGAACAGGAGCCAGCGCTGGCTGCCGGCCTGCAGGCGCTCCGGGGGGAGTCCCAGCAGCTGGGAGCCCCCCCAGCTGAGCAACTGCCAGAGCTGCTGCACCGTGCAGCCCCGGCGGTCCACCAGCTCCCGCCACAGCAGCGGCAGCACCAGACCATGGCGGGCGCCGTGTCCGGCCAGGCCCGGCCGGCGCTGATCGAGGGGCAACAGCTGTTCCTCCGCATCCAGAGGCAGGTGGTGGACAGCCACGGCGGAGATCAGGCCCTCCACGGCCGCTGTGAGCAGAGCCTGGCGATCGCGGGGAGCGCCGAGGGAGGGCACCAGGCGCCAGCCCACCCGCGCCGGGGCAAGACTGCCGCTGTCGGCCAGCAGGTGCCACCAGCTCACGGTGCAGAGCAGCGGGGTATCCAGGGTGCGCAGCAGCTCCAGCGCGGCCGCCGTGGACAGGTTCATCAGCGTGAGCCGGGCACCGGGCCGGGCGGCCGCCACGGCCAGCAGGCCCTGCAGCGGCAGCGTCTCGCTCAGCACCGGGTCCGGGGGCCAGCCGGCCCGCAGCGTCTCCACCGCCTCGCGCACGAAGCCACCGGCACACAGCCCCGCGCTGCGGGGAGACACCAGCACAGGCAGTGCGCCCATCTCTCCCAGCAGCAGACCTCGCTCCAGCAACGGCAGCGGGGGGGCCTGCTCGCCGCCGGCAAGCCCGATGGCGCCGGCCAGGAGCTGCTCGCGGTGGGGGGCCAGCTCGGCATCGGCGCCCTCCGAGCTGAAGCTTCCCCACAGCAGCAGCTCCAGGGGTGCAGGCCAGGCGAGGCCCCGCAGACGCTCGGGCCGGTCCCGCCAGGGACGGGCCCAGGGGAGCAGTGCCACCGTGCCGTAGCCGCCGGCGGCCGCCGAGCGGGCCAGGCTGTCGAGGGTTTCGGCCACACCGTCCCAGGGCTGCTCCAGCACGCTGTGGGGATCCACCAGCACCGGAGCGAGCAGCAGGCCTTCGGCCGCCACGGGATCCAGACCCAGTTCCTCGCCCTGCCGCCGTGCCCCCTCGCCCCACGCCTGCAGGCGGCCCTGAGCGTCGATCAGGGCGTCCTGGTGCTGTAGCGCTTCACCGGGACCGGCGAGAACCTGCGCACGGCAGAGCCAGAGGGGGGTGGCCATGGGGCCTAGAGCGCACCGGCGGCGGTGCGATCCAGCACTCCGCCGAGGTGGGTGGTGAGGTTCATGGCCGCCACCACGGCGATGCCGCCTGGGCCCTGGGGATAGTCGATCACGGTCACGCCGCCGTTGCCCTGCTTGATCGTCCAGATGTCGGCCGGGGAAAGCCCCAGCAGCGCGCAGAGAATCGTCTTGTTGACGGCATCGTGGGCCACCACCAGGGCGGTCTCCTGGTCGTCGAGGCTGGCGGCGATCGTGTGCCAGGTCTGCAGGGAGCGCGTCCACACGTCGTGGATGGTTTCGCCCTCGGGCATCTGCACGGTGTGGGGAGCGCGTTTCCAGTCAGCCAGAAGCTCGGGCCAGGCCTCGGCGATCTCCCGCTCCAGCCGTCCCTCCCAGAGGCCATGACCGATTTCCACCAGGCCACGGGTGGCGGTGAGGGGCACACCCGGGTGGGAGCTGAGGATCACTTCGGCCGTCTGGCGCGGCCGCGCCATGGAGCTGGTGTAGGCCCGGTGGATGCTCGCCGAGGCCAGGAACGATCCCGCCGCCTCGGCCTGGGCCAGCCCGTTGCCGTTGAGGGGGATGTCGATCTGCCCCTGAAAGCGGCCCTGGCGGTTCCAGTCGGTCTCTCCATGGCGCACCAGCAGCAGACGGGGGCCGCCACCGCGGGGGGGAAGCGAGGCACCGAGATGGGCGGTGCCATTGAGCGACTCCACCTGCACCGCCAGGGATCCGGCTGCCCCGCGGCCGAGGTTGAGCACGGAAATCGAACCGTTGTCCACCCGCAGGCGACGGAAACCGGCGGCATCCAGCCCCAGCAGGGTGAGCACCAGACAGCGCAGGATGGCGTTGTGAGCCACCACAAGCACACTGTGGTCGGCGCCGTCCAGGGCTGCGGCATGGCGTTCCAGAAGCCGGCCGTTGAACCGGGCCGCCTGCTCCATCAGCTCCGGCAGGGGGCGGTAGCGCCTGCCATCCTGGCGCTCCAGTTCAAGGGTGTGGGGCGCCGCCCTCCAGACGGCCTCCTGGGTGGGGAAACGCTCCCGCAGCTCCCGGCGCTGCAGCCCGCTCCAGGGGGCCAGGTCGATCTCCAGGAGATCCTCGTCGAAGTCGGGGGCGAGTCCCCGGCCATGGACTTCGAGCAGGTGGGCGGCGGTGTCACTGGCCCGCTGCAGGGGTGAGCTGTACACAGCGTCGAAGCCCACGTCGGCCAGGGCTGCACCGGCAGCCCTGGCCTGGGCCACGCCCACCTCGGTGAGGGCGGAAAGGTCGTCACGGCCCTGGATCCGGTGCTCGACGTTGAAGCTGCTGAGCCCATGGCGGACCAGCACAATCCGAAGCGACACGGACCCAGGGCTGCGCGCCGTCATCGTATGGGAGCAGCCTGCGGCAGCCGCCCCCCCACAGGGGTGCTGCGGCAGGGGGAGAATCCAGGCCATCGCCACACCGCGGACCCGCGTTTGACCGTCCCGCCGAACCGGCCAGCGCAGCGGCCGGCACCGCCGCCACCAGCCGCCGCGCCGCCCTGGAAGCTGCTTCTGGCGGGCATCAGCCTTCTGCTCTGCACGCTGCTCTGGTTCAACGGACTCCTGGAGAGCCTGAACCGCCCCTCCGTCGGGAATGCCCTGGAGCTGCGCCAGCTGCAGCTCCAGGTGCTGGCGGAGCCGGCCCTGCCGGAGCGGCTGAGGCCCTGGCTGGCGGGGGAGGAGGCGCGAGCGGCTCTGGCCGGGCAACTGGAGCAGAACCTGGCCGCCGGGCCCGGCCCCGGCAGTGCCGACCAGCTGCTGCAGCTGGCCCTGCTCAGCCGGAGCCAGGGGCTGGAGCGGACCGGAACCGTGCTGGCGGAGCTGCGCCGGCAGGTGCCGCCGGAGCGTCGGCCCCTGGTGGCGTTGCTGGAGGAGGACGGCACCGGGATCGGCGCGTCCGCAAGCCAGCGCGACCGCCTCACCGCGGCCTGGGAGGGAGACCTGAGCCCGCTCACCGCACAGCTGCTCTGCCAGACCCTGGAGCCGGAGCGCCCCGACTGCGGCGATGCCGAAGTGCAGCGCCGCGCTCTGGCGCGCCTGCTGGCCGTGAGCTGGCTCCCGGGGCTGCTGCTGTTGCTGGGTCTGACCCTGCTGGCACGGGAAGGCTGGCTGCTGTGGCGGCGGCGCGCCACCCCACTGCCGGCGCTGGTGGGTCCCCAGCTCGATCTTGTGGACGTGACGCTGCTGATCGCCGGGGGGTTCGTGGTGCTGGGGGAACTGAGCGTGCCGCTGCTGCTGGAGCCGGCTCTGCGTCCCCTGCTGGCGCCCCTGGAGCCGATGCCGGTGAGGCAGCAGGGCGTCCAGGTGCTGCTGCTGTATCTGGGGCTGACGGTGCCACCCCTGCTGATCCTGCGGGCCCAGCTGCGGCCCCTGGCTGCCCGGCGGCCACCGGCGGGATGGCTGCAGTGGCGCTGGCAGCCGGCCGGTTCGGCACTGCGCGGCGCCCTGGGCCACATGCTCATGGTGTTGCCGCTGGTGGCCTTGACGGGCTGGCTGGTGGATCGGCTGGTGGGTGATCCGGGGGGCAGCAATCCCCTGCTGGAGCTGGTGCTCACCGCCCGCGATCCGCTGGCGCTCAGCTGCTTTGCCCTGACGGCGATGGTGCTCGCCCCCCTGTTCGAAGAAACCCTGTTCCGGGGTGTGCTGCTGCCCGTGCTCGGCAGCCGCTGGGGCGGCGCTGCCGGGGTGGCGGCCAGCGCCCTGGTCTTCGGACTGGCCCACCTGAGCCTGGGGGAGCTGGTGCCTCTGGTGGTGCTGGGCCTGGGTCTGGGATGGCTGCGCCTGCGCAGCGGGCGGCTGGGCCCCTGCGTGCTGATGCACGGCCTCTGGAACGGGTTCACCTTCGCCAACCTGCTGTTGCTCGGGGTCTGACGACGCCTGTCGCGAGCCTTGCTGCGGGCCGGACAGAGTGGTTCACTGGCGGAGCATTCGGCTCCCTTCCGTGGTCGCCTCCAAAACAGCTGGGCGGGCCGCGAGGCGCCTCATCGACCTCGAGAGCACCGACCGGCGCCGATTCCGCCTTGACACCGCATCTGCTCCGCTGCAGGTGATCCAGGGATCGCTCTCGGGACGGGCCGGCGGCCACCGCCGCCCCTGGCTGAAGAGCCTGCACCGCACCGCCGACGGCACCCTGGCGGGTCTCGGCCTGTGCATGCTCGCCCTCAGCGGCCTCACCCTCCACTGGCAGAACGAGTGGGCCGTGAGCTACCAGAAACTCGAAGCCGCCCAGGTGCTGGAGCACCGCCTCCAGGAGGCCGCCGCCCAGCTGGAGCGGCACCATCTCGGCGTGGTGGGCAAACCCGGGCAACTGGTGCCCACCAGCAGCGACAAGCTGATCTTCGTGCCACCGCCGCCACGGCGATCCAGTCCAGCCCCGGCAGCGCTGCTGCCGGGGCTGGACTGGGGGAAGGCGGCAGCCGGCTACTGAACACCTCGAGCCCGACACCTCCTGCCCAACACCTCCAGCCAGGACCCGGCACCTGCTTCGCCTCCCCATCCCCACCCCTTTATCACTCCCTGGCCGGATTCATGGGCACCACCCCGCTGCAACGTTCCCGCCGGACGGTCCAGCACCAGCACACGGGATCCGGCCGTCAGCAGCATGTGGTGGCGCTCCAGCCCCTCAACAACCACAGGCTTCTGGCGGTCTACGGCCTGCTCAGCCTCGGTCTCCTGGGCCTGGCGGTGCGGCTGGCCTGGCTCCAGGTGATCGACACCCACAACCTCCAGTCCAAGGCACGGGCGATCCAGACGCAGTCCCAGCGTCCGCTGGGCAAGCGCCGCACGATCGTCGATCGCAACGGCCGCCTGGTGGCTCTCGATGAGGAGCGCTTCACGCTCTGGGCCCACCCCCGCTACTTCAACTTCCCGGGCGATGACCCCCAGAAGCTGCGCAGCCGCGAGGAGGTGGCCGAGCGTCTGGCGGCCGTGCTCGCCCAGCCCTCCCAGGTGCTGCACGAGCGCATGGCGGGGCGCCCCAGTGGTGTGAAGGTGGCCACCGACATCGATCCGGAAACGGCGGACCGCATCCGCCGCCTCGGCATCAGCGGCCTCGACCTGGAGGCCTACCCCCAGCGCATCTATCCCCAGGGGTCCCTGTTCGCCAATGTGGTGGGCTTTCTCAATCTCGAGCGGGTCCCCCAGGCAGGGCTGGAACAGAGCCGCGACGGCGACCTGCAGCGGCAGGAAACCACCATCAGCATGCGCCGCGGTGCCGACGGCACCCCGCTGCCGGAGGGCCTCGAGGCCGGCGCCCTCTACGGCGACGACCTGCGCCTGCAGCTGACCCTCGACGCCCGTCTGCAGCAGGTGGCCCAGCAGGCACTGGCCAGTCAGGTGGCGAAGTGGAAGGCCAAGCGGGCTGCCGCCCTGGTGATGGACGTGCGCAACGGCGAGATGCTCGCCCTGACCTCCTATCCCACCTACGACCCCAACCAGTTCTGGAAATTCAATCCCGGCCTGTTCCGTGAGTGGTCGGTGCAGGATCTCTACGAACCAGGGTCCACCTTCAAGCCCATCAACCTGGCCATCGCCCTGCAGGAGAAGGCGATCGACCCCAAGGGCACGGTCAGTGACCCTGGCCAGCTGACGATCGGTGGCTGGCCGATCTTCAACGCCAACCGCCAGGGCAATGGCGTGATCAACTTCCCCACCGTGCTGGAGGTGTCCAGCAACGTGGGCATGGTCAACGCCATGGCCCAGGTGAAGCGGGAGCGCTTCTGGGAGTGGCTGAACAAGCTCGGCATCGACACCAGGCCCGACACCGATCTGCCGGGCGCGGTGGCGGGGGAACTGAAACCGCGCAGCGTGTTCACCGGCCACGCGATCGAACCGGCGGTGGCCGCCTTCGGCCAGGGCTTCTCGCTCACCCCGCTGAAGCTGGCCCAGCTGCACGCCATGCTCGCCAACGGTGGGCGCCTCGTGAGTCCCCACATCACCCGGGGTCTGCGCTCCGGTGATGCCCTGGCTCAGACTCCCGGCAACACGGGCCTCCAGCTGATGGACCCGGCGGTGACGCGCACGGTGCTGGGGTGGATGGAGCAGACGGTGGCCAGAAGCCAGAGTCTGGGGATCCATGTGCCGGGCTATCGCATCGGTGGCAAGACGGGTACGGCGCAGAAGGCCGACCGTGGTGTGTACATCCCCGGCGCCCTGATCACCAGCTTCGTCGCGCTGCTGCCGATCGAAGAACCCCGCTATGTGGTGCTGGTGGTGGTGGATGAACCCCAGGGCGGCAACGCCTACGGCTCCACCGTGGCCGCCCCCGTGGCCCGCCAGATCATCGATGGATTGCTGGTCCTGGAGCAGATCCCTCCCTCCAGACCCCTGGCCGCACCGGCCAAGGCGACGGCCCCGCCAGGCTGATCCCTGGCCGCTCTGTGGCCATTCGCGCAAGCACCGCACCAGAAGCTGGGGCACCGCCCCCGTGCTGGCTAGCGTTCGGCCAACCGGCTTCCCTGCCAGCCATGGCCAACCTGCTTGATCAACTCGCCGCCATGACCGTTGTGGTGGCCGACACGGGCGACATCGACGCGATCAAGCAGTTCACCCCGCGTGATGCCACCACCAACCCGTCACTGATTCTGGCGGCGGCCCAGATCCCCGCCTACCAGGAGCTGATCGACCGCTCCCTGCGCGAGTCGCGGAAGGTGATGGGCAGCGATGCGGGTGCCGACGCGGTCGTGCGCGAGGCCCTCGACGAGATCTGCGTGACCTTCGGCAAAGAGATCCTCAAGATCGTGCCGGGCCGGGTGTCCACCGAGGTGGACGCCCGCCTGAGCTACGACACCGAAGCCACCATCGCCAAGGCCCGGCGCATCATCGAGCTCTACAGCCAGGCGGGCATCGGCAAGGAGCGGGTGCTGATCAAGGTGGCCTCCACCTGGGAGGGCATCCGCGCCGCCGAGGAACTGGAGAAGGAGGGCATCCACTGCAATCTCACATTGCTGTTCTCGTTCGCCCAGGCCGTGGCCGCCGCCGAGGCCGGCGTCACCCTCATCTCCCCCTTCGTGGGGCGGATCCTGGACTGGTACAAGAAGAGCACCGGCCGTGAGCACTACCCCGGAGCCGAGGATCCGGGCGTGGTCTCGGTGACCCAGATCTTCAACTACTACAAGACCTACGGCTACAAGACCGAGGTGATGGGGGCCAGCTTCCGCAACTCCGAGGAGATCATCGAGCTGGCCGGCTGTGACCTGCTCACCATCTCCCCGGCCCTGCTCAACGAACTGCGCAGCACCGACGGCGTGCTGGAACGCAAGCTGAACCCCTTCGATCCGGCGCCAACCGAAGCCCAGATCCACCTCGACGAAGAGCGCTTCCGGGCCATGCTGGCCGCCGACCCCATGGCCACCGAAAAGCTCGACGAGGGCATCCGCGGCTTCTGCAAGGCGATCGAGACTCTCGAGGCCCAGCTGGCCCACCGGCTGGCGGAACTGGAGGGGGGCGCGGCCTTCGGCCACGCCGTGCACGAGATCTTCCTGCTCAACGACCTCGACGGCGACGGCTGCATCACGCGCGAGGAATGGCTCGGCAGCGACGCGGTGTTCGATGCCCTCGACACCGACAAGGATGGCCGGCTGGCCCCGGATGACGTGCGTGGCGGCCTGGGTGCTGCCCTGGCCGTCGGTGCCTCCTGAACCCCCTGGCAGGCGTGGCGGGCGAGGGTCTTAATCCCCTCTTGAACTGGGGGTGCGGCGCCTCGGCCACACTGGACCATTGGTCTGTCTGATCCCTCTTGCCTGCTGTGAACGCTCTCGACACCATGCGCGCCCTCGCCAGCAGCGGTGAGGTGATCACCGTGGAACCGGGCGAGCTGATCTTCCGGTCCGGCGAACCCGGCGATTGCATGTTCGGCCTGCTGGAGGGAGAGGTGCAGCTGAACTGGAACGGCGATGCCGGCCATGAGCAGATCCACGCCGGCGATGTCTTCGGGGCCGGCGCGCTGGTCACCAGCGAGCACAGGCGCTATGGAGACGCCAAGGCGATCACCACCTGCCGCCTGCTGGTGATGAACCGCGAGAAGTTTCTCTTCGCGGTTCAGGAATCACCGATGTTCGCCATCGAGCTGCTCGGCTCGATCGATCAACGCCTGCGCAATCTCAAGGACTGCACACGCATCTGAGAGGGGCACCCTTCAGCCCCGCTGAAACAGCAGCCTGCGGATCGCCCGCTGGGCGATGTCTCCATAGCCCATCTCGCCGGAGAGGATCTGGGCGATGCGCTGGGGAGCGGTGGGACGCTTGATGCCCAGCTGATAGCCCACCCGCGGCACCCGGTAGAACACGCTTGCGATGCGGCGTCCCCAGGCCATCGACTCCCCCCACTCACGGCGCATGCCGTCGCTGTAGTGGCAGAGGGCCGCCGCATCACCCCCCAGCCAGAGGTCCATGGCAGTGGCGGCGCGGCAGCCGCTCAGCAGGGCCGGCCGCAGTCCTTCCGCCAGGAAGGGATCACAGAGCGAGGCCGCGTCGCCGGCCACCACCACCCCCTCGCCGTGCAGGGGATGGTGGCCGTCCCACACACGCAGTCGCATGGTGGTGCGCTGGCCCGCGTCGGCGGCGAAGCCGAGGCTGGGCAGCAGCCGGCCCAGCACAGCGTCGGCCTCGGCACGGGCAACGGAGGGATCGGCGGGGCGGCCGATGAAGCTGCCGAGGCCGATGCTGTAGCCCCCCTGCCGCGGGAAGGCCCAGCAGAAGCCCTGGGGAACCAGCCCGAAGCCGAAATGGGCCGTGGCGGGATCAGCCACCTCCCCCTCCAGCTCCACGGACACCGTGGTGGCGAACCGGGGCCGTCGCGGCCCCAGCCCCAGGCCAGCCACCAGGCGTGAACCGGAGCCATCCGCAATCACCAGGCCCGGGGCCTCCAGCGATCCCCCCCCGGGGAGGTCGTCCGCGCCGGCGGCCAGGGTCACCCGCCAGCGCTCCCCGTGGCGCTGCACAGCCTCCACGGCGGCACCGCCGCGAAAGGCGGCCCCGGCCGCGGTGGCCTCCGCCAGCAGGAACGCATCGAGCCGGGAGCGGCGCACAATCCAGAACGGCGCCGCGCCGGGAAGCTCCGCCACGACCGGGTCGCCGAGGTCCCAGGTGAAGCGCACCCGTTCGATTACAGCTTCCACCACCGGGGTGAGGTCGCATGGAAACCAGGCCTGCACCGACGCCGCCATGCCCCCACCGCAGGGCTTGGCGCGGGGGAAACGCGCCTGATCGATCACCAGCACGCTGCGGCCGGCACGGGCGAGGTGAAGGGCGGCGGAGGCTCCGGCGGCTCCTGCGCCCACCACGATCACATCAGTGGCTCCGGCGACGGCGGCACTCACACCTTGAGGATCTCCGCCTCCTTCTCAGCCAGATGCTTCTCCAGCTCGGTGATGAAGCGATCGGTGAGCTTCTGCACCTTCTCCTGCTCGTCGCGGCTCTGATCCTCGGAGAGCTCGCCGTCCTTCTCCTGCCTCTTGATCCGGTCGATGCCGTCACGCCGGTTGTTGCGCAGGGCCACCTTGCCCTCCTCGGCGTATTTGGCGGCGATCTTGCAGAGCTCCTTGCGGCGGTCCTCGGTGAGGGGGGGGATGTTGATGCGGATCACCTTGCCGTCGTTGTTGCAGGTGAGCCCCAGGTCACTCATGGCGATCGCCTTCTCGATCAGGCCGAGGGCGCCCTGGTCGAAGGGCTGGATCTGGATCGTCTGGGAATCGGGGGTGGTGAGGCTGGCCAGCGATCTGAGCGGCGTCTCGGCGCCGTAGTAGTCCACGCTGATCTTGTCCAGCAGGGAGGTGTTGGCCCGCCCGGTGCGGATGGTGTTGAAGTTGCGCAGGGCGGCGTCCACCGACTTGCGCATCGCGGCTTCCAGATCCATGTCGATCGCTCAGACTGGGGGCTCAGGGGTGAATGCGGGTGCCGATCGGCTCACCGCGCACGGCCCGGCCGATGTTGCCGGGGCCGAACAGATCAAACACCACGATGGGGATGGCGTTGTCCTTGCACAGGGCGATGGCGGCCCCGTCCATCACCTCCAGTTCGCTGCTGAGCACCTCCAGGAAGGAGAGGGTCTCGTAGCGCCGGGCCTCCGGGTAGCGGGCCGGGTCGCGGTCGTACACCCCGTCCACCTTGGTGGCCTTGAACACCACGTCGGCGTTGATCTCGGCGGCCCGCAGGGCGGCGGTGGTGTCGGTGGTGAAGAAGGGGTTGCCGGTGCCGGCGGCGAAGATCACCACCCTCCCCTTCTCCATGTGGCGGATCGCCCGGCGGCGGATGTAGGGCTCAGCCACCTCCTGCATCGAGATGGCGCTCTGCACCCGGGTGGGCACCCCGGCCCGCTCCAGGCCATCCTGGAGGGTGATGGCGTTCATCACCGTGGCCAGCATGCCCACGTAGTCGGCGGTGGCCCGGTCCATGCCGGCGGCGCTGCCCTTGAGGCCCCGGAAGATGTTGCCACCGCCCACCACGATCGCCATCTGGGTGCCGTCGGCCACGCAGGCGGCCACGTCTGAGGCGATCGACTGCACGATCGCCGGGTCGATTCCGTAGCCCTGCTCGCCCATCAGAGCCTCGCCGCTGAGCTTGAGCAGCACGCGCCTGAAACCCATCGCCCCCTGCCGATCTGCGGCACCGTAGCAATGGCGGCACCGGCGGGCTTCAGAACTCGATGCCGCGCTGCGCCTTCACCCCCTGCTCCCGGAAGGGATGGCGCACCAGCTTCATCTCCGTCACAAGATCGGCTCGCTCCAGGAGGGCCGGCGGCGCACCGCGGCCGGTGAGCGCCACATGGGTGAGTTCGGGCCGCAGGGCCAGCCCCTCCAGCACCTGCTCCACCGCCAGGTAGCCCAGTTTCAGGGCCACGTTCACCTCGTCGAGCACCACCAGATGGCGCCCGGGATCCGCCAGGTAGGCGCAGGAGCGCTCCCAGGCTGCCTGCACCAGGGCGCGGTCCCGCTCCCGGTCCTGGGTCTCCCAGGTGAAGCCCTCTCCCAGTGCATGCCAGGCCAGGGCATCGCCGAACAGCTCCAGGGCCCTGGCCTCACCCGGCTGCCAGCCGCCCTTGATGAACTGCACCACCGCCACCCGCTCCCCGTGGCCGAGGCTGCGCAGCACCAGACCCAAAGCTGCCGTGGTCTTGCCCTTGCCCTCGCCGGTGAACACCAGCACCAGGCCCTTCTCAAGGTTGCGCTCCCCCACGCGCTGCTGCTGCACCTCGCGGCGGCGGGCCATGCGGCGGCGGTAGGCCTCCTGATCCACCTCCGGCGCCAGATCCCCTCCCGGCCCGAGTTCAGCGGCCTGGATGTCGAGATCGGGATCAAGGCGGGTGGGGGGCATGGGTGCAGCAGGGAGGGGGCCTGCCACTCTGGCGGGTTCAGGCCACCCGCTGACCGCTCTGCCGCTGCCTGGCCAGGGCGGCGTCCACCGCCTGCTGCTGGTCACGGCGGGTGATCCAGTGGTGGTAGGTGCGGGTGTGGATGGCCACGGAGTGGCCCATCATCCGCGCTGCCACCGTGTCGGGCAGGCCGATGTGAATCGTGCGCACGGCCCAGGCATGACGCAGGTCGTAGGGGGTGATTGGCAGGTCGTAGCGGCGGAACTGCTCGGCCACCCGCCGGCCCACCTGCTGCAGGGTGGTGCGGCTCAAGTCGGTGCGCACCGGCGGCAGCAACGCCGGATCACTGCCGAGCCGCTCCAGGCCGAAGTGCTCCACCCACTGGGGCTGGAACGGCCACACCTGGTGCTCGCCCGTCTTGCTGGTGGGCAGAACCCGGATCACCCGATCGCCAGCGGAAGTCAGGGCCGAGAGATCGCAGAAGAACACCTCATGGTTGCGCAGGCCGTAGGTGGCCATGAGGCCGTAGGCCAGGCGCCAGGCGGGGCTGGGGATCAGCTCCAGCAACTGCAGGATCTGGCTGTCGCTGGGCAGCCGGCGGAAGCGGGCCGCGTGCAGGCCGTAGCCTGCGGCCCGCTCGCCCCAGTCGGGCGGCAGGGGGATGCCGGCATGGCGGGCCAGGGCCGCCAGGGCGATGCCGCACTGCTGGCGGCTGCTGCTGGCCGGCTCATAGCTCTCCAGCACCCGCTCCAGCAGCTCGCTCAGCGTTGCCGGCGGCAGGGCGCGCTGCGGCTTGCCCTGCTGCAGCAAGCGGCGCAGGTAAGGCCGGTAGGCGGCGGTCCAGGTGGTGCGGCTACCGGCCGGATTCCGGCGGCGCTGGTGATCCTGGAAGAAGGCACGCTCGAACTGGTCCACCAGACCCCCCAGATCGGGGATCTGCTCCATCTGGCCCTCCCTACCTTCGAAGGCAGCGGCAGGGGTGTCGCACGACCGGCTCCAGCGCTCCCAGCTGAAGCAGTTGTGTTCAAGCTGCCGCAGCACCTCGCGCAGCTGCTGGCGGGCCTGCTCCAGGCCCGCGGCGGTGGCGGGCAGGCCGAGGCTGAGGCGCTGCACGGTGCGGCGCTGCCCGCCCTGCCTGCAGGGCAGGGGGCCTCGCAGACCCAGCCTGGCGCCGCGCCGCTCGATCCTCAGGGCAATGCCGATCGCCGCCAGGCGGGCGTTGTGATCGGCCAGGGCGGCATCCAGTGCCGCCCCCGGGCCGGACGCGGCGGGGCTGGCCGCCATGGCCGTTCAGGCAGTGGTCGCCATGAACCTATCGATGGGGCGGCTTGGGCGCTAGGGCAGGGCGGCCAGCGTTACGCTCAGCGCGGTGCGCCGGATGGAACGAAGGCATGGCCAAGGTGGGCGTGCTGCTGCTGAACCTCGGGGGTCCTGAGCGGATCCAGGACGTCGGCCCATTTCTCTACAACCTCTTCTCCGATCCGGAGATCATCCGGCTGCCGAATCCGGCCCTGCAGAAGCCCCTGGCCTGGCTGATCAGCAGCCTGCGGGCGAGCAAGTCCCAGGAGGCCTACCGCTCCATCGGCGGCGGCTCGCCGCTGCGTCGGATCACCGAGCAGCAGGCGCGCGAACTGCAGAGCGTGCTGCGCCAGCGGGGGATCGAAGCCACCAGCTACGTGGCGATGCGCTACTGGCACCCCTTCACGGAATCGGCGGTGGCCGACATCAAGGCGGACGCCATCGACGAAGTGGTGGTGCTGCCCCTCTACCCCCATTTCTCGATCAGCACCAGCGGCTCGAGCTTCCGCGAACTCCAGCGTCTGCGCCAGAGCGATCCGGCCTTCGCCCGCCTGCCGATCCGCTGCATCCGCAGTTATTACGACGACCCCGGCTACATCGGGGCGATGGCCGGGCTGATCGCGCGCGAGATCCAGGCCTGCCCGGACCCGGCCCGGGCCCACGTCTTCTTCAGCGCTCACGGCGTGCCCAAGAGCTACGTGGAGGAGGCGGGCGACCCGTACCAGGAGGAGATCGAGACCTGCGCCCGGCTGATCATGGAGCGGCTGCAGGGCGACCTGGGCCATGCCAACCCTTACACCCTGGCCTACCAGAGCCGGGTGGGGCCGGTGGAGTGGCTCAAGCCCTACACCGATGAAGCCCTCCAGGACCTCGGGGACCAGGGCGTCAAGGATCTGGTGGTGGTGCCGATCAGCTTCGTGAGCGAGCACATCGAGACCCTCGAGGAGATCGACATCGAATACCGCGAGCTGGCCACCGAGGCGGGCATCACCAACTTCCGGCGGGTGCCGGCCCTCGACACCACACCGTCCTTCATCGACGGCCTGGCTCACCTGGTGCAGCAGTCCCTCGAAGGCCCGGAGGTGAACCTCGACCAGGCTGCGGCCCTGCCCAGGAAGGTGAAGCTCTATCCCCAGGACCGCTGGGCCTGGGGCTGGAACAACAGCTCCGAGGTGTGGAACGGCCGCCTGGCGATGCTCGGCTTTTCCGCTTTTCTGCTGGAATTGATCAGTGGCAGGGGACCGCTGCATGCGCTGGGGCTGCTCTGAGATCGCCGACCGCGCCGCCGGCGTGAGGGGATGGCTGGCAGCGGCGCGATTGCGCCTCCAGAGGCGTTCCCCCCGGCGGCTCCCCCTGATGGTGACCACCGCCCTGGGTGGCGCCATCGCCGGCGTGCTGCTTCTTCACGGCGGCCCGTTGCAGCTCCAGCCGGCCGAGGCCCGCAGCATGTGGACCCGGGGAGTGTTTCCGGTGGTGAGTTTCGCCGGGTACACCAGCCATTTCGGCACCCGCACCGGCCCCTGGGGCGCGGTCGAACCCCACTACGGTCTCGACATCGCCGCCCCCATGGGTTCGCCGATCCGCAACTGGTGGGGCGGAGTGGTGGAGAGCGTGATCAACGACGGCACCTGCGGTCTGGGCCTGGTGATCCGCTCCGGGGACTACGAACACATCTACTGCCACCTCTCCGGCTCGGTGTCGGGCGGGGTGTACCGCAGCGGTCCGGTGGCGATCCGCTCCGGTCAGGCGATCCGCACCGGCGAGCTGATTGGCCATGTGGGGGTGACCGGACGGAGCACCGGACCCCATCTGCACTGGGGCATGCGCTTCCGCAACGAGTGGGTGGATCCCGCCCTCGTGCTCAGAGCCATGGCCAGGGCAAGGCAGGGAGCGGTCTGAGGCCTGCGACCACTGGCCTCAGACGGCCATTCAGCGCCTAGGGTGAGCGCAGTTTTCCACTGGCCAGGGTGCTTGGCCGCCGCAGCCGTGACGCTTTCGCCCCTCACCTCTGCCGCCCAGACCAACACCAGCATCAACGAACCCGCACCCTCCGGTGGTTCCGGGGATGGGAACCCGACCACCCGCGCCCAACGCGTCACCGGTGGTTACGCCCTTATGGACGCGCTGCACCGCCACGGGGTGAAGCACATCTTCGGTTACCCGGGCGGAGCCATCCTGCCCATCTACGACGAGCTGCACAAGGCCGAGGCCCGTGGCTGGCTCAAGCACATCCTGGTGCGCCACGAGCAGGGCGGCACCCACGCCGCTGACGCCTACGCCCGCGCCACCGGCCAGGTGGGGGTGTGTTTCGGCACCTCCGGCCCCGGCGCCACCAACCTGGTCACCGGCATCGCCACCGCCCACATGGACTCGGTGCCCATGGTGGTGATCAGCGGCCAGGTGCCGAGGGCTTCGATCGGCACCGATGCCTTCCAGGAAACCGACATCTTCGGCATCACCCTGCCGATCGTGAAGCACTCCTGGGTGGTGCGCGACCCCCGGGACATCGGCCGGATCGTGGCCGAGGCCTTCCTGATCGCCGCCAGCGGCCGGCCCGGCCCGGTGCTCATCGACGTGCCCAAGGACGTGGGTCTGGAGGAGTTCGACTACGTGCCGGTGGAGCCGGGCACGGCCTTGCCCAAGGGCTTCCGGCTGCCTTCAGCCCCCTCCCGTGATCGGATCGATCAAGCCCTGGCCCTGATCCGTCAGGCCCGCCGCCCTCTTCTCTACGTGGGCGGCGGCGCCATCAGCAGCGGCGCGCACGAGGCGATCCTCCAGCTGGCCGAACGCTTCCGGCTGCCCGTCACCACCACCCTGATGGGCAAGGGGGTCTTCGATGAGAAGCACCAGCTGGCCCTGGGCATGCTCGGCATGCACGGCACCGCCTACGCCAACTTCGCCGTCACCGAGTGCGATCTGCTGATTGCCACCGGCGCCCGCTTCGACGACCGCGTCACCGGCCGCCTGGATGGGTTCGCCCCCCGCGCCCAGGTGATCCATTTCGACATCGACGCCGCCGAGGTGGGCAAGACCCGCATCCCGGACGTGGCCGTGGTGGGCGATGTGCGGCAGGCCATCGAGACGCTGCTGGCCGTCAGCAAAGGCGAGAGTGCCGAGGGCCGCACCGACGCCTGGCTGGATCGCATCGCCACCTGGAAACACCACTACCCGCTGGTGGTGCCTTCGCCGGAGGGTGACATCGCCCCCCAGGAGGTGGTGGTGGCCCTGCGGGAACTGGCACCCGACGCCTTCTACACCACCGATGTGGGCCAGCACCAGATGTGGGCGGCCCAGTTCCTGCACAACGGGCCGCGCCGCTGGATCAGTTCCGCCGGTCTGGGCACCATGGGCTTCGGCATGCCCGCCGCCATGGGCGTGCAGACCGCCTTCCCCACCGAGCAGGTGATCTGCGTGGCCGGCGACGCCAGCATTCTGATGAACATCCAGGAACTCGGCACCCTGGCCCAGTACGACCTGCCCGTGAAGGTGGTGGTGCTCAACAACGGCTGGCAGGGCATGGTGCGGCAGTGGCAGGAGAGCTTCTACGGGGAGCGCTACTCGGCCTCGGAGATGACCGGCGGCATGCCCGATTTCGAGCGCCTCGCCGAGGCCTTCGGCGTGCGCGGGGTGCTGATCACCGAGCGCGCCAGCCTCAGGCAGCAGCTGCGGGACGCCCTCGACCATCCCGGTCCGGCCTTCATCGATGTGAAGGTGCGCCGCAACGAGAACTGCTATCCGATGGTGCCGCCGGGAGCAAGCAACGCCCAGATGGTGGGCTTGCCGAGCCATCCCGAACTGGCCATCGACACCACCCGGCAGTGCGGACACTGCGGGGCCAGCACCGCCAGTGCCCACCTCTTCTGCCCCAGTTGCGGCGCCAAGCTCTGAGCCCCGCTCGCCTGCTGCTGCCGCTGTTGCTGGCCGTGGTGATCCTGCCGCTGGCGCTCCTGGCCCCCGGCACCGCCGCCGCCGCCGAGGTGCTGCAGGTGCGCAGCGCCGCCCTGCTGCAGGTGGGTGACAGCAACCGCAGCTATGGCGTGGCCCTGGCCTGCGTGGCGGTTGAACCGGAACACGCGGAAGCCGCAACCCACTGGCTGCGTGAGCGGGCACCACGGGGGACACGGGTGAATCTGCGTCCGGTGGGACAGCGGGATGGTGTGCTCCTGGCCCGGGTGCGGACCCTGGCCGACCGCAGCCGTCCAGCGCTGGACCTTGGAGAGGCGCTGGTGGCCCTAGGCCTGGCACAGCCACTGCCGGGAGCCGACCTGCAGGCCTGCGCGCCACGATGAGCCTCAACCGCACGGCCAAGGGCATCGTGCTTGTGCCCTCCCTGCTGCTGGGAGGGGCATTCATGGCCGCAGCGGCCTGGGGCGGGGATGGGCCCGCAGCCGGAAACCGCACGCTCGCACTGGTGCTCGGCGGCCTGCTGATGGCAGCGGGCCTGCTGGCCCAGCTGCTTCCGGATCAGCCCCCCGACAGCGAGGACTGATCCGAAGAGGCCCTGGCGCGAAGCAAGCGGGGCGGCCGCGGGTCAGCGGCGCTGGCCCTGGCCCTGACCTTGGCGCTGGCCCTGGACCGCCTTGTTGTACTCGGCGAGGATGTCGTCGACGAACTTCTTGTCGGCCGCGGTGAGCTTGTCGTAGCAGCCCTGACGCACACGGCCGACGATCTGGATGATGCTGCCGTTGGCGATCTGCTCGGGCTGGAGCTTGCCGGCGTTGGCGACCTGGGAGCCGTAGCGGTTGGTGACCACGTAGGTCATGGCCTTGGCCGCGGAGAGCACCGTCTTCTGAACGGCCACCTTCTCCTCCACGGCCATCTCGCAGACGTTCACCGCAGCCGCCAGGGCCATGTCGTTCATGGCGTCCTGAGAGATGGGGCGGGCCGCGGCTCCCGGAGCCTGGGCCTGCGCCTGGGCGGCGCCAGGCAGGGTGAGGGCCGTCGCCAGGGTGAACGCAGCCGAAGCGATCCAGGCGTGGGTGGAGCGGAGCACGAGGCGGGGCTGGGGAACAGACGCCCCACTGTGCCACCCATCCGCCCTTCCACCCAGTGCATCGTGCCGTTCACAGTTGCGGCCGCTACCGGCTTGCAAGGCCAGAGTCGAACTGGTCGCCTGCGCACCATGCCTCCCACCGATCACTCCCGCGATCCCCGGTCCGAGCTCCTGGTGCTGCCCTTCAGCGCCGTGGGCATCGAGGCGGTCGACCGGGTGGGCGGCAAGAACGCCTCCCTGGGGGAGATGATCCGCGAACTCGGCAGCGAGGGTGTGCGGGTGCCGGATGGCTTCGCCACCACCGCCGCGGCCTACAGGCACTTCATCAGCAGCGGCGGCCTGGGGGAGCGCCTGCACGAACTGCTCGACGACCTCGACGGCGACGACATCGCCGCCCTCCAGGCCGCCGGTGCGGCCGCCCGCTCCCTGCTTCTGAGCGCGTCGCTGCCGGACGATCTGCAGCGGCAGATCCTCGATGCCTACCGGCAGCTGGCCGGCAGCAGCGGCCTGGGGGCGGGGGCGCAGCTGTCGGTGGCGGTGCGTTCCAGCGCCACCGCCGAAGACCTGCCGGAAGCCTCCTTCGCCGGCCAGCAGGAAACCTTCCTGAACGTGCAGGGGGAGGCGGCCCTGCTGGCGGCCTGCCGACGCTGCTTCGCCTCCCTGTTCACCGACCGGGCCATCTCCTACCGCCAGATCAACGGCTTCGATCACTTCGAGGTGGCCCTCTCGATCGGCGTGCAGCGGATGGTGCGCGCCGACCTGGCCGCCTCAGGGGTGATGTTCAGCATCGACACCGAAACCGGCTTCCGCGACGCGGTGCTGCTCACCGCCGCCTGGGGCCTGGGCGAGAACGTGGTGCAGGGGGCCGTCAATCCCGATGAATACCTGATCTTCAAGCCCACCCTCGAGCAGGGCTTCGAGCCGATCCTTCATCGCCGCCTGGGCAGCAAGGCGATCCGCATGGTGTACGCCGACACCGACACCGATCGCGGCCGCAACCACGAGCCCGGTCAGGGCGCCACCCGCAACGTGCCGGTGCCGGACGAGCAGCGGCGCCGCTTCGCCATCAGCGACGCCGAGGCCCTGCAGCTGGCCCGCTGGGCCTGCACGATCGAGCGGCACTACAGCAACCGCCGCGGCAGTCCCACGCCGATGGACATCGAATGGGCCAAGGACGGGCAGAGCGGTGAGCTGTTCATCCTCCAGGCCCGGCCGGAAACCGTCGAATCGCAGCGATCGGCCACGGTGCTGCGCAGCTGGCACCTGGAGCCCCACCGGGAGGAACCGATCGTGCGCGGCCGCGCCATCGGGGCCTCGGTGAGCAGCGGTCCGGCCCGGATCCTCCAGGACCCCGGCGAGATCCAGCGTTTCCAGCCGGGCGACCTGCTGGTCACCGAGCGCACCGATCCGGACTGGGAGCCGATCCTCAAGCGCGCCAGTGGGGTGATCACCAACCAGGGGGGGCGCACCTGCCACGCGGCGATCATCGCCCGTGAGATGGGGATCACGGCGATCGTCGGCGCCGGTGATGCCACCGAGCGGATCGGCGATGGCGAGCTGATCACCGCCAGCTGCTGCGAGGGCGACGAGGGTCGGGTGTACCGCGGCGAGCTGCCGTTCCGGATCGAGGAGCAGGAACTCACCGACCTGCCCGAAACCCGCACCCGGATCCTGATGAACGTGGGCAATCCGGAGGAAGCCTTCAAGCTGGCCGCCATTCCCTGCGACGGGGTGGGGCTGGCCCGGCTGGAGTTCATCATCGCCAACCACATCCGCGTGCATCCCATGGCCCTGCTGGAGCCGGAGCGGGTGAACGATGCCGGTGAACGCCATGCCATCGCCGAACTCACCCGCGGCCACAGCACGCCGGGGGAGTACTACGTGGATCTGCTAGCCCAGGGGATGGGGCGGATCGCCGCCGCCTTCTTCCCCCGGCCGGTGATCCTGCGCTTCTCCGACTTCAAGAGCAACGAGTACGCCAAGTTGCTGGGTGGACGCCACTTCGAGCCCAGCGAGGAGAACCCGATGATCGGCTGGCGGGGCGCCTCCAGGTATTACGCCCCGGCCTTCCGCGAGGCGTTCGCCCTGGAGTGTCAGGCCCTCAGGCGGGTGCGGGAGTGGATGGGGCTGAAGAACGTGATCCCGATGGTGCCCTTCTGCCGCACGCCCGAGGAGGGCGACAAGGTGCTGGCGGAGATGGCCCGCCATGGCCTGGAGCGGGGGCACGACGGCCTGGAGGTGTACGTGATGTGCGAACTGCCCAGCAACGTGATCGGCGCCGAGGCCTTCGCCGAGCGCTTCGACGGCTTCTCGATCGGCTCCAACGACCTCACCCAGCTCACCCTGGGGCTGGACCGCGATTCCGCCCTGGTGGCCGACCTCTTCGACGAACGCCATGCCACCGTGAAGGCGATGATCGCCATGGCCATCGCCACCGCGAAGCGCTGCGGCCGCAAGGTGGGCATCTGTGGCCAGGCCCCCAGCGACCATCCCGAATTCGCCGCCTTCCTGCTGGCCGAAGGCATCGATTCCATTAGCCTCAATCCCGACGCGGTGATCCCCACCCGCATCGCCGTGGCCGCTCTCGAAGCGGAGCTGGAGCGCAGCGGCAGGCTCGGCTCCCGGCAGTCGACCGCTGACGCGTGAACCCCGCCGGCTGAACCAGGCGCTCGGAGCTGCTGCTTGTCGTCCTGCCGGTGTGACCGCAGGCGCACCTCGAACGGAGGGGGCTGCACCAGCTGAACGGTGGTGGAGGCAATGCGGGCCCGATCGCCGGCGCGGTCAAACTCCTCGAGAATCCGCTGGTAGAGGTGGTCCTTCGTGGCGCGACGGGCCTTGACATCGACCACGTAGCGCAGGGTGAACTCCATCCAGTTGTCGGTGAGCACCAGGGAGGCCTGGGGCTCCACTCCGGCGTTCTCGAGCAGATCCTTCTTCAGCATCCGGCGCCAGGCCGAGCGCACGGTGGCGATGAAGGCCGGGCTGGCGATCTCCGCACCGATCTCCTCCAGGATGCGGCGCACCAGGCGGTGATCGCTGCCGTACTGCACCGGCAGGCGCAACTCATCCCAGAGGAAGGGGAAGTCGCCGGAGTCGTTGAACACCGGCTGCTTGAACACGACGCTGTTGGCAACGCGCACGATGCGGCCGCTGTAGAGGTCGGAGTGGACCCACTCCCCCAGCTCCATCAGGGTGGTGCGCAGGATGCCGATGCACGCGATCACCGGGGCGGTAGAAGCCGCCGAAGGGGATGGCGATCCAGCCGGCCACTCTGCCGATCACCTCCTGCAACGCGAAGGCGATGCCGGCACCAGCTACGCCGATGGCCACAGTGAGACCACCGAGGCGGTCCTTGAAGATCACCGTGATCCCCACCACCGCCAGGAAGTAGTCGCTCAGGGCCGCGAGGTTGCGGGCGTAGTAGCGCGTGTCCGCATCCCCCAGATGACGGCTGAGCCAGGACTGGTTCAGCCGGATCCCCAGGGCGATGGCCAGCAGAACAGTCCCTGCGGCGACGGACTTCCCGAGCAGGGGATCGCTGCTCCAGGCAGGTGGGGAGGCGAGAGAGACGGCCATGGGGCGAAGGTGCCCGGAGACGGGTCAGGCTGAGGGGACGAGCCGGTAGATCTCGCCCGGGATCGGATCGATGAAGCGCGGAGGAGCCTGGCCGGCGGCGGCGGCAGCCGTCGCCAGGGCGGCTGCCTCCTCGCAGCTGCCCTGCTGCCGGAGGGCATGGGTGAGCAGACCTTCAAAGCGCACGTCACCACCGGCGGTGCTGGCCAGCACCGCCGCCGGGCGGAAGCGCTCCAGTAGCAGCGGCAGCACCTGGCGGCCGCGCACGAAGGCCCCGGCCACCGGCAGGGCCAGATCCACCACGGGTGTGATCACCGCATCCAGCGGATCGGCCGGCAGGTCGGGATCGAGATAGCCATGAGGTTCAAGGTAGAGGCTGCCGGCCGGGTGGTCGAGGCGGTAGCCGTTCTCCACCTGCGGCACGGGCGCGCCGGCCGTCGCCCGGATCCTGAGCTCCCGCAGCTGGTGGGTCTGGCCCGGCGCCAGGGCCGTGACGTTGCGGAAGCCGAGCTGGCGGGCCCGACGCGCGGCGGTGACGGAGCCCACCACCGGCAGGGCCGGATCCAGCATGGCCAGGCTGGGGGGATGGCAGTGGTCGGGAAGCCCCTGGGTGAGCAGCAGCAGGTCGAGATCCGCGGGCACGGACCAGGAGCGGGGAAGGCTGCCGGCGAAGAACCAGCGCCCCGGCGGGAACACCAGTTCACCGCAGAGCCACGGATCCACCAGCACCCGCAGGCCACCGAAATCGAGCAGCCAGCCGTTGGCACCGAAGTAGGTGGCGGCAACCATCAGGAGAGCTTCATGGTGAGCCGGGTCCGCGGGTATCCAGGCTGGGGCTCGGCTGAGCCGTGAGCTGCTGCCAGCAGCTGCCAGACCAGCAGGGCATGGCTCAGTCCGCGAACGGCGCTCACCACCGCGAGGGCGATGCAGAGGGGGCAGTGGGTGAGGGACACAAACCCTGCTGGCAGGAATCCACACCCTGGCAGACGCACGGCGGACGCGGCGGCTGCTGAAATGAAGCCGACGCCGGAGGTGCTGCCGTGCTGCGGCTGAGCGAGCTCAAGCTGCCTCTCGACCATGACGAGGACGCCCTGGGAGCGGCGATCTGCCGCCGCCTGCGCCTGCGGCCGGAGCAGTTGCGCGGCCATCGGCTGGTGAAGCGCAGCGTCGATGCCCGCAAGGCTGGGGCGATCCAGCTTGTGTATTGCCTGGACCTCGACCTCGACGCGGCCGCCGAGGCCCGGCTGCGACAGCGCTTCCGTGGCGATCCCCACCTCAGACCGACACCCGACGAGCGCCATCGGCTGCCGGTGCAGCTGGCGCCCCATGAAGCCCCCGACCCCCGGCCTGTGGTGGTGGGCGCCGGTCCGTGCGGCTACTTCGCCGCCCTGATGCTGGCGCGCATGGGGCTGCGGCCGCTGCTGCTGGAGCGGGGGCGGCCAGTGAAGCAGCGCACCGCCGACACCTTCGGCTTCTGGAAGGGTGAGCGTCCCTTCGATCCGGAATCCAATGCCCAGTTCGGCGAGGGCGGGGCCGGCACCTTCTCCGACGGCAAGCTCTACAGCCAGGTGAGCGAGCCGAGGACCTACGTACGCCGGGTGCTGGAGGAACTGGTGGAGGCGGGCGCCAACGCCGAGATCCTCACCCTGCACCGTCCCCACATCGGCACCTTCAAGCTGGCCACGGTGGTGCGCGGGCTGCGCCGCCGAATCGAGAGCCTCGGCGGCGAGGTGCGCTTCGAGAGCCGCGTCAGCGGCCTCGAGCTCGATCCGGCCAGCCGCCGGGTGCGGGCCGTGCTGCTCGCCGACGGCCAGCGCATCCCTGCAGCCGCGGTGGTGCTGGCGGTGGGGCACAGCGCCCGCGACACCTTCACCTGGCTGCAGCAGGCCGGTGTGACCATGCAGCCGAAACCCTTCGCGGTGGGGCTGCGCATCGAGCACCCCCAGCCCCTGATCGATCGCGCCCGCTGGGGCTCCCAGGCCGGCCATCCCCGTCTCGGGGCCGCGGAGTACAAGCTGGTGCACCACTGCAGCGGCGAGGGTCTGGCCGGGCGCAGTGTTTACAGCTTCTGCATGTGTCCCGGCGGACTGGTGGTGGGGGCCGCCTCGGAAGCGGACGGGGTGGTGACCAACGGCATGAGCCAGCACTCCCGCAACGAACGCAACGCCAACAGCGGCCTGGTGGTGAACGTGGAGCTGGCGGATCTGGAGCCCTACGCCACGGGCACAGGCGATCCCCTGGCCGGGGTGGCTTTTCAGCGGCACTGGGAGCGGCGGGCCTTCGAAGCCGGGGGCCGCAGCCTCAGGGCCCCGGCCCAGCGGCTGGACGACTTCCTCGCCGGACGCCCCAGCGTCGGCGGGGCCGCCGGTGTGGTGCCCTCCTATCAGCCCGGGGTGGTGTTCGCCGATCTGAGCGCCTGCCTGCCCAGCTTCGTGGTGGCGGCGATCCGCGAGGCCCTCCCCCACTTCGAGCGCCGTCTCGAGGGGTTCTGCCGGTCGGATGCGGTGCTCACGGGGGTGGAGACGCGCACCTCCGCACCGATCCGCCTGCCCCGCGACGACGACAGCCTGGAGTCGCTCAACACGCCAGGCCTGTTCCCCGCCGGGGAGGGAGCCGGCTACGCCGGTGGCATCCTCTCCGCCGCGATCGACGGCATCAAAGTGGCGGAACAGCTGGCCGGAGAGGTGGCAAGCCGGGCCCTGGCAGACGTCCGCGCGGCGACCGGCTGAGCGACTGCCGGGAACCATGGAGGTGCTGTGGTTCCGGCGCGACCTGCGCCTCGACGACCATCCCGCCCTGGTGGATGCCTGCCGGCGGGGTCCGGTGCTGCCCCTGTTCATCCTCGATGCCGACCTGCTGCACCACCCGGAGACGGGGGCGGCCCGGGTGGCCTTCCTGCTGGCCAGCCTGAAGGTGCTGGATCGGGACCTGCGCCGGCGGGGCTCCCAGCTGCTGGTGCGCCGCGGCGAGCCGGCCGCGGTGCTTCTGGCGCTGGTGAGGGAGTTCGGCGCCCAGGGCGTGGTGGCCCACGTCGACACGGAGCGGCTGGTGGGACGGGTGCGGGACGCACGCGTCAGCCGGGCCCTGGCCCTGGCCGGCGTCCCGCTGCGCTGGCTGGAACCACTGGGCGCCTGCCCGGAGCTGCTGGCCTACACCGACTGGCGGCGCTTCTGGCACGGTGAGATGGCGCTTGAGCCCCTGCAGGCCCCGAGCTGCATCGCCACCCCGCCGCCCCAGGGCCCGGCCGATGCGACGGCGGCGGCCCTTCCCGGCCTGACCGAGCTGGGGCTGGAGGCCGACGGCAAGCCGATCCCCGCGGCCGGCACCAGCGCTGCCCTGGAGCAGCTGCAACGCTTCCGCGACGGGGGCGCGGCCGAGCGCTACTTCCGACAGCTGAGCCTGCCCTCGGCCCGGGCCAGCACAGGCCTGGGCCCCTACCTGAAATTCGGCGTGATCAGCCACCGGCGGGTGCTGCACACCATCGCCGCCCTGCGCCTGGGCAGCGCCGGCGAGCGGCACAGCTGGCAGCAGCTGGTGAGCCGCCTGCGCTGGGGCGCCGGCATGGCCCAGCGCTTCCGCTACCTGCCCCAGCTTGAGATCAGGCCCCTTTGGGAGTGCTACGACGACGCTTCCCGACTCTCGGCGGAGCAGGAGGAGCTGTATTCCGCCTGGCAGAGCGGCCACACGGGATTTCCGATCGTGGATGCGGCCGCCCGCTGCCTGCTGGCAGGCGGCGGCTGGCTGGACCTGAACTTCCGCAGCCGGGCCATCCACGCCAGCTTCCTCACCAACCTCTGCGGCATCGACTGGCGCTACGGGGCGCTGCACTAGATGCGCCACCTGATCGATGGCGACTGCTGCATCGCCCACTGGTAGTGGTCGATGCAGGCGGGCGTGACGGCAGCGGGCGGCGGACGCGGCTGGAGCCGGATCTATCACCCGGGCCAGGTGGCCGTGGAGCGCTGCGATCCGCAGGGGATCTTCATCCGCGGCTGGCTGCCGGAGCTGGCGGACCTCACCAACGACCAGCTGGGCAGTCCGCCGCCCATGGCGGGCTACCCGAGGGCCCTGCTCGACTACGAGGACGCCAGGCGCAAGCGCCTCGCCCGCCTGGAAAGGCAGCGCCAGCACTGGCAACCCCATGGCTTCAGCCGGCTGCCCGCCGATCTCACCCCCTTCGGGGCGGAGCGGATCAGCGGCTCCGTGGTGGACTGGGCCAGCCCACCATCCCCCGAGCTGTCACCAGCAGTCTTGGCGCTGGATCAGCTCGACCCACAGGCCCTGCGCGATCTGGCCAGCTGGTTCAGCCCCAGCCGCAGCGGGGCTCGATCTCCAGCAGTCGTTCCCGGGGAGCGGGCACAGCGGAGCCGGAGAAGGGCGAAAAGCCATGCCGATGCCATCCAGCTCGAGCTCTGGTGAGGGGTCCGCAGGCACCTCAGGGAAGCCACAAGCACCTGAGGGCGGCCGCAGGCACCAGACCGGGACAGCTCAGGCCTGGGAGACGATGCCGCTCCACTGCACCGCCTTCACCTGATCGCGCCGCCAGGAATGGAACAGGTCTAGCTCGGACACCGTGCACAGGGGACAGACGCTGATCTGGGCGTCCGGCACCCCCAGGCCCCGCAACTGAAGCCGGGCGGCGGCGCGGATGTCGAGCCTGTCGCGGCCCGGATGGGGGTCATCGAGCAGGGCACCGGCCTCTCGCAGGGCGGAGAGGCCGGCGGCGGCATCGACATCCAGGCCGGCGGCCACCTGCTCACTCACCGCGCGCTCCACCTGATAGAGGGCGCCGCTCACGGCCGGACCCAGGGCCACCAGCAGGTCGGCGGGCCGGCTGCCGCCCGCCTCGAGCATCGTCACAGCTGCAGCGAGGATGCGGCCCGCCACACCGCGCCAGCCCGCATGGCAGGCGGCCACGG
>JBATEO010000165.1:0-1581 GCA_049664045.1 Prochlorococcaceae cyanobacterium
GCCTGCAGCAGCGCCAGCCGCACCGCCGCCGGGGGCCCGAAGGGCACCAGCGAGGCACTGGCATCGAGCAGGGCCCCGGGCGGGCGGCCCAGCCTCAGGGCGGCGGCCGCCAGGTTGCCGCCATGGCGCTCGGCGTCCGCACCGCTGTCCATCGGCGAACGCTACGGCTCCTCCAGCCGTGAGCGCGGCATGCCGGGGACCATCCGCCTGCGGCGCCACAATCGAGAGGTGCGGGCGGAGGACCGTGGCGGCCTGGACCGATCTGGTGGCCGGCATCGACCGGGTGCTGCTGGGCAAGGAGCATGCGGTGCGGCTGGCCCTGGCCTGCCTGCTGGCCGGTGGACACCTGCTGCTGGAAGACCTGCCGGGCACCGGCAAGACCACCCTCGCCGAAGCCCTGGCGCGCAGCTTCGGCCTGGCCTTCAAGCGGGTGAGCTTCACCAGCGACCTGCTGCCGGCCGACCTCACGGGCATCAACGTGCTCGATCCCGCCACCGGCAGCTTCCGCTTCCAGCCCGGGCCCCTGTTCAGCCAGGTGCTGCTGGCCGATGAGATCAACCGGGCCAGCCCCCGCACCCAGAGCGCCTTGCTGGAGGCGATGGCCGCGGGGCGGGTGAGCGTCGACGGCACCAGCCACGAACTGCCCAGCCCGTTCATGGTGATCGCCACCCAGAACAGCCTCGATCAGGTGGGCACCTCGCCGCTGCCCGAGTCGCAGCTCGACCGCTTCCTGATGCGCCTGAGCCTGGGCTTCCCCGGGCGCGAGGCCGAGCGCGCCCTGCTCAGCGGCCAGGCCCTGGATCTGGGGGCCATGGTGGCTGCGGGGCAGCCGGCCGACCTGCTCAGCCTGCGGCGCCGCTGCCGGCGGCAGCACTGCAGCACGGCCCTGATCGACTACGTGCTCGATCTGGTGGCCGCTAGCCGGGCCCCGGACCGGCCCGGGGCGCCGCTCTCGCCGCGGGCCTCCCAGGGTCTACTGGCGGCGGCCCGGGCCTGGTCCCTGCTGCAGGACCGCGACTTCGTCACCCCCGCCGACGTGCAGGCGGTGTTCGCCGCCGTGGTGGAGCACCGCCTCGATCCGGCGGGGAGGGGCCAGCTGAGCCGCGCGCTGCTGGAGACGGTGGATGCCATCCGCTGAGGCCAGGAGCGGGGGGCTGGGCTGGCCGGGCCGCCTCGGGCGGGTGCAGCGGGGCGAGGCGCTGCAGCTGCGCCTGCGCAACCTCTACATCCTGCCCACGGCCCTCGGCGTGCTCTGGCTGGGGGGAGCGCTGCTGCTGCAGGTGGTGGGCATCCAGACCCAGCGCAACGGTCCGCTGCTGCTCAGCTTCCTGATGCTGACGCTGCAGCTGCTGGCCCTGCACCTCACCCACTTCAACCTGCAGGGACTGGAGCTGCGCTGCGGCAGGAGCGAGCCGGGCTTCGCCGGCGAAGCCCTCGTCTACCCGCTGCTGGCGCGCAGCCGCCACGCCCGCAACGCCATCCAGCTGCGGCTGGCCGGCCAGGGCGTGGGCAGCCAGGCGGCGCAGCCCCGCCACATCCCGGCCGGCACCTCCAGCCTGGATCTCGACTGGCGCTGTGATC
>JBATEO010000166.1:0-8185 GCA_049664045.1 Prochlorococcaceae cyanobacterium
TGTTGGCCGTGTATTCCGGTGCCTCGAAGCTCACCGCCACGTGGCTCTGGGCGCCGAGGTTGTAGATCTCATCGGGCTGCACATCCTGCACGATCCGGATCAGGTTGGTGCTGTCCGTCAGGTCCCCGTAGTGCAGCTGGAACTGGGGCAGTTCCCCACGGGGCCCCCGCTCGTGCGGATCCTGATACAGGTGATCCACGCGTGTGGTGTTGAAGCTGCTGGCACGTCGCTTGATGCCGTGCACCTCATACCCCTTCTCCAGCAGCAACTCCGCCAGGTAGCTGCCGTCCTGGCCCGTGATGCCGGTGATCAGGGCGGTTTTGTTTGGTGTCATTGGTAATGAGCCGTGAGGAGGGCAGCCTTGGCGTCGGCGCCGGCTAGATAGGTGGCATTGGTGCGCTGGATCAGAAGGCAGAGATTGTCCCCATGGGCAATGCGAGACCGCAGAAGCGGCGACAGTAACCTGGACAATAGCCGGATCACCTGGCGAGACGTAGGTGAACTGCCGTCTTCCGGGAATCCCCAGCTCTCCAGCAATTCAAAGCCATGACGGTTCAGCAAACGCGTGAACGGAAACTGCACAATCGGCATGATGTGGGTGGGATCACCCTTGGCATCGAACTGTTTGAGGCGATCAGTCAGCGCAAATAGCAGCTTGGCTTGGGCGGAATGCAGGTTGGGTGTGGTGAACAGGGCAAGGCCGCCGGGCTTCAGCAGCCTTGCCAGCTCCGCGAGAAACAGGCCCGGATTCTCAATGTGCTCGATCACCTCAATCGCCAAGGCCAGATCGAACGATTGCTTGGCAGAGCTGAGCGTGAAGTGATCGAGATCCGCCTGCTGATAGGTGACTCCTGCAGACGACGGAGGTGGGCTGATATCTACGCCCGTGAGATGCCGGTAGCCCATCCCCGCCAGCAGCTCCAGCAGGGCACCGCTACCGCAGCCGAGATCAAGAATGCGGGCCTCTGGGTGCGGCGCCAGTTTGCGCACCTTGGCAGCCACGTGCTGATGGAGATAAGGCGTGGAGGTACGCGGCCGCGGCGTGTTCACAGAACCTGGTTGCATCCTCGGAGTTGTTTAAGAACAACCATCAGCCCTCCCCCACGCGCCACACATTCAGACCCGCCGCCCGTGCCGCCGCCGCGTCGGCCTTCGCACGCGCGTCGAACAGCCAGGCCGGCTGACGCATCACCGCCGCCAGCGACGCCCAGTCCAGCGCCGCGAACTGCTGCCATTCGGTGAGCAGCACCAGCGCATCGGCGCCGGCCGCCGCCTGGGTGGCATCCGGCACCAGCCGCCAGCTCCCCTCACCCCCGTCCTGGCCCTCCCCGGCTGGCGGCTGGCCCAGATCGAGGGCGATCTGCCGCTCGCTCACCTTCGGGTCGAGGATCTGCAGCACCGCCCCCTCCTCCAGCAGATCGCGGCAGATCCGGATCGCCGGGGATTCACGCGTGTCATTGGTGTCTGCCTTGAAGGCGAAGCCCAGCACACCAATTCGTTTCCCCGTCACCGTGCCGAACAGCTTCGTCACCACCAGCCGGGCGATGCGCCGCTGCTGCCAGGTGTTCAGCGTCACCACCTGCTCCCAGTAGGCCGCCACTTCCTCCAGCCCGAAGTGCCGGCAGAGGTACACCAGATTCAGGATGTCCTTCTGGAAGCAGCTCCCCCCGAAGCCCGGGCCGGCATTGAGGAACTTCTGCCCGATGCGGCTGTCGGCCCCGATCGCTCTGGCCACCTCGCGCACATCCGCGCCGGTGGCCTCACAGAAGGCGGCAATCCCGTTGATCGAGCTGATCCGCTGGGCCAGGAAAGCGTTGGCGGTGAGCTTGCTCAGCTCGCTGCTCCACAGATTCGTGGTGAGGATCCGGTCTTCCGGCACCCACTGGCCGTAGATCCCCGCCAGCGCCGCGATCGCCGCCGGGTCCTCACCACCGATCAGCACCCGGTCGGGCGCCTCCAGATCCTCGATCGCCGTGCCCTCCGCCAGAAACTCCGGGTTGGAGAGCACCGCGAAGCTGCGATCGCCATTGCCTGTGGGGGCACCTGCCGGTGCCGCCGCCAGGATCGCCTTCACCGCCTCGGCGGTGCGCACCGGCAACGTGCTCTTCTCCACCACGATCGTGTGGCCCCGGGCTGCCTTCGCCACGGTGCGGGCGCTGGCCTCCACCCACTTGAGATCACTGGCCTGGCCGGCTCCCAGGCCCTTCTGCTTGGTGGGCGTGTTCACCGAGAGGAACACCATGTCCGCCGCGGCGATCGCCGCCTCCACCTCCGTGGTGAAATGCAGGTTCCGGCCCCGGCAGCGGCCCACCACCGCATCCAGCCCCGGCTCATACACCGGCAGCTGGCTCAGATCCGGATCGTTCCAGGCGGCGATCCGCTCGGCATTGAGGTCCACCACCGTCACCTGCACACCGGGGCAGCGGTCGGCGATCACCGCCATCGTCGGCCCGCCCACGTAGCCCGCGCCGATGCAGCAGATGGATTGAACGGAGTTGGTCATGGGCAATGGGGATTGTGGGGGTGGTGAGGCTCAGGAAAGCCTTGGCTGAGTGACTTGACGGTGGGCCTTGGCGGTGGGCTGGGATTCGCCCCAACACCGGGTGCTATCACGCTATCGCCGGTCGGAGGCCTGGCTGAACGCTGTCGATCGCTTCGCGGAACCAGGCGATCGTGGGGCCCAGTCCCTCCTCCAGGCTCACCTTCGGCTCCCAGCCGAGCTCGGCGCGGGCCAGGTCGATCACCGGCTGGCGCTGCAGCGGATCATCCGCGGGCAGCGGTTTGCAGATCAGCTCCAGCTCCGGATTGATCCGATCCCGCACCCGTTCGGCCAGCTGGCGGATCGTGAACTCGCCCGGATTGCCGATGTTGATCGGGCCGGTGTGCGCCCCGTTCATCAGCCGGATCATCCCTTCGATCAGATCGTCCACATAGCAGAACGACCGCGTCTGGCTGCCGTCGCCATACAGGGTGAGCGGCTCACCGCGCAGGGCCTGCACGATGAAGTTGCTCACCACCCGGCCGTCGTCGGGGAGCATGCGCGGACCGTAGGTGTTGAAGATGCGCATCACCCGGATCTCCGTGCCGTGCATGCGCCGGTAGTCGAAGCAGAGCGTCTCGGCGATGCGCTTGCCCTCGTCGTAGCAGCTGCGCAGACCGATGGTGTTCACGCAGCCGCGGTAGCTCTCCGGCTGGGGATGCACCTCCGGATCGCCATACACCTCGCTGGTGCTGGCCAGCAACAGCCGTGCCCCCACCCGCCGGGCCAGGCCGAGCATGTTGTAAGTGCCGAAGAAGCTCGTCTTGGCCGTCTTGATCGGGTTGAACTGGTAGTGCACCGGCGAGGCCGGACAGGCCAGATGCCAGATGCGGTCCACCTCCAGCCGGATCGGCTCGGTGACGTCATGGCGGATCAGCTCGAAGCGCGGGTGACCGATCCACTGGGCGATGTTGGCCTTTCGGCCGGTGAAGTAGTTGTCGAGGCAGATCACCTCCTCGCCGGCCTCCATCAGCCGGTCCGCCAGGTGGGAGCCGAGGAAACCTGCGCCCCCGGTGATCAGATTGCGGGTTGGTGAGGCGGGCATGCGCGAACGCGAAGGAATGGGGGGCAGGTGGTGGACGCAGGACACACCACGGCTGCGTCAGGTGGTCCGGACGCGAGCGGCGCTCGAGCGTCTCTGGACGGGCTGATTTAAGCAGTGGTTGCGGGATGCACTGGCTGCAATGGACACAGCACCCGTGCCGGTTTCAGCACACGCGCACAGCGTCAGAAGGCAAACGGATCGATCAGACCGATGGCGGTGCCGCTGTAAGCCTGGGCGTTGCCCGTGGCCAGCAGGGCGCCACGGGCCAGGGCGATGCCGGCGATCAGGGTGTCGCGCAGCTCCATCGGGCGGGCCAGCGCCTGGCGCTGCGCCGCCAGCAGGGCGGCCTGCTGCACGGCCACCCCATCCAGCGGCGCGACGCGCTCCTGGATCAGCTGTTCCAGCAGGGCATCCAGGGCGGCGTCCAGCCGGCCGCGACGGCCGGGATCGGGGTGGATGGCCACGGCACAGCGCAACTCATACACCACCACGATCGGCAGCCACACCGTGCGCATGGGCTGGCGATCGAGCCAGCGCACCACGGCCGGATCCGGCCGCTTGCGCATCAGCGCCGCGATCACATTGGTGTCGAGCAGGATCACAGGGGGGGCGGCGGCTCCAGGTCGACCTCGGCGAACAGGGCGGCGATGCGGCTGCCCAGACCCATCGACCCCGGCGGCAGGTCGTCGCTCTCCACCGCCCGGCGCAGGATCACCCGCACCTCCTCCTCCATGCTGCGACCATGGCGCTGGGCCCTGCGCCGCAGCGCATCCTTCACCGCCAGATCCAGGTTGCGCACCAGCAGCTGGGCCATGGTTCAGAGACAGCGGCGGGGTCCAGGGTGCGAGGGAGTGGGACAGGAGGGTTGAGACACCGACCCAGAGGTTCTCAGCGCTGCAGACCCTTGCTATCACGATAGCGGCGGGGTGGGGATCAGGCGGACCTTGATGTTCAGGCCAACCACTCCTGGGCGAGACCGTCGATGGCCTGAAACTCCCGGTCCTTGTGCAGGAGGGTGGTGCCGGAGTGGAGCGCCACCGCTGCGATCCAGGCATCCGCCAGGGACAGGGCATGGGTGGCCTTGATCTGCGCCGCACCCACCAGCAGGGGCTCGCTGGGTTCCAGCCAGTCGATCGGAAGCGCCTGGAGCTGCTCGTAGGCCAGTCGGCCGGCCCGTTCACCCTCGTCTTTCCAGACGCGGTAGAGCACCTCCATCCGCGTGATGAAACACGCGGTGCAACGCCCAGGGCTCTCAAGGACCTGCTCAACCCGATCGGCACCGGGCTCGTCATCGCGCAGGGTGAGCAGGGCCGACGTATCGAGGCAGAACCGAGTCATCAAGCCTCCAGAGCAGCCTCAGCCAGGCGATCGGCCAGCAGGCGCTGGGTTGTGCCCCCCGTTTTCCCCTGGCCCCGAAAGGCCTTGACTGGAGAGGCGGCAACAGGGATCACGCGAATCGAGCCGTCACCCTCCACGAGCCACTCCAGGCGCTGGGAGGGACCGAGCGAAAAGCGCTCGCGGATCGCGGCTGGGATCACGGTCTGCCCTCGGGACGTGATCGTGCTTCTCATGACCATTCAGTTGAACGAACTGGTTTGAATTACTTTTCAGCCTAGTTGGTAATTCCGCTGCATCCGGCTTCGCTGATCGCTACGGTCCGGCCAGCGCGCCGCACCCGTCGCGCCGCCACTCTCCTGCCGCCCGTGATGCCGGCCACGATCTACCTGCACTGGGCGGCCACCCCCTACTCCTGGGTGCGCTCCGGGCTGTATCACACGATCATCGGCGGCGACGGCACGCTGCACCGCCTGCACGCCTACAGCATCGACCTCCCCGCCCACACCTGGCGCCGCAACAGCAACGCCGTGGCCCTCTCCTGCGCCTGCATGGGCGGCCGCCCCGACCCCTGGAGCATCCCGCCCACTGAGGCCCAGCTCGACGCCATGTGCCGCGAGGCGGCCACGATCGCCCGCAGCTGGGGCTGGCGCGAGGCCGATATCACCATGGAGCGGGTGATGACCCACGCCGAAGCGGCCTCCAACCGCGACGGCCGCTGGCTGCACGACAACTACGGCCCGGTGATCTGGGGCGGCACCGGCGAGCGCTGGGATTTCCTGCAGCTCAGCAAAAGCAGCCCTCCCACCGGCGGCGACGAGCTGCGGGCGCGAATCCGTGTGTTTCTGGCGGAGCCAGACACGCCCGTGGGAAGCGAGGCCACCTCCGCCCGCCTCGACTTCCGCCGCGCCACCAGCATCAGTGCCCGCGGCGAAACCCTGGCGGTGGAGCTCGACGCCAACGGCAGCTCATGGGCCCTGGCCGCCGACCTGCTGGCCCTCTACGAGATCCCCTATGCCTGGGAGGCCAGCCGCCGCCGCATCCTCATCGGCAGCCTCGATGTGGTGCCCACCTTCCGCGAAGACCAGGTGCAGCCCAGTGTCGGCTGGCCCCTGTTCGACATGACCCTGCAGAGCGGCAACGCGCCGGTGATGCTGCGCGGCATCCTGCGCGACAACCGCGCCTGGTGCCGGGTACTGGAATTCGCCGAGGAGTTCGGCATCAGCGCCAGCTTCGAGCCGTTCACCCTGCTCGATCGGCGGGGCGGCTGACGGATGAGTGGGTTAGCGCAGGAGGGTGGTGCCGGAGTGAAGCGCCGCAGCCGGAAGCCAAGGGCTACGTGGCCAATGTGTAGGGCGGCCGGCCACCTTTGCTGCCGGTCTTGGGATAGTAGGGCTCGATCAATGTCATCAGGGCCTGCCATGGCACCACCTGATCCATCTCGGCCAAGACCGCCTCACGCTTGGTGAGCTTCTTGGCGGTGGCCCAGCTGCATGCCACCCATCAGCTCAGTCTTGGTCTGTGATCAAAAGACCACTGTCCCGTGATTGGGGTGGACTGTTCGGCATCCCCGAGCTGGCCGTAATGTTGACATGCGCATGAAGATCAAGTCATGGACGACTTCAACGGGCTGACGGATCGTATTCAGTGCCTGGGCGATCAGCTGGAAGCTGCCTATCATCGCTGTAATTACGACGATGCAGCACTACCCGCCTTGGCGGCCGACCTGCTTGCGGACTTCGATGCAGAGACTGAGTTCGATCCACGCAGCATCGCCGCGTTCTTCGCGCAAACTCGGGTGCGCCAGCAGACAGACCTGCGCTTCAGCAACCTGCCAGTCACGCTTTATCGCCATCGGGAATTTTATATCGAGATTCTGGTTTGGTCGCACGCCTCTACAGCCGTGCATCAACATTCATTTGCTGGAGCCTTTAAGGTCTTGCAGGGCTCCAGCCTTCATACCCGCTTCAGGTTTGAGCAGCAACGCAGGTTGAGCGCTGATTTCCTTTTGGGAGAAGTGATGCCCGAATACACCGAGTTTTTGCCTCTAGGTGCGGTGCGGCCGATACTGGCAGGTGATGGAGGGCTGATCCACAGCCTCTACCATCTGGAACAACCGTCAATGACATTGGTGGTGCGCAGCCACGGCCATGATCGGCATATGCCCCAATATACATTTTTCAGGCCGTGCATTGCCCTCAATCCCTTTTATTACGAAAGGGATGACCTATTGATCATGACGTCTCGCCTGCTGAACGTTGCCCGGCAGGTGGATCCCGCGACAATGTTGCCGCTCTGGATGGATTCCGTGGGGCGGCTGGATTATCCCCGACTGGCCTATCTACTACTGACCAACAGCTATCCAGCAAACCATGAGGCTGATCTCCAGCAGGTGCTGGAAGCGGCCAGGAGGCTACATGGGGATCTGGTGGACGCTCTGGACAAAAGCCTGCGGGTGCAGCGCAAACTTGAAACTCTCAGCAACTGCCGCAAGAACCTCCAGGATCCTGACTTGCGCTTCCTTCTGGCGCTGCTGATGAATGCCACCGATCGTGAAGCGGTGTTGCGCCTGCTGCAGCAGCGCCACCCTGATGCGGACCCCATTCATACCTGTGCAGAGCTACTAGCTCGGCTGAGCACCAGCAAGACAGCTACGAAACAGATCCTCACCCAGGCACTTGATGAAGTCAAAATTCATGCGCTGCTGCTGGGCAACATGCTTGGGGTCGCCCTGCCGGATGATGCGAGCCTGGAAGATGCCGAACTACTGTATCGGCAATTTCTCCAAGATCCAGAGGCTTTACAGATCCCTGCAACCTGCTGCCACCTGGATAGGCAGCAAGTGCAAGCATTTCTCGGGCGACTGGTGGGGCTCGACGTATTGGAATGTCTGCGCTGAGTGCGAACAGGGTGGATGCTGGCCCTGACATGTGCGAGCCAACGGAGGAGCAGGGGCTCGCTGGATTCGTGCCAATCGATCGGTCAGTCGGCGCTCGGTGGAGCCCGCCGTCTTTCCCTGTCTCCGAAAGGCCTTCACGGGAGAGGCGGCAACCGGGATGACACGAATCGACCCAACAGCTACGACAACCCACTCAAGCCGCTGTAGCAAGTCATTCACTTCAGCAAGCACCTACGAGCCCACCGCAGCCTGCGGCGAGCGCTGGGGTTGGTCGCTGCGGCCGTAGCGGTCCTCGAAGCGCACGATGTCGTCCTCCCCCAGATAGGAGCCGCTCTGCACCTCGATCATCTCCACCGGGATCTTGCCC
>JBATEO010000167.1:0-14253 GCA_049664045.1 Prochlorococcaceae cyanobacterium
GTGCGCAGCTTGCGGATGATCTGCTCGGGGGTGTGGCGCTTGCGTTTCATGGGGCTTCTCCTGGCCAAGTCTGGCCGGTAGGGAAGCTCTCATAAGGACTGGTTCAGTTTCCGGGGTCCACGTCACCCTCACCACCCGCTACCGCGACCTGGCCCACGGCCCCAGCCTGTTCCAGTGGGAAAGCCAGAGCACCACCACCGCGTCCTCCGCCACCGGGCAGCGCACCATCCACCATGAGGCGCGGGGGTCGCGGGTGCTGCTGTACCGCTTCGCGGAAGCCTTCGGCTACGTGCAGGAACAGCGCCGGCAGGGCACGGTCACGGAGCCATTTGTGTGCCTGGGGTTTGCGCGCTACGAGAGTCATGAGGGCGAGCGACCCATGGCGATCCGCTGGCGGCTGGAGCGGGAGATGCCGGCGATGTGGATGCCGGTGATGGGTTGGCGGTTTGAGACCCGCCAGACTGGAGGCCATACCACCCCGGCGACCATGACGACCGCCACCCCCCAGCGCCTCACAGCGATCCTGTACCGGGAAGACGAGGTCTACGTGGCGGAGTGCCCAGAGGTCGGCACCGTGAGCCAGGGCGACACCATCGAGGAAGCCCTGGCCAACCTGCGCGAAGCCACCGAGCTCTACCTGGAGGAATGTCCTCAACCGGCACTGGCGCCACGTCTGCTGACCACCTTCGAGGTCAACGTTGCCTAAGTTGCCACGGCTGCCGGCGTCCGCCATCATCGCCGCCTTGCAGCGTCTGGGCTTTCAAGTGGTGCGTCAGAAGGGCAGCCATGTGGTGCTGCGAAGACCGTCAAGCAAACCTGAGAGTGGCGAAGCCAGCGTCACCTGCGTGGTGCCACTCCATCGCCGCGATCTGGCTGTGGGGACACTTGGAAGCGTGCTTCGCCAGGCAGGAGTGGACGCAGAAGCGTTTATCGATGTCCTCTGACGACTTTCATCGCGGAACCTGAACCTGCGCGTGCACGGCCGCTACAGCCGCGCCGAGATCGAAGCCGCTTTCGGCGTCCTCACCGCGGACGCTCCTGGATCCACCGCGAAGGCGTGCTCTGGCACCAGCCCAGCGCCACCGACCTGCTGTTCATCACCCTGCGCAAAAGCGAAGCCCTCGTCTCCCCCTCCACCCGCTACCGCGACCTGGTCTCCTCGCTGATCCACTGGGAGAGCCAGACCGCCACCACCGCTTCCTCCCTCACCAACCAGCTCTCAGAAGAATTGGACCAGGAAAGGGGGTCACGTCAAGGGTGCTCGAGTGCAACACATCAGGGGCGATCATCCGTGGAGCCTCGACGTTTCACACGAACTGCATCGCCCAGTGGGAGATCGGCGGATGGCTCGTGATCGGTGGGTTCACCGGGGGCAACGGGGAGTCCGATGTCGGCAGCACCGTCGACGCAACGGTGCGCGGTCACACCGCATACAGCCGGTCGTTCATTCTTCCCGTCGTGCTGATCGCACTGGGACTGCCGTTCCTCGCGCTTCCCGTGCTCGCGATCCTCAGGACGAACAGCTGTAGTGGGATACGCCGCCGGCGTTGAAGAACTCCCGGGGCTTCAGGCGATCATACGTCGCCTCCACCTCCGCCGATTGCTCGTCGTAGGGATGGCTGAACACCTCCTGAAGATCCTTCAGCAGGGTGTAGTCACCTTGCTCAGCCTGTTGATAAGCCGGTGCGATCAGCCACTCGCGCCAGGTATATTTGGGGTTGATGCGCTTCATCGCTGCGGATGTCGCGTGGGTGTCGCCGCCTTCGGTGATGCGCTCCCCCCAGCGTTGCAGCCAGTGCGACCACTGCGCATCGAGCTCCGCTGAGCTCGGCAGGTAGAAGCTCTCCTTCAAGGTGGAGAGTTGGTCTGGAATGCCAGACAGCCTGCGGAACAGGATCGTGTAGTCCGCGTTTGAGGCCACCATCAGTTGCAGCAGCTCGTTCACCAGTTCGGCGTCGTAGCGGCTCAGGCCGAGCTTCCGGGCCCACATGGCCTCGATCTCCTGCTGCATCGCCTCGGCGAAGCCCTCCCGGATCTGATCCAGCCGCGCCAGCGCCTGCGTGTTGCCCTCGAGCACCGGCCGGATGGCGGCCCAGAACATCTGGTAGTTGGCTTCGGCCGCCACCGGTTGGTTGAAGAAGCAGAAATGCTCGCCGCCGCCGGTCCAGGGCTGAAAGCGGGGATCGAACAGTTCGCAGAATCCGAAGGGGCCGTAGTCGAGCGTGTAGCCACCCGCTGCGCAGTTGTCGCTGTTGAAATTGCCCTGGCAGTAGCCCACGCGCAGCCAGTTGGCCACCAGTGCGGTGAGCCGCGTGCGAAACAAGCCCGCCAGTTCCACCACCTGATCGTTGAACTCCAGCCCCGGATCGATCTCCGCCCGGTAGTTCCGCTCGATCAAGTGCGCCACGATCATCCGCAGCTCATTCAGCGCCCCCGGATGCGCATCGCTGCGAGCGCGGCGGGCGAACAGCTCCAGCTGGCCCACCCGCAGAAACGATGGCGCCACGCGGGTGGTGATCGCCGCCGGGTTTTCCACCAGGATGTCGGGATCGAACGACCTCGAGTTCGGCGAGTACCAGGGCCGGCGCACGGTTTCAGACCTGGACACATAGAGCGTCAGAGACCGTGAGGTGGGAACCCCCAGGGCGTGCATGAACTCCTGCGCCAGAAACTCGCGCACGCTGGAGCGCAGCACGGCCCGGCCATCGGCGCCCCGGCAGTAGGGCGTGGGGCCACCGCCTTTGAGTTGCATCTCCCAGCGCTGGCCGTTGAACACCCCTTCGAACACGGAAATGGCCCGGCCGTCGCCATAGCCGTTGCCGGTGCCGAACGGGCACTGCTGGCTGTATTCGGTGCCGTAGATCGAGAGGGCATAGCCGGTGGCCCAGCCCACCGGTCGCATCGGCTCCCGGGCCACGCTGATGTCGCCGGAAAACAGACGGCGGAACGGCTCGTCGTGGGCCAGCGCATCGCTCAGGCCCAGCTCGTGGAACAGGGTGCTGCTGTGCGCCACAAGCTCCGGCGCTGGCAGGGGCGTGGGCGTCACCGGCACGTAGTGCCCGGAGAACACCTGGCGCGGCCGGTGATCGTGGCCATCGCCGCTCGCCTGAGGATCCGCCTGCAGGGAATCCATCAGCGAATAGTCGGCCCGTTGAGCGAACTCAGCGAACGTGGTAGTAAGCGCTGTGGTCGGAACTGCTGTCGGCACGGGTCGCTTGGGTTCTGGGCCGCCTGGGCAGGGCCCCGACGCTGAGGTCATCATCCTGGCGAGTCGGTCGGCATCACTGGCACGCCGCCCGTGCTGCCGACAATCCCATGACTCGTATTACAGTTGGCTCAGTCGTCGTACAGGGTTGAGCCCTCCGGGTCATGCCGCTCACCGTCAGGCTGGATTCCCACACCGAGCATTGCCTCCGTGACCTGCTGGACGAAACCGGTCAGGACAAAAGCTCCCTGATCCGTCAGCTCATCCGGGAGCGCTGGCAGCAACGGCAGCCCCGCCCCTCGATCACCCAGCAGCTGGGAGGTCATCCCGAGGCCTTTCTCGACACCCTGCCGCCTGACAGCGCGGAGCGTCAGCAGCGGCGCCGGCTGCTTCACCAGCATCTCCAGGCCCGCCGGACGGCGCGGCGTTGACGCGTCGGATCCTGATCGATTCTGGAATCCTGCTGAGCTACTACCAGCAGCAGGAGCCCCTCCATCAAGCGGTGGTGGCGTTCTTTGATCAGAACGCCGCTCAGCTCATCAGCTCACCGATCTGCATCGCCGAGGTGCTGTGGCTGCTGGGCGATCCAGGTGATTCCCGGGTGCTGGCCGCTCAGAACCACCTCCTGACCGCGGTGAGTCTCGGTGGCATCGAGGTGATCAACCTGCTCCCGGAGGATTACGCCCGCGTCGCCGAGCTCAACGCGCGCGATGCAGACCTGCCCGCGGATTTCGCCGATCTCACGTTGGTCGCAATCTCGGCGCGGCTGGATGTCGCGGAGATCCTCACGCTCGATAGCGACTTCGATGTCTACAGGCGGTTTCGTCAGCAGCCCTTCTGCAGGGTCCCAATCGGCTGATCAGCGCCGATCAACGGGTCTCCTGTTTGCCGTGCCCCAGCGTGGGCAGACGCAGGTATCGCCGACAATGGCACCAGGGGCCCCTGCGTGGCGCCGGGTCGAGCCAGGGAGATTCACACTGAGAGGCACCTTCAATCCACCACAGGGGCTCGGGCATGGCGAGCCCGTTCCGCTGTTTCCGAGGTTCGGTTCGATGCATCCGCGCTGGATGAAAGCTCTGGGCCTCGCAGGAGGCCGCGCACTGGCGGCCGCCCTGGCCCTAGGCGCGGCGGCGGTGCAGGCGGCCCCCAACGGCACCTGGCTGTCGCAGCCCCAGATCTGGTACTACGCCAACAGGCAGTCGCTGAACGGGGTGATGGCCCAGATCCGTGCCAGCAACTACCGGGTGGTGTTCCTCGACGTCCGCAAGGTGTCGGACGCGATGCAACAGGAGGCGGCGGAGGCGGCCCGCAGCCAGGGTCTCCTGCCCGTGGTGTGGGTGCAGTCTCCCCAGTACCGCGGCTTGCGCATCGAAGAGCTGGTGCATGAGGCCCGCCACGGCGACGGCATCCAGGTGGACGATCACTTCTTCGCCAACTACACCCTGGCGGATTTCTATCTGCTGCGGCAGCTGTACACCAAACCGATCTTCTGCAGCATCCAGCCGTTCCAGGTCGGCCTGGTGCCCAGGGCCGGCTGCAACCAGCTCGACGTGCAGTGCTACACCGGCCAGCAGTTCCAGCACTGCCTCAAGGTGGCCGACCGCCTCGGCGCCGTGGTGAGCCTCTCCACCCAGAACACCCTCGGCGAGCAGAGCCGGCTGGGCGGACGACTCTTCAACACCTTTCTCTGGCAGGGGCCCTGACACCGCGGCAGGGGCACCTTCTAGTTCCCCACCACCGCCGGCTACCAGGCGTTCAGCCCCGCCAGCGCCGGCCGCACCCTCGCCCCCTGGGAGCTCGGCTCCTGGTTGCTGGAGAGCTTCGCCAGTGTGGAGGAGGTGCGGCGCAACATCGGCAACGTGGTGGTGGCGGACGTGGTCTTTCCGGCCTGGGGATTCACCCCGCCCGTTCACTACATCGTCAACGATGCCAGCGGCAAGAGCATCGTGATCGACTACATCGGCGGCAAGCTGCACGTGCATGACAACCCGCTGGGAGTCATGGCCAATTCGCCGTCCTTCGACTGGTACATGACGAACCTGCGCAACGACGTGAACTTCACCCTCACCAACCCCGCTCCCGTCACGATCGGCGGCGTGAAGCTGCAACCCTTCGGCATGGGCGCCGGCATGCTGGGCCTGCCGGGCGATGACGCCGTGCTCGCCGCGTTCCACGTGCTCAACAACTTCGACATCCCCAAGGGTGCGGCCCGGGAAACGCACAAGGATGAGAAAGGCAACATCCTTGCTGACTACACCACCTGCCCCTGCGCCAATGACCTGGCCCGCAGGCGCTTTCTCTTCCGCACCTACGACAACAGCCAGATCCGCTCGGTGGAGCTGATGAAGCTGGACCTCAACGCCAGCACCATCAGCCGTTTTACGATGAAAGGAACGGAGCGGATCCAGTCGCTGAACCCCTGAAGCCACGCCGGCCGCCGGTGACCCATAGGCTCGTCGCGTCTGAACGCGCAGCCATGACCACCCCCCGGTACGTCTACGAACCCCACGAGCGGTTCGGCGAGGGGCTCACCACCCGCCGGCCCTGGAACACCCAGGCCCTCGCCGGAGTGGAGCGCCTCAACGGCCGCGTGGCCATGCTCGGCTTCGCCGCCGCCCTGATCGGCGAGTGGCTCACCGGCCACGGGCCCGCCGGCCAGGTGCTGGCCCTGCTGCGCTGGTACCTGGGCTGAGCGCCGACCAGGGCGCCGTTCAGGGGGTCAGGCCACGCCGCGGCGCCGCTGCTGGCCGGTGTACAGCAGGGCGGCAGCGCCGGCGATCGCCACCGTGCCGCTCACGGCCAGGAACAGCAGGGTCTGCAGGGCGAGCAGCACGATCCCGAGGGTGGAGAAGGCCGCGATCCGCACCCTCGCCTTGATCAGCAGCGTGAGCAGCAGCAGCACCGTGGCCCGCAGGGCCAGGATCTGCGTCCCGGTTAAGGGACAGAAGGGGTTGGGCAGCATGACGGGGGCGGTTCGCTCCTCACAGCGTGGCGCCTAGGGTCGGTCCATCGCAGCCGGCCCATGAATCAGACCCTTCGAGGCATCACCTACGTGAGCGTGTGGGTGCTCCTCTGGGGCACGGCGGCTTCCCTGGCCGACGTCGTGCTCCTGGAGCGCGGCGCCTACGACGCCGGCAGCGCTGGCCAGGCCGTCACCTTCGCCTCCTACGGCATCGCCGCGGTGGTGCTGGCGGTGCGTCTCTCGCGGCGTTTTCTCAGGCCCGAGAGCTGAGTTCTTCACGGCTTTTTTTGGCACGGTGTTGATCGCCACACACGTCGATCTGGGGTTCGGGTTCCACCCTGAGCCACCGTCATCATCCCTGCCGGACTGATTCAGGCTGTGCGGCCATCCGCCCTTCACCACAACTGAGTCCCTGAAATCTGTTTGCGGAGTTATTTCCGCTTAGGGTGAATTCGAGGAGAGAACATTCAGATCATCCCAGATCAGATCATCCCAGATCAGATCATCCCAGATCAGATCATCACGGATCAGATCATCCCGGATCAGGGCATACCAAAGCCCTGGCTGCAGCCAAAGCCTCGGGTGCAATGGTCTTCGATCCGCACGTTTTGCATCCATAGGATTTCACACCATGACCGCACCAACCAAGGCCCCATCCAGGGGTCATGCCCAGCACTTCGCCGAATCGGAGGGTGCCATGTGGGACTCGCAAGAGCCCCAGCTGCTCGATCCCCGTCCGATCGAACCCCGCATGTACAGGGCCAGTCCCGAAAGCCACAGCGGCTGGGGGTTCCACTCCCGCGCCGAGCTGCTCAACGGCCGCCTCGCCATGCTCGGCTTCGCCATCGGCCTGGTTGTGGAAGCCCTCTCCGGGCAGGGCATCCTCCAGCAGCTGGGCCTCGGTGCCCTGCTCCACCGGGGCTGACCGCCCTGATGTCCACCCGCTGGATCACGCCTGGTCCTGCGGTCCGTCCTGGCGAGACTCCAGCACCGCCAGCACGGCTTCCCCATACCGCTCCAGCTTGGCGGCCCCGATGCCGCCCACCTGGCTCAGGCCCTCGAGGTCCCGTGGCTTGCTGGCCGCCAGCTCCAGCAGGGTGCGGTCGTGGAACACCACATAGGGCGGCACCCCTTGCTGCTGGGCCTGTTGCCGCCGCCAGGTCTTGAGCGCCTGCAGCAGCTGCTCATCCCCATCCGCCGGCTCGGTGAGACCCGCTCCTCCGCCGGCGGCGGACTCGCCGCGCCGCCGGCGTTCCTGCCGCGGTGGCGGCAGCGGCAGCTCCAGGCCCGTTTCCCCGCGCAGCAGCGGACGCACCAGCTCCGACGGTCCCAGCTGCAGACCCCCCTTGCCGTCCGGCACCGGCTGCAGGTAGCCCAGCCCGCTGAGCTGGCGCACCAGCGTGCGCCACTGCTCCCGGTCGAGCTCCCGCCCGATGCCGTGCACGCTCAGCTGGTTGTGCCCCAGCTGGCGAATCCGCTCGCCGCCGCCCCCCAGCAGCACATCCACCACGTGGGCGGCGCCGAAGCGCTGGCCCGTGCGCACCACCGCCGAGAGCAGCTTCTGGGCCGGCACCGTCACGTCCGCCGTGGCCTTCGGCTCCAGGCAGCCGTCGCAGTTGCCGCACGGCTCGGCCAGCGCTTCACCGAAGTGGCGCAGCAGCACCTGGCGCCGGCAGCCGGCCGCCTCGCTGAAGGCGATCAGGGCCTCGAGCTTGCCGTGCTCGATGCGCTTCTGCTCCTCGCTGGCCTCCGAGCCGTCGATGAAGCGGCGCAGCTGGGGGATGTCCCCCGGTCCGTGCACCATCCAGGCCACCGCCGGCAGACCGTCGCGCCCCGCCCGACCGGTTTCCTGGTAGTAGGCCTCCAGGCTCTTGGGCAGGTCCACGTGCGCCACGAAGCGCACGTCCGGCTTGTCGATGCCCATGCCGAAGGCGATCGTGGCCACCACCACCACGGCGGCTTCGTTGCGGAAGCGCTGCAGGGCGGTGCTGCGTTGCTCGCCGCTCAGGCCCGCGTGATACGCCACCGCGTCGAAGCCGGCCGCCTGCAGCTCCCGGGCCAGCTGATCCACCCGGCTGCGCGAGCGGGCGTACACGATCCCCGCCTCACCCCGGTGCCCGGCCAGAAAGGCCAGCAGCTGGCGGCTGGGCTGCTCCTTGGCGCGCAGCAGGTAGCGGATGTTGGGCCGGTCGAAGCTGGCCAGGAACACCTCCCCCCGCTCCAGCCGCAGCCGCTCGATGATCTCGGCGCGGGTGCGTGGATCGGCCGTGGCCGTGAGCGCCAGCCGCGGCACAGCCGGGAAGCGCTCGGCCAGCACCGCCAGCTGGATGTACTCGGGCCGGAAGTCGTGCCCCCACTGCGACACGCAGTGGGCCTCGTCGATGGCGAACAGGGCAAGCGGCTGCGGGCCCGGCAGCGCCGCCAGCTGGCCGAGCAGATCACCGCCCAGCAGCCGCTCCGGCGACACGTAGAGCAGATCCAGCGTTCCGCCCTGCAGCTGGCGCCACACGCCCGCAGCCTCCTCCCGCTCCAGGCCGGAATGCAGGGCGGCGGCGGCCACACCCAGCTGGCGCAGGGCCTCCACCTGGTCCTGCATCAGGGCGATCAGGGGCGACACCACCACCGCCAGACCCGGCCGGCACAGGGCCGGCACCTGATAGCAGAGCGACTTGCCGCCGCCGGTGGGCATCAGCACCAGCCCCGAGCCGCCGCCGATCACGTGGCGCACGATCTCCTCCTGGGGGCCGCGGAAGGCCGGGTAGCCCCACACCCGCCGCAGCACCTCGAGCGGATCGTTCACGGGGCGGCGGGCCGGCGGGGATCTCCCACAATGCCCCCATCCGGCGTACCGCGATGTCCGCTTCCTCGCCCCGCACCGCCAGCGCCTGGGGCTTCCTCGCTCCGGCCCTGGTGCTGATCGGCCTCTCGGTGCTGATTCCGGCGGCGATGGCCCTGGTGATGAGCTTCACCCAGGCCGGCCTGGATGTGAGCGAACCGCTCCGGTTCGTGGGCCTCGCGAACGTCCGCCGCCTGCTGGCCGACCCGATGTTCGCCCGGGTGAGCGTCACCACCTTTCTCTATCTGGTGGGGGTGGTGCCACCGATCGTGCTCGGGGCCCTGGCCCTGGCGGTGCTGGTGAACCGCTCGCTGCCCGGCATCCACTGGTTCCGCGGCGCCTTCTACACCCCCGTGCTGGTGTCGATCGTGGTGGCGGCCATCGCCTTCCGCTGGCTCTACGCCGAGAACGGCCTGATCAACGGCTGGCTGGTCGCTCTGCTCGGCGACCGCTTCAGCCCCATCGGCTTCCTCACCTCGCCGCTGCTGGCCTTGCCGTCGGTGATGCTCGTCACCCTCTGGAAGGGTCTGGGCTACTACATGGTGATCTTCCTGGCCGGTCTGCAGGGGATCTCCCCGGATCTCTACGAGGCCGCCGCCCTCGACGGCAGCGAGGGCTGGCGCAAGCACCTCGACATCACCCTGCCCCTGCTGCGGCCCTACCTCACCCTGGTGGGGGTGATCTCCGCCATCGCCGCCACCAAGGTGTTTGAGGAGGTGTTCCTGATGACCCAGGGCGGCCCAGCCGACGCGACCCGCACCATCGTCTACTACGTGTACGACCAGGCCTTCACTGAGCTGGAGATCAGCTACGCCTGCACCGTGGGCCTGGCCCTGTTCATGGCCGTGCTCCTGCTCAGCCTGGTGCGCTACGCCTTCGCCGGTGACCGCGGCCTCACCTGAGCCACGGCATCCGGGCGAGGCCCCTGCAGGCCACTAGCCTCGGGCCATGCCCCAGCCCGCCGCCCCAGCCGCGACCACCGCAGCCCTGCCCCCGATCGGGGTGGTGGGCGGCGGCCAGCTGGCCTGGATGCTGGCCGCCGCGGCGCGGGAGCTGAAGGTGCCCCTGCTGGTGCAGACCCCCGGGTCCGACGACCCCGCCGCACGCCTGGCCAGCGCCGTGATCTCCGCCGGCGTGCGCGACGCGGAGGGCACCCGGCGGCTCGCCGAGCGCTGCAGCGCCATCACCTTCGAGAACGAGTGGGTCGACCTGGCGGGCCTGGCGCCCCTGGCGCAGCGGGGGGTCACCTTCCTGCCCAGCCTCACCGCCCTGGAACCCCTGGTGTCCAAACGCGGCCAGCGGGAGCTGCTGCGCCATCTCAACCTCCCCACCCCTCCCTGGCTGCCCCTCAGCGAGCTGCTGGTGTCTGAGCACTCCCCCCACCCGCACCGGCGCCGCGACGACCACCCCACTGATCACGGCACGGCCACCCCTGCCACCACCGACAACGCCACCGCCACCCAGGCCATCCACCAGTCCAGCGCGGAGGGCCCGCTGGAGCTGCGTCCGGGCTGGTGCTTTCCGCTCATGGCCAAGGCCGCCACCGGTGGGTATGACGGCAAGGGCACGGCCCTGCTGCGCGATCGCACCGACCTCGACACCCTCCTGGCCCGGGTGGATCCGCAGGAGTGGATCGTGGAGGCCGTGGTGGCCTTCGAGCAGGAGCTCTCCCAGCTCGCCTGCCGCGACCGCGACGGCCAGGTGCTCTGCTACCCCCTCGTGCAGACCCGGCAGCACCGGCGGGTGTGCGACTGGGTGCTGGCCCCGGCCCATGTGCCCCATGCGGTGGAGGCCTTCGCCCGCAACATCGCCGTCTCCCTGCTCTCCGCCCTCGACTACGTGGGCGTGCTCTCGATCGAGTTCTTCTACGGTCCCGCCGGGCTGCAGGTGAACGAGATCGCCCCCCGCACCCACAATTCCGGCCACGTCACCATCGAGGCGGCCCGCACCAGCCAGTTCGCCCAGCAGGTGCGGATCGTGGCCGGTCTGCCCATGGGGCCGGTGGAGCTCAGGGTGCCCGGGGCGCTGATGGTGAACCTGCTGGGCTTCGAGCACAGCGAGGCCGGCGGCGACGACGCCTACCGGGCCGAACGCCACGCCCTCGCGGCCCTGCCCGGCGCCACCGTGCACTGGTACGGCAAGCGGGGCTCCAGCCCTGGCCGCAAGCTCGGCCACGTCACCCTGTTGCTGGATGGCCAGCACCCAGCAGAGGTGCAGGCCCAGGCCCGGCAGCGGCTCGAGGCGGTTCGCTCCATCTGGCCCCTCCCACCCCCTTAGAATTCAGTCGGACTGCCGTGTTGGTGACTGCCTTCTACAGTTTTCTGATCTGACTCCTTCTTCGACGTGGGGGTCTGCAGCGGAAAGCAACGTAGGCCGGCCTTGCAGCCGGAAACGGCGCCCCGTCACTTGACCCCCTTCTGGTTCCACCAGGTCGAACACTGGGGCAGAACGGCACGGCGGTCCACCCCCTTCCCCGCCGCCCGCGGACGACGCCTGGTGCCTTCAGACAACCCTTTCGCCACAGCCCTCGAGCCGCAGCCGCTCCCCGATCCCCTGCGCGAGGCGCTGGAGGCGCTGCTCGGCAAGGCCCCGGCCCACCTGTTCCCCCGAGCCCGCCAGCTCTACTTCGACAAGTACCCCCTCGAGGGGCCGCCCGACGATCTCGACGCGTCCCCCTCACAGCGCTTCCGCACCTTCGTGCTGCGCGACACCACCTGCCTGCCCGCCGAGGGCGAGGAGGCGATCACCCGCCTGAACGAGCTGGCGGTGGTGCACTGGCAGGCACCCCAGACCAACGCGGAGGACTATGCCGCCTATGTGCGCGAGCGCTGGCAACTGCCGGCGGAACGGGTGCAGGTGAGCCTGGAGCTGATCGAGGAGCCCTGGTTCCGCGAGGGCGGCGCCTATGCGCGCCTCATCGTGCTGCCGCCACCAGCCGGTCCAGCTCCCGCTGAAGCTGGTCCCGGTTCCACTCCGTGATCACGAACACCTCCTGGGCGCTGCCGCCCCGGCGGGCCACCAGCTTGTGGCCGCCGATGATGGGTGTCGACACGCGCAGCCTGAGGCCGGCGGCCCTGCCCCGCACCCGGCTGATCACCGCGGGCGTCACGGTGGCCACTCCCGGCTGGGCCGCCAGCTGCTGCAGCAGCGGAATCAGCCCCTCCAGGTAGGTGCTGTGGGTCACCACCACACGCCCCATCAGGCCGGCTCCAGGGGCGCCATGGTGAGTCCCTCGGCCCCCAGTTGCTGGTGATGGAGCTCCGCCTGCTCCTGGGGACCGCACCACACCACCGCCGATCCTTCGCCATCGATGCGGTGCGCCAGCTCCCAGGCCCGATCCGGGCCCATGCCGGGGATGAACCGCACCAGACAGTCCACCACGTGCTGGAAGGTGTTCACGTCGTCGTCGAGCACCACCACCTTGAAGTTGGGGTAGGTCTGGCGGGTGCGCTGCCGTTCCGCCACGGCGGCGGGTGCGGCGGTCGCGGCCACGGTGCCAGGGGCAGTGGCGGTGCCAGGGGCAGTGGCTTTGGTGGCGGTGTCGCTGCTGGGCCGATGCATGGAAAGCCCTCGTCCGTGATGGATTGAGCCTAGGTACAGTGCTCCTGCCGCCACCACCTGCCTCCATGCTGATCACCCTGGGCTGGGCCTCTCTTGCCGCTCTGTTCAGCTTCTCGATCGCCATGGTGGTGTGGGGCCGCCACGGCGACGGCAGCGTCAACTTCTGACCACCGCGGGCCTGCCCCTCCTGTGACCGAGCTCCCCATCAGCGGTGAGGGCCTCACCGCGTCCGGGCTTCTGGCGGCCACCGCCGGTGCGCTTCTGGTGTTCGTGAGCCTGGGCGTGATCTATCTCTCCGCGGTGGAGTGGCGAGACCGGCGCCGGCGCAAGGCCGACGAGAAAGCCACCAAGGCGTCCGGCCGTTCCGCCGCCCGCTCGGGCAGCGGGTCCACCAGCCGCTCCAGCGGTCAATCCAGCGGCCGCTCCCCCACCGCGTTCGGCCGTCGACCGTGATCGCCCCCCCGGTGGCAGCGGCGCTGGCCCCCTGGGCCCTGCGCCAGGCCGAGAGCCTGCTGGTGCTTCCGCCGGACCCCGCCACGACCGCGCCGTTTCGGCAGCTTCCGGCCGTCGACCTGCTCCACGCCACCGCCTTCCAGGCCACAGCCTTCCACGCCACCGCCTTCGACCCGGCAGCCGCCCCTGCGGCGCCGCCCCCGCCCGGGCTGGTGCTGGAACTGCTGCGCCGCCCCTGGCGGGACGAGGACCTGGAGCTGCTGCGCAGCCATGCCGACGCCATGCGCCGCCGGCTGATGGGCGACACGGTGACCTACGTGGTCAACCGCAACCTCAACGTCTCCAACCACTGCGTTCAGCATTGCTCCTTCTGCGCCTTTCGCCGTGATCCCGGCGACGCCGGGGCCTACTGGCTGGAGCTGGAGGAGCTGCAGGAGCGGGCCCGCCAGGCAGCCCGGGCCGGCGCCACCGAGCTCTGCCTGCAGGGCGGCCTCAACCCCGCCGCCCATGTGGATGGCAGCCACCTCGCCTTCGCCGAGCGGCTGCTGCGGGCCCTCCACGAGGCCGCGCCGGGAGTCCATCTCCATGCCTTTTCCCCCCAGGAGCTGGTGTTCTTCGCCGAGCGCGACGGCATCACCCTGGATGCCGTGCTCGAGCGCCTGGGGGCCGCCGGTCTGGGGTCGGTGCCCGGCACCGCCGCGGAGGTGCTCTCCGAGCGGGTGCGGCGCGTGCTCTGTCCCGAGAAGCTCACGGCCCCGGAGTGGGTTGCGGCGGTGCTTCAGATTCACCGCTTCGGCCTGCCCTCCACCAGCACCCTGATGGCCGGGCACATCGAGTCCCCTGCCGACCTGGCGGCCCATCTCCTCACCCTGGTGGCCCTCCAGGGCGCGGCCCGGGAGCGTCCGGTGCCGGGCTTCAGCGAGTTCGTGCTGCTGCCCTTCGTGGGCCAGGCGGCTCCGGCGCCGCTGCGCTCCCGCGTGGGCCGCGATCAGCCCGATCTCGAGGCCATGCTGTGCCTCACCGCCCAGGCCCGGCTGGTGCTGGGCGGCTGGATCCCGGCCCATCAGCCCAGCTGGGTGAAGCTCACCCTCGCCGGCGCCACGGAGGCCCTGCGCTGGGGCTGCAACGATCTGGGCGGAACCCTGATGGAGGAGCACATCACCACGATGGCGGGCGCCCGCGGCGGCACGGCCCAGACGCCCGCCGCCCTGGCCGCCGCCGCCCGCGGCCTGGGAC
>JBATEO010000168.1:0-42927 GCA_049664045.1 Prochlorococcaceae cyanobacterium
CGGTGCAGAAGTGACGGCCCTGGCGCAGGCCCAGGGCCGCGCCGACCGGCTGGCCGCCGTGGCCGGACGCTGCCTCGGCCGCAGCCATCCCCACATCTCTCTGCAGCGCTGGGTGCTCTCGGCCTACCTGGAGGAGATCTGCGGCCACGCCAACCAGCGTCTGGCGCTGATGACCAGCGGCCGCTACCAGCTGAAGCTCAGCGATGACAGCGACCAGCGCAAGGGCAGCAAGGCGGGTCTGGGACTGCGGGTGCTGGATGCCTATACGGGCGAGGAACGGGAGGTGGCGAGCCTCTCGGGCGGCGAGACCTTCCAGGCCTCCCTCGCCCTCGCCCTGGGCGTGGCCGACACGGTGCAGGCCCACAGTGGTGGGGTGGGCCTCGATGCCCTGTTCATCGACGAGGGATTCGGCAGCCTCGATCCCGACAACCTGCAGCTGGCAATGGATGAGCTCGACCGCCTGCGGGAGGGGGGTCGCATGATCGGGCTGATCAGCCACGTGGCCGTCCTGCGCGAACGCATCCGAGGCGGCATCCAGGTTGTGGCCGGCGAGCGCGGTTCGCGCGTCACCGTTGGACCGAGCGGTGAGGGACATTAAGGTCCTGGCCACGCGCCGGACCCGGCCTTGATTCCCTCTCCCCCCGGCCTGCGGCTGCGGGTTCGTCAGCCCCGGCTGCTCCCCGTACTGCTGGCAGCCCTGCTGCTGGCCCTTCTGGTGCTGCCGCTCCTGACCGCCCGTCCTCTGGGCGCGGCCCAGGGCACCCCGACGCAGCCCCTGCCCGAGAGCAGCGATGTCCTCGCCAGACGTTCGCCCTGGAACCGTTCGGAGACCTACCCCCTCACGCTCGAACCCCGTGCCGATCTCTACCGCCCCAGCGCCGAGTGGATCGGCCGTCTGATCCTGCCGGACGTGGACGAGGGTGCGGCTGAGGGTGGAGGTGACGCTCCCGGCAGCCCCGATGGATCCGACAGCCCCGAGGACTGGGTGTGGATCGAACTCGAGCAGGCCCCTGCCGGGCAGCGGCAGCTGATCGGACGCCGTCTGCGGCTGACCTGGGCCGAGCGACCTGAACTGCGCCGGCTCGTGCGCACCGTCACCACCGACGTCACCCTGGGCGAGAGCGCCCGCCGCGCCGCCGCCGCCGCCAACGTAGTGCCCACCCGGCTGGACGGGCGCCGCCGCGTCGGTCCGCTGCAGTCCCTGGCCGGGGCCAGAGCCGTTGACGACGTCACGGTGCGGCTGGAGGGGGTGACCCTGGCCGGGGATGCGCTGCGCATCTCCCGCCCACCGGTGCAGACCACCGGCCGCTGGAGCGCTCTGGTGACCGTGCTGCCCCCCAAGGCCGGCGCTCAGGCGCAGGCGGATCCCGATCTGGTGCGCGTGCGCCACCTGAACCCGGCCAGCGGCGCCTTCGACGGTGTCGAGGAGACCATCCGCGTTCCCCTGCTTCCCCCCGACCGCTTCGGGCGGCGCATGCTCGATCCACGCGGGCTGGCCGCGTCACCCCTGAACGCGGACGGCTGGTTCATCCACGGTTCTCCGGCGCGTGATGGCGTCTTCACGGTGCAGGCGATCGAGCCCCGCAGCCTGCTGCAGCTGACACCCCAGGAGCGCCTGGATGGCGTCGCCGCCACTCTGGAGCACATCACCCGCAGGAACTGGAGCCGCGGGCAGCTGGAGCGCGGCCGTGTGCACAGCACCCTGCTGGTGCCCGATCGGCGGCTCCTCGAGGAGCGGCGCGGCGATGGGTGGGCCGAGGGTGACCGGGCCCTGATGATCCACCTGTTCGGAGGCATCGGCGGTGCCGAGGGTGAGCCCACCCCCGGCTGGACCGTGACCGGACACTTCGCTTTCGGCGAGGCTGAGGTGGTTCGCGACCCCTTCAGCGGCGACCCACGGCTCGCCGTCCGCTACCACCAGATCTACGCCAACAACCCCAACGGCATCGTCGCCGGCACCCAGGACTGGAGCGCCTATGCCGGAAACCTGCAGCGGGGTTGGCTGGGCACGCGGCCCTTCTCCGATCTGGTGGTGCCGCTCCCGGGGCCGGCCCTCGATGCCATCGCCCTCCAGAGCGAGATCCTCTCGGCCCGCTACCGCAGCGGCGATGGGCACGGCGTCGCCCTGGTGACGCCGGCCACCTCCTGTGTGCAGGATTCCAGCCAGGCGCTCTGGATCGCCCTGGCGCAGCTCCGCCGGGAAGCCGGCTTCGCCGACTGGCCCGCAGACGATCGGCGGCGGCTGACCCAGCTGGGCGATGCCCTCGACCGTCTGCTCACCCCCTTCGGAAGGGTGCGTGGCGACTGGCGACGCAACGCCGAGGTGACCTTCAGCGCCGGCACGGGACGGCTCAGCACCGGCGACGGCGACGCCAGTCCGTTCATGGCCAGCCAGCGCTGGCTGGATGTGCTGCTCAGCTGGCGCTCGATGCTGCCCCGCCGCGCCCATGACGCCATGGCCCGGGAGTTCCTGCGCGCCGGCCTGCCGGTGTGGGTGCTGCGCACCAACCAGATCCCCGGCGCCGATCCTCGTCTGGAGCCTCTTGCCCCCACGACCGTGCTGGGCCAGCTGCCGGTTCTCGGCACCCTGCTCCAGCGCCTGCTGGACAGCCTGTTCCCGCCCCTGGTGCCCGCGGCCGTGGGGACCACGGCACTGGTGCTGGGGGTCTACGCGGTGCTGGCCCTCGGCCATGGCTTCCGCAGCGGCTTCCTGGCCGGACCCTGGCGGTGGCGCCCCCTGACGGTGTTGCTCCCCCACGCCGCCGGGCTGCTGGTCATGCCCACCCTGGTGGAGGAGCTGATCTTCCGCGTCGGCCTGCTCCCTCACCCCCTGGAGGGCGAGCACGGGCTGCCCCTGCTGGCCTGGATGGCCCTCAGCGTGGGGCTGTTCGTGCTCTATCACCCCCTGGCTGGGCGGCTCTGGTATCGCCCGGGGCGGAGGCTGTTCGACGACCCCCGGTTCCTCGTGCAGTGCACCCTGCTGGGCATCGCCTGTGCCGTTGCCTACGTGGTCACCGGATCCCTCTGGTCCCCGGTGCTGATCCACTGGCTGGCGGTGCTGGTGTGGCTGGAGCCCCTCCAGGGCCGCCTGCGCCTGGCTCCATGAGTGGCTGGGTGCGCGTTGCCGTCTACGGCACCCTCAAACGAGGGGAGTGCAACCACCACTGGCTGCGCGGGGCTCGCTTCGAGGGCCGCATCCGGGTTCCCGGCCTGGAGCTCTACAACCTGGGCGAGTACCCCATGGCCGTGCCCAGCCGGGACCCCCTGGCCCGCATCCACGCCGAGCTCTACCGGCTGGAGGCGTCAGCCCTGGCCCGCCTGGATGTGCTCGAGGACTACCCGGAGCTCTACGACCGCCGCCTGCTGCCCACCGCCGACGACCGGCTCGCCTGCATCTACCTGGGTCAACCCCATCAGGTGCGCGGCTGCCGGCGGGTGCCCTTCGACGACTGGGGGGCCACGCCGGTGTTCAGCTACGGCTCCAACCTCGATCCCCACCAGCTCCGGCACCGCTGCGCCGGCTGGGACGGGTTCGGCCTGGTGGGGCGGCTCGACGCCTGGCGCTGGGCGATCAACAAGCGCTCCCTGCATGATCCCCGCCTCGGACATGCGGGCATCACCCCCGAGACCGGATCCGCCTGCTGGGGACTGGTGCATCACCTCAGCCACCGCGACAGGGCCAGCCTCGACCTGATGGAAGGGGTGCCGATCGCCCAGTACGAACACCGCAGCGTAGAGGTGGTGTGCGGCGGCGAGCGGCTGCGGGTGCTGGCCTACGTGCCCCATCCCGGAGTGGTGGCCAGCGGGTTGAGGGCCAGCCCGTCCTACGCCGGTCGCATCCTGCGCGGCGCCGAGCACCATGGCCTGCCCTCCGCCTGGCGCTCCTGGCTGCAGCAGGAGCTTCGGCACACCGGTGCCGCCGCAGCCGGAAGACGAGGGGAGCGGCAACCTGGGGCCTCATGGTGATGTCTGCGATGCAGCAGGGGATCCTGGACGTCGACCTGCTCGCCTTCGAGCGGGGCACGACGGCCCAGCAGCGGGCGGCGGTGGACGGCGTGATGCGCAGCCTGGCCACCGGCTTCGTGCTCACCAGCAGCGATCTGCCGGCCGATCTGCTCGATGAGGCCTACGACCTGCTGGAGCGGTTCTTCGCCCTGCCGGCGGAGCGCAAGGCGGCCTTCACCCCGGCCGGTTCCTGCGGTCAGACCGGCTACACCGGCCTGCTGGTGGAGACCGCGGCCGGGGAGCGCCAGGCCGACTGGAAGGAGATGCTGAACTGGTCGGAGCCGCTGCCGGAGCGGCATCCCCTGCGCCGGCGCTTCCCCCTGCTCTACCCGGAGCAGGTGCTCCCCGAACCCCTGGTGCCAGGCATCACGGCAACCCTGGGGCGCTTCCACCGCGCCATCGCCGACCTGCAGCGGCGCTTTCTGCGGGTGATCGCCACCGGCCTGGGTGTGCATCCGGAGTTCTTCGATGCGGTGGTGGCCGAGGCCCCCACCCTGACGCGGGCGGTGCACTATCCACCGATGGGCCAGGCTCCTGCCGCCGGCCACCTCTGGGCGGCGGCCCACGGCGACATCAACCTGATCACGGCCCTGCCCCGGGCCAGCGCTCCGGGGCTGCAGGTGCGGGTGGGCGACCGCTGGGTGGATGCGGTGGCCCCGGTCGGTCAGGTGATCCTCAACAGCGGCCTGATGCTGGAGTGGCTGAGCAATGGCCGCATTCCCACCGGCTGGCATCGGGTGGTGGCTCCGGCGGACTGGAGCGCCGGTCGTCTGAGCGTGGTGCAGTTCTGCCACCCCAGGCCCTCGACGGTGCTGAACCCCCTGGCCAGCTGCATCGACACCGAGCATCCCCAGCGCTATGCCGCCGTGATGGCCGCCGATGCCCTGGAGGACGTGCTCCACCGCATCAACCTGCTGGACTGAGTAGTTGCACTCAACTGCCGAAATCGGTGTGCATCGGCACCGACCGGCGACCACAGCGGTCCGTGAACTGGAACTCCACCCCTCCATCGCAACCCCCTCTGAGCCATGGCCCTTTCCATGCCCGCCAGGCCGCAACCGGCACCCTCGATGCCAGCCGAGTCCATGCCCACCGAGGAGGCGTTTCTGGCGGTGGCCCTGGCCGCCGTCTCCTGGGACGGCACCCTCACCCCCGCCGGCACCCGCGCCCTGCGGCATGCCATCGACTACCGCGCCCCCTACCGGCAGATGGGCGAGGCGAAGGTGGCGCTGCTGATCAACACCCTGCTCGAAGGCCTGCGGGAGCGCGGCGCCCAGCATCTGATGCTCGACGCCGCCCGCTCCCTGGACCCCGGCCGGCGCCGCTCCGCCTACGCGGTGGCCGCCGAGATCATGCGCTCCGATGGCCCGCTGCAGGCCGACGAACATAACATTCTCAGCACCCTGGCCTCCACCCTGGAACTGCCTGAGGCCGACACCAACCCGGTGCTGGAGGTGATGGAGGTGCTGCACGCGCCGGTGGTCTGATCCGCGGGCCAGCCCCGAGCCCCCGCTCAGCGAGACCCTGACCAGCGATAGGGTCGGCGCTGAGCGGGCTCCACGGCGTGAGCGAATCCCTGGCCCAGCGGCTGGACCGCAGCCTGGCCCGGCTGGGCGTCAAGGCCCTGGCACCGGTGCTGATCCTGCTGATCGCCTGGGTCCAGGAGTTCATCGACCAGCTGTTGTTCGCCGGCCGCTGGAATCTGCCGATGCTGCCGGGCGGCTCCGTTCTCGGAGTGCTCACCGCCCCCTTCAGCCACAGCGGCTTCGGGCACCTGATGGCCAATTCGGCCCTCTTCCTGCCCCTCTCCTGGCTGGTGCTGCTGCGGGGCCGGCGCGACTACCTGGCGGTGTGGATCGGCGTGTACGTCTGCGCCATTCCGGTGTGGCTGCTCTGGCCCGTGGGCAGCCATGGCCTCTCCGGCGTGGTCTATGGCCTGCTCGGCTACCTGCTCCTGATCGGCTGGCTGGAGAAGCGGCCGCTGTCGCTGCTGCTCTCGGTGTTCTGCCTGCTGAGCTACGGCGCCGTGCTTCCGAGCCTGATTCCCCTGTTCTCCCCGGCGGGGGTGAGCTGGATCGGCCATCTCAGCGGTTTTCTGGGCGGCGTGCTGGCGGCCTTCGCGGTGTACCGGGAATGAGCGTCGCGAAGCCCCACCCGGTGCCCCCCACCCTGATCCTGGGGGGATTTCTGATCACGCCCGAGGCCTACGCGCCCATGGCCGCCGCCATCGCCGCGCGCACCGGCCAGCCGGTGGAGGTGGTGCCGGTGAGCCGCGGCGACTGGCTGCTCACCAGCTGGACCCTGGGCTGGCGTCGTCTGCTGGACCGCACCCAGGCGCTCCTGGAGAACCTGGCCAGCGCGTCCGCCGACGGCCGGGTGAACCTGGTGGGCCACAGCTCCGGCGGTGTGATGCTGCGGCTGCTGCTGGGCGATGAACCGTTCGCGGGCCGGGTGTACGCCGCCCGCGATCGCGTGGCCACCCTGCTGAGCCTGGGCAGCCCCCACCGTGCCATCCGCGGCACGGCTCTGCGCCGTCTGGTGGATGCGCGCTACCCCGGAGCCTTTCACGCCCCCGCCGTCCGCTATGTGTCGGTGGCCGGGGCGATCGCGCCACAGGCCCTGCGGCCCCGCGCCCGCGGGCTGGTGCGGCGTTCCTACAGGGCCATCTGCGACGACCCGGACAGCCGCGGCGACGGCCTGGTGCCCCTGGCCGCGGCGCTGCTGGAGGGCTCCCAGCAGCGCGTGCTGGAAGGGGTGGGCCATGGCGGCTGGTTCGCCGATCGCTGGTACGGCAGTGCGGAGGTGCTGCCGCAGTGGCTGGATCTGCTCGACGCCGATCGGCTCGATGCCGTCCCCGGCCCTGACGGACGGGACGGACCCCTAGCCTGAGCCGGCCTGGCGCAGCAGGGCATTCCCATGCCCTCCCCCCGCTCCTCGGTCAGACCATGCCCCTCGCCCTCACCTGGCCCGCGATCTCCTGGGCACCAGAGGCCTACCTCTGGTTCAAGACCCTGCACATCGTCGGCGTGGTGGTGTGGTTCGCCGGCCTCTTCTACCTGGTGCGGCTGTTCATCTATCACCGCGAGGCCGCTGAGCTCGATCCGCCCCTGCGGCAGGCCTTCGAGGAGCAGTACGGGCTGATGGAGCGCCGCCTGGCCAACATCATCACCACCCCCGGGATGGTGGTGGCGGTGGTCTGCGCCGCCGGCCTGCTGAGCGCCAATCCAGCCTGGCTGAAGCAGGGCTGGATGCACGCCAAGCTCGCCTTCGTGGCGGCACTGCTGCTTTACCACTGGTTCTGCTACCGGCTGATGGGCCAGCTGCAGCGCGGTACCTGCAGCTGGAGCGGCCGCCAGCTGCGCGCCCTCAATGAACTGCCCACCCTGCTGCTGGTGCTGGTGGTGATGCTGGTGGTGTTCAAGAACCAGTTCCCCACCGGTGCCGCCACCTGGTTCATCGTGGCCTTGGTCGTCTTCATGGCCGCCTCGATTCAGTTCTATTCCCGCTGGCGGCGCCTGCGCTCCGAACGGCTGGCGGCGGAGGCGGCCGGTGGCTGACGCCGCGTGGCTGCCCCAGCCGGCCGTGCCGGCATCCCTGCGCCGCCTGCAGCGCCACCCCCTGGCCACGGTGCTGGCCTCGATCACACCGGAGTGCTGCCCAGGCCGGGTCAATTTCCACTGCCACACCACCTGCAGCGACGGAAGTCTGCGCCCGGAGCAGCTGGCGCGGCAGGCCATCGCCCTGGGACTGCAGCACCTGGCGGTGACCGATCACCACGCCATCGCGGCCCACGCCGGCGTGGCGGAGTGGTTCGCGGTGGCGGCCGACCGCGGTGAGGCGGTGCCCACCCTCTGGCGAGGCGTGGAGATCAGCTGCCTGCTGGAGGGCTGTCTGGTGCATGTGCTGGCGCTCGGCTTCGACGCCGACCACCCCTCCCTGCACCCCTACCTGCAGGGCTGCAGCGTGGTGGGCCCCGCCCTGAGGGCCGAGGCGGTGCTGGAGGCGATCCGGCAGGCCAACGGCCTGGCCCTGCTGGCCCATCCGGCACGGTACCGGCTGCCGTTCCAGCGGCTGATCGCCGCGGCAGCCGAACTGGGATTCGACGGGGCCGAGGCCTGGTACGACTACGGCATGCAGCCCACCTGGCAGCCCACGCCCGTGGTGTGCGAGGCGATCGCCCGTGATCTGCAGCGCCGAGGGCTGCTGTGGAGTTCCGGTACCGATACCCATGGTCTGGAGCTCCGCGGCCGCTAGGGTTTGCTGACACACTCCCGGCACCAGCGATGGGTCTGTTTGATCGCCTGTTCTCCTTCGGTTCCGGCAAAGGCAGCGCCCAGTCCGGGACGCCTGATGCCAAGCCCAAGCCCAAAAAAGCCACAGAAACCGTCTATCTCGCCCCCGATGAGGCCACCAGCCTGGGCGACGTGAACTTCATGCGGCGCTCCAACACCATCCGCCACACCTTCCCCGGCAGCGCCAGCAACCCCGGTCAGAAGGAGATGGTGGCCGAGGTCGGCTCGATGGAGGCCCGGGTCGAGAAGATGACCGAGGGGCTTCCCGGCACCGAGACCGCCGGCGGCAGCGTCAGCCTCACCGGTGGCGTGCCCAAGCCGGTGAAGAAGACCTTCGCCCAGCAGATGTCTCCTGCCGAGCTGCAGCAGCGCCAGAAGGGTGCGGCCGTGGCCCCTGTCAACGCCCCCGGCGCGCCCGCCGCCCGGAAGCAGTCCACCCAGGCGTCACCCACCACCCCGTCGTCCCCCGCCGCCACCAAGCCGGGTGCCATCGACGCCTTCCGCGACATGGTGAAGGACATCAACAGCTGAAGCCGATGGCGAGGTCCTGTTTTCAGGCCTCCTCGATCAGCTTCTCGGTGTCGAGCACCAGCTGGCGCAGGCGCTCCAGCTGGTGTGCAGCTGCACCCTTCCAGAGCCCCCGGTGGTGGGCTTCCAACAGCCGTTCGGCCATGTCGCGCAGGGCCCAGGGGTTGCTGCGCTCCAGGAAGTCGCGCACGCCCTCGTCCTCCAGCCAGCTCTCGCACACGGCGCCGTAGCCCCAGTCCGGCACCCGGCCGGTGCCGGCGTCGTAGGCGAACAGGTAGTCGAGGCTGGCGGCCATCTCGAAGCCGCCCTTGTAGCCGTGACCCTGCATGGCCTCGATCCAGCGCGGATTGAGCAGGCGGCTGCGCAGCACCTTGTCGAACTCCTTCTCCAGCCGGTGCAGCCGCGGTCGGGCATGGCGTGAGTGGTCGCCGAACCAGAGGGCTGGAGCCTTCCCCTGCAGCATCTCCGCGGCGGCGCTCAGGCCGCCCTGGAACTGGTAGTAGTCGTCGGAGTCGAGCAGGTCGTGCTCGCGGTTGTCCTGGTTGTGGAGCACCACCTGCACCGCCCTCAGCCGCTGCTCCAGACCCGCCCGGTCGGCGCTGGCCTCGATCGCCCCGGGTATGCCGTCGCTGTTGCCCACGGCCTCGCCGTAGCGCCAGCTGCTCCAGTTCAGGAACGCCTCCCCCAGGTCCTCGCGCCGCTCCCACTGGCCGCTGTCGATCAACCCCTGCAGACCCGCGCCATAGGCACCGGGTGCCGAGCCGTACACACGGGCCCAGTGGCCGTCGCGACGGGCAGCCGCTGCCAGGGGGTTGTCGGCCTCCGTCTCCACCAGGGCAGCCACCAGCGCCGTGGCCCGGTTCATCCAGCCCACCAGCTGGGGGAAGGCGTCGCGGAACAGGCCGGAGATGCGCAGGGTGACGTCCACCCGCGGCCGTCCCAGGAGCGACAGAGGGATCGCCTCCAGGTCCACCAGCCGCTGGCTGGGCCCGTCCCACACCGGCCGCACCCCCAGCAGGGCCAGGGCCTGGGCGATGTCCTCGCCGCCGTTGCGCATCGTGCTCGTGCCCCACACGGACAACGCCAGGGTGCGCAGGTGCTCCCCCTGCTCCTGCAGATGCAGCTCCAGCAGCAGTTCGGCGCTGCGCCGGCCCAGATCCCAGGCGGCTTCCGTGGGCAGGCCGCGCAGATCCACCGAATAGAAATTCCGCCCCGTCGGCAGCAGGTCGGGACGTCCGCGCGTGGGCGCGCCGGCGGGCCCGGCGGCGATCCGCCGTCCCTCCAGTCCGGCCAGAAAGGCCTCCTTCTCCGCCGGCCCGCAGGCCAGCAGCCGCGGCACCAGCACCTCCCGGATGTGACGCAGCACCCGGGCCGTGCAGGCACCCACCCGGCGCTCGGGTCCGGATCGGCCTGATGGCCAGCCGGGGGCCGTGACACCTGCGTTGGCCAGCAGTGCTTGGCAATGGGCCAGGGCCTCCTCCTCCAGGACGGCCACCGCATCGCCTGCCCTACGCCCTGCTCCCAGCAGCTGCCGGTCGCCCGGTGTCAGCAGCTCCTCCTCGCCGCTGGCCCAGGGATCGAGATCCAGGCCCCGGTCCCGGGCCAGCGCCTGGGTGAGGCCCGGGAGGCCCGCCTGGGGCGGACGCGCCAGGCACAGCAGCAGCTCCGCCAGCCGCTCCGGCTCCGGCAGGTGGCCGTAGGTGTGCAGCCCCAGGCGGATCTGGGCTTCCTTGAGCTCGCACAGGTAGCCGTCGGCGGCGTCCAGCCGGGCATCCAGCCGCGCTTCCAGGCCAGCTGCCGGGCCCTCAACGCCCGTGCCGGCGATTGCTGCGGCGCTGGTGGTGTCTTCGGCGGTGCCGGTGGCGGTGCCGGTGGCGGTCAGCGGCAGCTCCAGCTCCGCCAGCCGCTGGGCCAGGGTGCGGCGCAGCGCCGCCGCCCGCTTGCCACTGCCCAGCTGGGCGGCTTCCCAGTACTCGTCCAGCAGGACCTCGAGCTGCAGCAGCTCGCCGTGGAGGCCCGCCCGGCCCAGCGGCGGGGTGAGGTGATCCAGGATCACCGCCTGGCTGCGGCGCTTGGCCTGGGATCCCTCTCCGGGATCGTTGACGATGAAGGGGTAGAGGTGGGGGAGGGGGCCCAGCGCCCACTCGGGGTAGCACTGATCGGAGAGGCCCAGGCCCTTGCCCGGCAGCCATTCGAGATTGCCGTGCTTGCCCACGTGCACCACCACATCGGCCCCGAAGCTGCGCCGCAGCCAGAGGTAGAGGGCGAGATAGGCATGGGTGGGGGGCAGATCGGGAGCGTGGTAGCTGAGGCTCGGGTCGCGGTCATAGCCCCGCGCCGGCTGGATCAGCAGCACCACCGCCCCGTAGCGCAGGCCCTGGATCGGAAAGGAGGGCTGGCCCAGGCCCGTGCCCGCCGCCGGCACCAGACCGGCGTCGGCCTGCGGCGCCCCCCACACCGCCTCAAGTCGCTGGCGGCCCTCCTCAGGCAGCTGGCCATACCAGCTGAGGTAGGCGTCCAGGGGCAGATGGTCGAGGGCCGGCCGGTGTGCGCTCTCCGGGTCGTTGGTGCGGCCCGCCAGCAGGGCCTGGATGAGGGCATCGCCATGCGCCGGCAGCGCCTGATCGCCACAGGTGTGACCGGGGTCATCTGCGCCGTTGTCCGAGCCGTTCTGCGGGTGGCTTTTTGGGTCGCCTTTCGGGCCGTCTTCGGGTCCCCCGAGCCGGTAGCCCGCCTCCGCCAGCCAGCGCAGCATGGCGGCGGCCGAGGCGGGGGTGTCGAGGCCCACGCCGTTCGCCAGCCTGCTGTTGCGGGTGGGGTAGTTGGCCAGCACCAGGGCGACACGCCGCCGGCCCGCCGGGGTGCGGCGCAGCCGGATCCAGTTGGCGGTCAGCTCGCTGATCCAGTCCAGGCGCTGCCGGTCCGGCTCCAGCCGCGGCAAGGCGGACGCCAGCCGCTCGCTGGCACTGCGGCATTCCTTGAAGGCGCCGATGCGGGTGGTGATGCGCCCGTCCAGTTCCGGCAGGGCCACCTGCAGGGTGAGATCGGTGGGCGGCAGGCCGATGCTGCTGGCCTGCCAGCGCTCCCGGGGCTGGCTGCTGCACAGCAGCTGCAGCACGGGTACCGCCAGGCCGTCCCACAGCGGAGCCCCCATGCCCGCCTCGGCGAACTGCACCGAGGCGAAGGAGGTGCAGCAGAGCACCGCCTCCGCCTGCTCACGCCCGAACAGATCGGCCACGCCGCGCTGCACGCCGTCGTCGCGCAACCCACTCACCCAGAGGGCCCGCGGGCACAGGCCTCTGCCCCGCAGCGACGCCAGCACGGCCTCCATCCAGTCCAGGTCGCCGGCCTGGAGCAGGGCCCGGTAAGCCACCACGCCCACCCTGGGCCCTGGCTCCCGCCGCCAGTCGTGGGGGCAGGGATCCGCGAGGGGACAGGGCTGTGGTGGTTCGGTCCTCTCCCCCCGCAGCAGGGCGGCCAGGCAGAGCAGCAGCCGGCGGCCGTTCTCCGGTCCCCCCACGCGCAGACAGCGGGCCAGGGCCACCGCCAGCCTCGGATCGCCGCTGCCCAGCTCCGCCATGGCCTGCTCGTCGTCGGCCGTGCCGGCCAGCACCAGCAGCTGGCGCTGGCTCCCCCGCGTCGCCCACTCCTGCAACCGCTCGAGGCCGTAGCTCCAGTGCCCCCGGCCCCCCAGCAGCCGCACCACCACCAGTCGCGCCGCCGCCACGGTGGTGCTGAGGTAATGGTCGATCACGGCCGGGTGCGCCAGCGCCGCCAGGTTGAGCCCACGCAGCTCCGCCCCCAGCAGTCCTGGGTCGCGTTCCAGCACGGACTCCAGCATCAGCAGGTCGGTGTCGGCGCTGGTGAGCAGCAGCACCGCCGCCGCCGGCTGCTCCACGAAGGCCCCGCCGTCGGCCGCAGCCGTGCTTCCCGGTACCGCCGCCAGCCTGTGCATGGCCCCATCCTGCAGGGTGCGGTGAGAAGATCGGGGCCCCTGCCTGCAGCCCGCGGCGCACGCCATGCACCAGTTCCTCCCCTACGCCTGGTTCGATGGCCGCTGCGTGCGCTTCGAGGACGCCACCCTCTCGGTGGCGACCCATGCGCTGCATTACGGCACCGGGGCCTTCGGCGGCATGCGGGCGCTCCCCAACCCCACCGACCCCAACGAGATCCTGCTGTTCCGGGCCGACCGGCACGCCCGCCGGCTGAGTCAGAGCGCCCGGCTGCTGCTCACCGAGCTCAGCGAGGACACCATTCACCACGCCATCCTCGAATTCCTGCGCGCGAACAAGCCCACCTGCCCGGTGTACATGCGTCCCTTCGTGTGGACCAGCGACCTGGGGATCGCGCCGCGGCTGCACAACATCGAGACCGATTTCCTGATCTACGGCATCGAGCTGGGCGACTATCTCTCACCTGACGGCGTGAGCTGCCGGATCAGCTCCTGGATCCGCCAGGAAGACCGTTCCCTGCCCCTGCGCGGCAAGATCACCGGCGCCTACATCACCAGTTCGCTGGCCAAGACCGAGGCCGTCAAGAGCGGGTTCGACGAGGCGATTCTGATGAACAGCCGCGGCAAGGTGAGCGAGGCCAGCGGCATGAACCTGTTCATCGTCCGCGACGGTGTGCTGATCACCCCAGGAGTCGATCAGGACATCCTCGAGGGCATCACCCGCGCCAGTGTGATCGAGCTGGCCCGCGCCATGGGCATCGAGGTGGTGGAGCGTCCCGTGGACAAGAGTGAGCTGTTCATCGCCGACGAGGTCTTCCTCAGCGGCACGGCCGCCAAGGTCACGCCGGTGCGGCGGGTGGAAGCCACCGACCTGGCCGCGGAGCGGCCGGTGATGGCACGGGTCCGCGAGCGCCTGACGGCGATCACGGAGGGCCGTGATCCCGCCTATGACCACTGGGTGACGCGCGTCCGTCTCGACGGCTGATGGCCACCAGATCCGCCCCGGCTTCCACCACCGGTCCGTCAGCCTCCACCAGGATGACGTTCCTAGAGCGTCTGCATGCCCCGGAGCGGCCGGTGCTCGTGTTCGACGGCGCCACCGGCACCTCACTGCAGCAGATGGACCTCACGGCGGAGGACTTCGGCAGTGCCGCGCTGGAGGGCTGCAACGAAGTGCTGGTGTTCAGCAAGCCCGAGGCGGTGCAGGCGGTGCACCGCCAGTTTCTGGAGGTGGGCGCCGATGTGATCGAGACCGACACCTTCGGCGCCACCTCCCTGGTGCTGGCCGAATACGACATCGCCGATCAGGCCTTCGCCATCAACAAGCGGGCCGCGGAGCTGGCCCGGGAGATGGCCGACGCCTTTTCCACCCCCGACAAGCCCCGCTTCGTGGCCGGCTCCATGGGGCCCACCACCAAGCTGCCCACCCTGGGGCACGTCGATTTCGACACGATGAAGGCCTCCTTCGCCGAGCAGGCCAAGGGGCTGCTGGCCGGGGACGTGGACCTGTTCATCGTCGAGACCTGCCAGGACGTGCTGCAGATCAAGGCGGCACTGCAGGGCATCGAAGCCGCTTTCGGCAAGACGGGCCAGCGCCGGCCGCTGATGGTGAGTATCACCATGGAGACCACCGGCACGATGCTGGTGGGTTCCGACATTGCCGCCGCCCTGGCGATCCTCGAACCGTTCCCGATCGACGTGCTCGGCCTCAACTGCGCCACCGGGCCGGAGCAGATGAAGGAGCACATCCGCTATCTCAGTGAGCACAGCCCCTTCGTGGTGAGCTGCATCCCCAACGCCGGCCTGCCGGAGAACATCGGCGGTGTGGCCCACTACCGGCTCACGCCGATCGAGATGAAGATGCAGCTGCTGCACTTCGTCGAAGACCTGGGGGTGCAGGTGATCGGCGGCTGCTGCGGCACCACCCCCGCCCACATCGCGGCGCTGGCGGAGCTGGCCTGCGAACTCAGGCCGGCGCCCCGCCCGGTGCGACGTTCGGACCAGCGCCATGGCGAGGCGGGAGTCGCGGATGGCGGGGATTCGGCCCAGGTTCCGGATCCGCGCCCGAGCCTGAACATGGAACCCTCGGCCGCATCCCTCTACGGCACCACGCCCTACCTGCAGGACAACTCCTTTCTGATCATCGGCGAGCGGCTGAACGCCAGTGGGAGCAAGAAGGTGCGCGAGCTCCTGGCCGAGGAGGACTGGGACGGCCTGGTGGCCGTGGCCCGCGGCCAGGTGAAGGAGAACGCCCATGTGCTCGACGTGAACGTCGACTACGTGGGCCGCGATGGCGAGCGCGACATGCACGAGCTGGTGAGCCGACTGGTCACCAACGTGAACCTGCCGCTGATGCTCGACTCCACCGAGTGGCAGAAGATGGAGGCCGGCCTGAAGGTGGCCGGCGGCAAGTGTCTGCTCAACTCCACCAACTACGAGGACGGCCCGGAGCGCTTCTTCAAGGTGCTGGAACTGGCCCGCGATTACGGCGCCGGCGTGGTGATCGGCACGATCGATGAAGAGGGCATGGCCCGCACGGCCGAGAAGAAGTTCGCCATCGCCCAGCGGGCCTATCGCGACGCACTCGAATTCGGCATTCCGGCCCGGGAGCTGTTCTACGACCCCCTGGCCCTGCCGATCTCCACCGGCATTGAGGAAGATCGCAACAACGGCGCCGCCACCGTGGAGGCGATCCGCATGATTCGCCAGCGCCTGCCGGGCGCGCATGTTGTGCTGGGGGTGAGCAACGTGAGCTTTGGCCTCTCAGCGGCAGCTCGGATTGTGCTCAATTCGGTGTTCCTGCATGAGTGCTGCCAGGCCGGCATGGATGCGGCGATTGTGAGCCCGGCCAAGATCCTGCCCCTGGCCAAGATCAGCGAAGACCACCAGCAGGTGTGCCTGGATCTGATCCACGACCGGCGCCGTTTTGAGAGCGATCAACCCGGTGCCATCTGCACCTACGACCCGCTCACCGCCCTCACCACCCTGTTTGAGGGCGTGAGCGCCAAGGAAGCACGGGCTTCGGGCCCTTCGCTGGCCGATCTGCCTGTGGAGGAGCGCCTCAAACAGCACATCATCGATGGTGAGCGCATCGGACTCGAGCCAGCCCTCGATGAGGCGCTGCAGAGCTACCCGCCCCTGCAGATCATCAACACCTTCCTGCTCGATGGCATGAAGGTGGTGGGCGAACTGTTCGGCAGCGGCCAGATGCAGCTGCCCTTCGTGCTGCAGAGCGCCGAGACGATGAAATCGGCCGTGGCCTACCTCGAACCCCACATGGAGAAGATCGAGGGTGAGAGCAGCAGCAAGGGCAAGTTCCTGATCGCCACGGTGAAGGGCGATGTGCACGACATCGGCAAGAACCTGGTGGACATCATCCTCACCAACAACGGCTACGAGGTGATCAACCTCGGCATCAAGCAGAGCTGCGAAGCGATCATCGAGGCCCAGCGGGAGCACAAGGCCGACTGCATCGCCATGAGCGGTCTGCTGGTGAAGTCGACCGCCTTCATGAAGGACAACCTGGAGGCCTTCAACGAGGCGGGCATCAGCGTGCCGGTGATCCTCGGCGGTGCCGCCCTCACACCCCGCTTCGTGAACGGCGACTGCCGGGCCGCCTACAGGGGACAGGTGATCTACGGCCGCGACGCCTTCGCCGACCTGCGCTTCATGGACGCCCTGATGGAGGCCAAGGCGGCCGGCGGCTGGGACGATGACCAGGGTTTTCTCCACGGCGCCCCCGAGGGCCTGGGGCTGGCCGTCACCAACGACGTTGACGTGGGGGATGTCGCTCCTCCTGCTCCTGCTGACAGCGGCGAGGCGTCCGGGGAAGGCACCGCCGGGTCTGGCGCAGCTGCGGCCGCCCCCCACAGCGACGCGCGCTCTGAGGCCGTTCCCGAGCAGCCGGCGCTCACGCCTCCCTTCTGGGGCAGCCAGGTGCTCACCGAGGCCGACATCGACCTTCAGGACGTGTTCGCCTATCTGGATCGCAACGCCCTGTTCGCCGGCCAGTGGCAGCTGCGCAAGAGCCAGCAGCAGTCGCGCGCCGACTACGAGGCGATGCTGGCGGACAAGGCCGAGCCGGTGCTGCAGCAGTGGATCGAGCGCTGCCTGGAGGAGGAGCTGCTCAAACCCCGGCTGGCCTACGGCTACTTCCCCTGTGGCCGCGCGGGCAATGCGGTGGTGGTGTTCGACCCTCGGGGCATGGCCAGCGACGCCCTGCCAGCCGCCGCCGGCACGGAGCTGGGCCGCTTCGAGCTGCCCCGCCAGCGCTCCGGCAACCGCTACTGCATCGCCGACTTCTTCCGCGATCTGGAGCAGGCAGCGGGTGGCGTCATCCGCCCCACGGATGTGCTGCCCATGCAGGCCGTGACGATGGGCGAACAGGCCTCAACCTTCGCCCAGCATCTGTTCGCCGCTGACCAGTACAGCGACTACCTCTATTTCCACGGCCTGGCCGTGCAGATGGCCGAGGCCCTGGCCGAGTGGACCCACGCCCGCATCCGCCGCGAGCTCGGCCACCCCGATCCCGCCGCCATGCCTCTGCGTGACGTGCTTGCCCAGCGCTACCGCGGCAGCCGCTATTCCTTCGGCTATCCCGCCTGCCCCAACGTGGCGGACTCCCGCCAGCAGCTGGCCTGGCTGGGTGCCGAGCGCATCGGTCTGAGCATGGACGAGAGCGACCAGCTCCATCCGGAACAGAGCACCACGGCCCTGGTGGCCCTGCACAGCCAGGCCCGCTATTTCAGTGCCTGATCAGGTCAGCCCATCACCCTGACGGGACGGCCCTAGCCTGGTCGCGCCCCAGTTCAGCACCCCATGGCAATCGCAGGCCCCGACGGCGTCGACGCGGCGATCCAGGCCGGCCTCGACCTCGACGGCACGCCGATCCCTGCCGAAATGCTGGCCCTCTACAACGAGGTGATGGACCTGGAAAGCAAGCGTGCCCGCAGCGGCGTGAAGAAGTCGATGCGCAACCGGATCGTCAAAACAGGCTCCAAGCACCTGGATCAGGCCACCCTCGACGCCCGCCTCAGGGAAGCCGGGTGGGAGGGACTGAAGGACAAGGAAATCGCCTTTTTCTACGGCTGAGCGCTCAGCTGCACAGCTCATCCATCGCGTCGATCACCTCCTGCTGGAACTCCTCCAGATCGGCGGAGTCGCTCAGGTCAAGGCCCTCACCGGCAGCGTTCTGGGTGAGTTCCTGGAAGTGAAAGGCCCCTTCGCCATGGGCCAGAAACTCCATGGCGGAGGGTTCACCGCTTTCCTTGTACGCGTCACAGAGGGCCAGAAAGGCCGCATCTTCGGTGAATTCCCAGCTCATGAAGGGGTGGCGCGCAGAACGACGTGTTGGGACGCGACAACCGATCTTTAACGCCTCACCCCCGGAACCCGTCAACCTCCCTGGACCGGTTTGTTCCCGGTCCCGATCCCCGGCCGGTCTCAGCAGACTGGTGCCTGCCGTCGATGCGATCCATGGCCGAGTCCCTCACCAACCCGGCTCTCAACGTGCTCGGTGAGCCCCTGGAGCTCTGCAACTGCGAACCGATGACAGGCTGGTTCCGCGATGGCAGCTGCCGCACGAACGGTGCTGACCTCGGTCGCCACACCGTGTGCTGCGTGGTGAACGAGGCCTTCCTCAGCTACAGCCAGGCCCAGGGCAACGATCTCTCCACGCCGGCGCCGCAGTATGGGTTTCCCGGTCTCAGACCTGGCGATCACTGGTGCGTCTGCGCTCCCCGCTGGCTGGAGGCCTACCAGGACGGAATGGCGCCGCCGGTGCGGCTGGCGGCCACCGAACAGAGCACCCTGGAGGTGATTCCCCTCGAGGTGCTGCGTCAGCACGCGGCCTGATCCGAGCATTCACCAGGGGATCGCCTGGCCGTTCCAGGCCCAGAACCCGCCGCTGTCCTCGGCCCTGCGCTGCGCCAGCACATCCAGCAGGTGGGCTGCCGCGCGCTCGGGGCTGAACAGGCGCTGCGCCGGGACGTTCGCCTGGAACGGGGTCGACAGAGCTGTGGCCGTGGTACCCGGGTGCAGCAGGCTCACGCATCCCAGCGGCAGACGCCGCCGCCATTCCAGCGCCAAGGTGCGCAGCAACTGGTTCTGGGCCGCCTTGGCGGCCCTGTAGGCGTACCAGCCGCCGAGGCGGTTGTCGCCGATGCTGCCCACCCGCGCCGAGAGGCTTGCGAAGTGGAAGGGCTCATGCCTGGGCAGCAGGGGTTCGATCGCCTGTGCCAGCAGCAGCGGCGCGAAGGCATTCACCGCGAAGCTTCGCTCCAGGTGGGTGCGCTGCACCTGGGACAGGCGCTTCTCCGGCGTCAGCGGGCCATCGTGCAGCAGGCCGGCGGTGTGGATCACCAGCCGCAGGGGCGGCCCTCCGGCCAGCCCCTCGGCCAGACACTGAAGGCTGGCATCCCGCTCCAGATCCACCGGCAGTATCGTCACCCCCGCCATGGCGGGAGGGTGCCGGCTGGCGCCCACGAGCTCCAGCCGCGGGCAGCGTTCAGCCAGCTGCGCCAGCAGGGCCCGGCCGATGCCGCCGCAGCCCACCACCAGGGCCCGGCCCCGCCAGTCCCTCAGGCTCCAGTCCTCCAGACGGCTCTGCGGTGTCGCCGTGCCGGTCAAGGGCACACCTCGCATCGCTGGAGCCACCGGGCACATGGCGCATGATGGCAGCACCACGCGTCGAGCCGCTCACCCCCATGCCCGCGCGCGTCCCCCTGCGCATCGCCGTGCTGGGCCAGGGTGCCTGGGGCAGCACCCTGGCCCAGCTCTGGGGGAGGCAGGGCCATCAACTCTGCTCCTGGTCCCGCCGCGACGGCACCGACCCGGCTCCCCTTCTGCAGGACGTCGATCTGGCCGCCGTGGCCGTGTCCATGGCCGGCGTGGAGCCCCTTGCCCAGGCCCTCGTTCCCCACTGGCCCGCCCATCTGCCGCTGCTGAGCTGCACCAAGGGCCTCGACCTGGAGCGTCTGACCACAGCCAGCCGCATCTGGGGCCAGCACGGTCTGCCCAGCGCCGCGCTGGTGCTCAGCGGTCCCAATCTGGCCGCCGAACTGGCCCGGGGGCTGCCGGCCGCCAGTGTGCTGGCCTGCGAGGACCAGGCCCTGGCCGCCGAGCTGCAGGTGCGCCTGAGCGGCGGCAATCTGCGTCTCTACACCAACCACGATCCCGTGGGAACCGAGGTGGCCGGAGCCCTGAAGAACGTGATGGCGGTGGCCGCAGGCCTCTGCGACGGCCTGCAGCTGGGGGCCAATGCCCGCGCCTCCCTGCTCACCCGCGGGCTGGCCGAGATGGGGGTGGCGCTGGAGGGATTGGGTGGATCGGCTCCCACGCTCTACGGCCTCGCCGGGCTCGGTGACCTGCTGGCCACCGCCACCAGCCCGCTCAGCCGCAACTACCGTTGCGGGCTGCTGCTTGCCGAGGGCCTGGGGATCGACGCCGCCCTCGCCCGCATCGACGCCACGGTGGAGGGTCCCCGCACCGCCCGCGCCGCCCTGGCCCTGGCGGAACGGCACGGCTGGAGCCTGCCGATCTGCGAACAGGTGGTGGCGGTGATCGAGGGGCGCAGCCCCGTTGAGACGGCGGCACGCTCGCTGATGGAGCGCCAGTTGCGGCCCGAGGCCCTGCAGGCGCGGCCGTGAGCAGCTCCCCCGCCGGCAGCCCCCCAGGACTCCCGGCCCTGCTGGTGGAAGCCTTCGCCGAACGCCCCTGCAACGGCAATGGCGCCGCTGTGGTGCTGCTGCGGGAGCCCCTCGCCGACGACACGCTGCAGGCGCTGGCCCGGAGCCTCAACCAGTCCGAGACAGCGTTCCTGCTCCACCAGGGCGGGCGCTGGCTGCTGCGCTGGTTCACGCCTGCCTGCGAGGTGAATCTCTGCGGCCACGCCACCCTGGCGGCCACCCTGGCCCTGGGCCACTGGCAGCTGCTGCCCCCGGGCGTCAGCGTCAACCTGCACACCCGCAGCGGACCGCTGGCCGTCGAGCTCGACGCCGCCCATCCCTGCGCGGCGCGGATCGTGCTGCCCTGCGGGGGTCTCGAACCGATTTCCGCCAGCGGGCACCTGCTGGCCTGGCTGCGGCAGCTGGACCTGGCCGAACCGCTGGCCTGCTGGCACTCCCCCGCCCTCGACTACCGCGTTGTGCTGCTGCCAGAGACGGCGCCGCTGGCGGGCATGGCCATCCCGGCCGAGACCCTGCCGGCGGAGGCGCGTCCCGGACTGGTGCTGATGCAGGCGCTCACGCCCGATGAAGCCCCCACCGTGCTGGAGCGGCCCTGCCACTACCAGCTGCGTTTCCTGGCCCCCGGCCTCGGCATTCCGGAAGATCCCGTCACCGGTTCGGCCCACGCGCTGGTGGCTCCCTGGTGGCTGCAACAGCTAGGCCGCAGCGACGTCGTGGGCTGGCAGTGTTCCCCGCGACCCGGGGGGATGGTGTGCGAACCGGCGTCTTCAGGCATGATCCGCCTGTGCGGATCTGGTCATCTCCTGTGGGACGGAACCTTGCGACTGGAAGCCTGCGGAGGGCCCGCGAGCGTATCGATGCGCTTCGCGCCGCCGTCCGGCTCCGGGAGAGAACGGCCGGGGCTCTGTCCTGGTGCCGTCTCGGACGCCTGGGATTCCCTGGCGCTCTGAGGCTGCGCACCCCCGTCTCCCCTCAGCTGCTGGTGGCCATGCCCATGGCCGTGGTGGCCTTGAGTGTGGGGTATCTGGCCCAGAGCCTGGCCCCCAGACCCCATGCCGTGGCGCAGGGGGATCTGCTCGACACGCTGCTGGACATGCCCGTGCCCGCCAGCCAGCCCGACACCTTCACCGCCGCCGAGCAGCTGCGCGAGTTCCAGGCCCAGCGGGCCGACGGTGACGGCAGCGGGGCGCCGATTCAGAGCGGAGCCGCCGGTGTGCCCACTCTCGTCGAACCCGCCGCCGCCGCCCCTGTGGATCTGGAGATCCGGGTGGCGCTGCTGGGCGCCGGTTCCTCCCCCACGCTCTCCGCCCGAGGCCCCTGGCAGCTGATGAGCCGCGACGGCGCCATGCTCCAGCAGGGTGGACCCGGCGAGTCGGTGGAGCTTGGCGGCATCTGGGCGGCCGGACCGGAGGCGTGGCTGCGCACCAGCGGCTCCGCCCTGCTGGTGAACGGCCAGCCCTACGCCGGCCAGTTGCGGCTGCTGCTGCAGGAGGGCCGTCTGAGGCTGGTGAACCATGTCGGACTGGAGACCTACATCAGCTCGGTGGTGGGTGCCGAGATGCCCAGCAGCTGGTCGATGGAAGCCCTGCGGGCCCAGGCCGTGGCCGCCCGCTCCTATGCCCTGGCGCACATGGCCCGTCCGGCCGACCCCCACTGGCACCTGGGCGACACCACCCGCTGGCAGGCCTACCGCGGCATCAGCAGCGTCAGCGACCGCACCCGCCAGGCCACCGACAGCACAGCGGGGCTGATCCTCAGTTACCAGGGAGCCATCGTCGAGAGCCTCTACGCGGCCACCCACCAGATCACGGTGGAGGCCCATGGCCATCTGGGGGCGAGCATGAGCCAGCACGGGGCCCAGGATCTGGCCCAGCGCGGCTACGCCTACAACCAGATCCTCGGCCATTACTACCAGGGCGCGTCCCTGGCCCGCCTCAAGGCCGGTGCGGCGGGCTGAGCAGCTCTGGCACGAAGCCCTGGAGCGCTCCCGCACGGCCCTGGCCTGCGGCGCCCTCGTGCCGCTGAGCACCGAACCGCTGGACCATCCCTCCCTGGCCCCCTTCGCCTTGCGGCGCCTGCTCAGCCGCACCCCCAGCCATCTGCGCGGCGGCGGGCCCAGGCCCAATCCCTTCCTGCCCTGGGAGCCGGAGCTCGAGGTGCGGCGTCTGGAAGACCACCACATCGTGCTGCTCAACAAGTACCCCGTGCAGCCCGGGCACATCCTGCTGATCACTCAGCAGTGGCAGCCCCAGTCAGGCTGGCTCCGGCCGCTGGACTGGCAGGCGGTGGCCCGGGTGGCGGCCGACACCGGTGGCCTGTGGTTCTTCAACAGCTGCGCCGCCGCGGGCGCCAGCCAGCCCCACCGGCACCTGCAGCTGCTGCCCCGCCATGGACACGAGCCCAGCTGTCCGCTGGCGCCCCTGCTCCAGGCCCAGCTGGACGGTGCGGCCGCCAGCCCATGGCCCTGGCGCTATGCCCTCAGCAGGCGTGAGCACGGGCATGCTGCCAGCGAGGAGGCCAGAGCCGGGGAACTGCTGCGCCTCAACCACACCCATGCCGCTGTGCTGGAGCTGGGGGATCCCCAGAGCGATCCCCAGCCCCGGCACCCCTACAACCTGGTGTTCGATGACAGCTGGTTCCTCACCGTGCGGCGGGAACGGGAGCATTGCGCCGGCTTCAGCCTCAATGCCCTCGGTTTCGCCGGTTATCTGCTCGTCACTGAGCGCTCAAACCTGGCCTGGCTGCTGCAGCACGGGCCCTGGGAGCTGCTGCGTCAGGTGAGCACGCCCCGGGGGAGCTGAGTTCCGGTCGCTTCGGACGATTCCGTGATTTCACGGTTGCGCGGTGGCCGGGAGCTGACGCTTCGTGGAAAGGGAGACGACCGCAACGGCCGTCGTCACAACCGCTTTCCAACCTCTGTTATGTCCACTGTTCTCTCCACCGTCACCGCCCCTCCGGCCCGCACCTGCCGTGCAGCCCGGCCACGCCGCATCGTCCGGCGCAACGAGCGCATCGAGCACTACCGCGAGCTGGTGCGGCCGATCGCCCTGCACTACCACCAGCGCTGTGCCGAGCCCCTCGACGACCTCACCCAGGTGGGACTGCTGGGGCTGCTGCGGGCCGCGGAGCTCTACCGCCCCGGCAGTGGTACTCCCTTCCCCGCCTTCGCCCGTCCCCATGTGCGTGGGGCCATCCTCCACTACCTCCGCGACCTGGCTGCCCCGGTGCGGCTGTCCCGCCGCGTGGAGGAACGGCGTCACCAGCTGAGCCGCCTGCGGAGGGACTGGCCCACCAGGCACGGTGCTGTGCCCACGGCTGAGCAGCTGCGCACCGCCCTGGGGCTGAGCCCCCGGCAATGGCAGGACCTGGAGGCCAGTCTGGTGCTGCAACGGCCCCTCAGCCTTCAGGAGGCACTCACGGAGGAAGGCCTCGGCGATCTCCCCAGCCCGGTGGACGGGCCGGGCGAAGCCGATGAGCGCGGTGGGGAGGTGCTGCAGCTGCTCAGCCAGCTGGAGGAACCTCTGCGCACCGTGGTGGAGCGCGTGGTGCTCACGGGCTGGAGCTACAGGCGCACCGCCGAAGTGCTGCACGTGAGTCCGATGACGGTGCAGCGCAGGCTGCGCCGGGGCCTGGAGAAGCTGCGGCTTCGGCTCAGCTGTCAGGCCGCTGCGCCTGGTCGCGTTGCATCTGCCGCTCCAGCGTGCTGATCGCCGCGTCAAGCGCGGCCAGCTGGCGCTCGGCGCCGTCCCGCCAGAAGCGCAGCATTCTCAGCTTGCGCTCCTGGTGTCGTCTCAGGCCACTGCCAGCAGGGCCGTCGTCATGGCAGCAACCGAGTGGAGGAAACATGTCAAACTGTCCAGGCTCTGCTGGTTCTAGCCAGCCCAGCGGACTGAACGGGACCCTTTTCGGATCTCCCTCAAGGGTCCGCGTCCATCGAGCCACCATGGGAACGAGGACACGGCAACCAGGGCACAGGAACAAGGACACGGGAACTGGGGCATGGGAACGGAGGCGTGGGCACGAACACAGCCACGCCCCTTCCGCACCTGCAACGGCACACCCCCGTCCTCCGTCACTGCCCCTCCTATGGCGTCCGTCCCCAGGCTGTTCCCGATCCTTCTGTCCTTCGGTCCCTGCACCATTTGACGACCATCGTCCTGCGCTCCCCCCTGCGTCCGTTGACAGCCGGCCTGCTGGCGATCGCAGTGCTGGCTCCGGCGACCCGGGCGCACGCCTACGTCGACCTGTTGGCCGGTCAGCGAGCTCGACCACTGGAGGGCTCCTTCAATTCGGTGCCCGTGCTGCACTCCAACCAGCCTGAGGAGGTGGTTGGTCCGGGCATCCTCATCAGCACCGAACCGGGGGTGGCCTACGCGGCCGAGACCGGCCAGGCCCTTCCGAACGCCACGTACACCTTCAAGGGTGAGTTCGGCGTGCACATGCACCACAAGTATTTCCCGGAGTACCGGGCTCAGATCCGGCCGCAGGACCGGCGCACGGAACTCACCCTGGGACTGATCCTGGTCAACCCCGGCCTGCGTCCGGTGCAGGTGCAGTTTGAGCGCGGCGCTGTCCGCAACAGCTTCCAGGCCCCCTATCTGGGCGAGCACAAAATGGGCGTCAGGCCGCTCGGGGCACGGCCCTGGAACACCGGGCCGGGAGACGCCACGGCGGTGCAGATGCTGCGCGACCGTCTGGACCGGGAACTCGTCCAGACGGTCGTGATTCCCCCAAGGAGCCGCATCGTTCTCCTGCGCACCCAGCTGCCGGCCCTGGGGATCGCCAACGCCCTGCTGCGGGGCCGCAGCGACGGACCCTTCCAGATGGCCGTGGTGGCCGCCTCCAACCCCCTGGGCGACGCCGACATCGTGGCCGTGCTCGACCAGCGTCGCCTGGCCCCAGGGAGGGTATACCTCGGAATGCTGGGAGACATCCAGAGCCGCCGAGTGTTCTCCCGGGTCGGTGGCGTGGCGATCGGTGACACCTACCAGGCCCGCCTGCGCCACGACCTGCGCGCCCAGGGGCCACTGCATGTGCCCTTCACCAGCACCAACCGTCATCACTTCGGCACCCGTGAGGTGCAGGTGAACCCCCTGGCTGTGCGCATGGCCGATTCGGCCCTCGACAACGTGGGCACCTACGGGGTGCGCTTCGATGTCGACCTCGACCTCTATGGTCAGGGCCCCTACGAACTGGTGCTCAGCCACCCGGCGCCCGCCGCCGGCAGCGGCCCCTTCACCGCTTTCCGTGGCTCCCTGCAGGTGCGAACCCGCGAGGGACTGGAGGAGATGCATGTGGGCATGCGCTCCGGTCAGAGCATTGGTCTCACGACCCTCAACCTGGAACCAGGAGTGGCCAACCCCGTGCGCGTGAGCATGGTGTATCCGGCCGATGCCACACCGGGCCATCTGCTCAGCGTGGTCCCGTCCAGCCAGCTGGCGATGGTGCTGGAGCGTCAACAGCAGCTGCAGGCCTTGCAGCCGCCGCCGCAGGCCACGACTGCGGCGGCACCAGCCCAGCCGCAGGTTCAGCCCCAGGTTCGGCAGGCCCCCGCCCCCCCTAGGACAGCGCCAGGCAGGCCACCAGCCTCAGCCACCCCGTCCGTCCCGTCTGCAATCCCGCCCGCAGCGGCCGCTCCTCAGCCGGTCTACCGACCACCGCTGACGCTTCCGCATGCCGCTCCGGCCCGCATGCCGGGGGTGAATGCCGATCTGTTGCAGCGTTACCAGGACGCGCTGGAGGCTCAGCAGGAGCGGATGCGCACGCTCATGGGCAACTGAGCCGCCCCGCCATCAGCATCCGTGAGCGAGGACGACCAGCGCAATCAAGCCCAGCAGCGCAGCATCCAGCTCAAGCTCAGTGCTGAACTGGTCGCACGCCTGGACGGCCTCAAGAACGAATACGGGCTGCGCAGCCGCGGAGCGATTGTGGAGCGTCTGCTGCGCAACATCCTGGTGCCGGACGACGGCTCCCCGGATGCGGAGCTCGGCGTGGACGCATCGGGTGCAAGCCATGCCGAGGTCGAGCAGCGGAGTCTCTTCGATGAACGCGGCAGCCTGGTGCTGGTGGCCCGGGAAGGCAACGGCGAGCTGGTGCTGGACGTTCACCCGGGGAGTGATCCAGACGGCACGCAGTCCCTGACCATCAACGCCCGGGGGGATCAGCAGGTCAGCAGCCGTGGGACTGCCGGCCGGGGGAAGGGAATCGACTTGCCGGGATTCGTGCGCCGGCGCTCCGAGCAGGTGCGTGACAGCCTGCGGGTCCCCACCCCATCACTGGTGACAGCCGTTGAGCCACTGCCGCAGATGGGGGCGGAGCTGATCGAGTGCGCCCTGGAGCGAGCGGGCAGCCACTGGCTGGAGGTGTATGGCACGCCAGCCAGTGCGGCCGTGCTGGAGGCATCCATGGTGTGGCTGGCTCAGGACATCTGGCCGCACTGTGACCAGAGCGAAGGGCGGCCCTTCAGTTGGACCCTCATCGGCGAGGTGATGGCCAGCCTTGCACCGGCCTGGCCGCCAGGCCCCCCCAGCTTCGAGCGCGTGATCGTTGCCGCCGGCATCCTCGAGGACCCGTTCAGCGGCTCCACCCTGGAGATGAGACTGCCGACCCTGATCCGGCGGTTCGTGCACCGCTTCCGACGACGGCGACCGGGAGCGTCCTTCCAGACCCTCGAGCACACCATGACGTTGCATGGAGCGCTCAAGCTGCTGCAGCTGCCCACCGCTCCCGGCCACCGGCTGACGCTGCCGGAGATTCGCGAGGCCTACCGCCAGCTGGCGCTTGCCCATCACCCCGATTCGGGCGGCTCGGAGGACACGATGCGGCGGCTGAACGAGGCCTACCAGCTGCTCAAAGAGCTCTACCGCACGCCCTGAGCCTGTCCCACGCGACTCCAGTGAGACCATTGCCTGGTCCCGGTGCGGATCCAGAGTGCGACTCCAGGACGAGGCACAGCAGCGACCCCACACGAGGAGACCGCTTCTCTGCGCGATCCGATCAACGGGGCCTGCTCCCGGGTTGCGGCACGACCGGGCATACAGGGATAATCAGCTCGATTAGGAGTCGCAGAACAGTCTGATGACAGGACTGAATGCGGGTCTCACGCAGGCTGCATGCGACACCTCGAGAGGCGCTCCCGAGGCGGCTCTGGCCCGCCATCCAGGCCGCCGCTCACACGCCGCTCTGAGTGCACGGCATCGGTGTCCAGGAATGCGAACTCCGCCTGTCCAGGCCAGGACCTGTGCGGCCAGAAGTGCTGTCAGCATGGGGTTTCTCTAGGCTGCGTACCTGTGGTGGATACAGGTACGCAGCTCATGAGCAGCCTCGCGCGATCCAACGTGCAGGAAGGGGTACGTGGCCCCCTCCGCACAGATGAAATTGCACGGAATTGCCGCCTTGGAGCAAGCACGGCGGACAACAAGCCGCTTCTTCGGGGGTCCCGCCCCATCCTCGGGCGTCCCGGCATGGACGCGCCATGAGTCCAGACAGGCATCCAGAGTGAGAACGATGGGGCGCGTTGACCATGGCCTCGTGAGCAGCATCGCGTTCCGAGCACAGTGCTCCTCATGGCTTCATGGCGCATCAGGATTCCCGCCTGGGTCTCAGGGCTGGCCCTGGATTGCGTCTCGTGCGAGGCAAGCAAGACGCGTTGACGTGGTGTCCGTGCCCGGTGGACGTTCAGCCAGTGAAAAACCCGACCGACACGAGGTCGACCGGGCCTGTCGAGAGTCAGGGTGGAAGGAGACGGCTGGACGTCGGTCAGGTGGGCGTCTGCATGCCCTGGATGAGGAAATCGAAGTACGGAGCAGCCAGGGAGGCATCTTCGGTTCCGAGCAGAGCGAGAGCGGCCTCCCGCATGGTTCGCATCGCCTCCACCATGCCGGGCATGGGCACGCCGAGGCTGTTGTACATCTCCCGTGCTCCTTCCAGGCCGATCTTCTGGATCAGCTCGGTGCTGCCGGCGAGCACGCCGTAGGTCACCAGCCGCAGATACCAGCTGTAGTCGCGCAGACACTGGGCGCGCTGCTTCTGGCCGTAGGCGTTGCCACCGGGGGCGACGTAATCGGGCTTGCGGGCAAACAGTTGCTTGGCCGCCTCGTCGACGATCTTCCTCTCGTTCTCGGTGAGCACCCGAACCACAGCAAGCCGGCGCGAGCCGCCGCTGAGGAAGTCGACCATGCTGCGGAGTTCACCGCTGCTGGGATAGCGCAGTTGATCATCCGCCTGGAGGATCAGGTCCCGAACGACGCTCATCACAGCGACCACACGCCCGCGCACTCTATCGACCCCGGCCAGTCCGCTCAGCTGCGCTGAGAAAGGTGTAACGGCCCTTTGCACGCCGTAAGGTCCCTGCAGAGGCGGTCGGGAGCCGATGGGCAGCGCAGGTGCAGCGGATCGGCAAGCCGCGCTCGCCCTGGTGCCCGGAGGGCAGCTCGAAGCGGTGGTCTGCGGTCTCTCCCACGACGGCAAGGGGGTGGTGCGCCACGGGGGAGAGGTGGTCTTCGTTCCGGGCGCCCTGCCGGGCGAGCGGGTGAAGCTCAAGCTGGAGCACCGCTCCCGCAACCACTGGACGGCGAGCCGTACCGCCCTGCTCAAGGCGTCACCCGAGCGGCGCGCGCCCCCCTGCGTCCTCGCCGAGCGCTGCGGGGGCTGCAGCATCCAGCACCTGGACGACGTCGCTCAGCAGCGCTGGAAGCGCCAGAAGGTGATTGACGCGCTCCGGCGCATCGGCCGGCTGGGCGCGGACTGTGAGGACTTGGTGGCACCGACTCTTGCAGCAGGCGATGGCCTGGGCTACCGCAACAGGGCTGTGCTGCCTCTGGAGCGTGGTGACGACGGGTCGCTGCTGGCCGGCTACTACGAGCCCGCCAGCCACCGGATCGTCGATCTCAACCATTGCCCGGTGCTCGATCCGCGTCTCGACGCGCTGATCGCACCGCTCAAGCACGACCTGGAGCGCAGCGGCTGGCCGGTGGACCGCCACCTTCAGGCCGGGGGCGGTCTGCGCCACCTCGCCCTGCGGCTCGGCGTGCGCAGCGGCGAGCAGCTGGTGACCCTGATCAGCAGCCATGCCCAGCTCCCCGGTCTGGAGGAGCTGGCCTGCCGGTGGCTGCAGCGCTGGCCGGAGCTGGTGGGCGTGTGCCTGAACCTGCAGCCCGAACCCACCAACACCCTGCTCGGCCCCACCACGGTTGAGGTGGCCGGCCGGGGCTGGGTGTTGGAGCGTTTCGCCGGGCTTGCGTTCGAGGTGGGTGCCGACACCTTCTTTCAGGTGAACACCGCCCAGGCCGAGCGGGTGGTGTCCCTGCTGCAGGCCGCCCTGACAGGCCATGGCGAGGGGCTGCTGATCGATGCCTACTGCGGCATCGGCACCTACGGCCTGCCCCTCGCGGCCGCCGGCTGGCAGGTGCTGGGCATCGAGCGCGGTGCGGCTGCGGTCGCGCTGGCCCGGCGCAACGCCTGCCGCAATGGCCTGACCGATGCCTGCCAGTTCCAGGAGGGACCGGTGGCCCACCTGCTGGCTGAAGCCATCGCCCACTGCCTGGCCCTGTTCGTGGACCCACCGCGCAAGGGTCTCGAGCCCGCGGCCCTGGCCACGATCCGGGCGCAGCCGCCTGCCACCCTGCTGTATCTGAGTTGCGATCCCGCCACCCTGGCTCGCGATCTTTCCCAGCTCGCCGGTGCGGAGGGTCCGTACCGGCTGGAGAGCGTGCAGCCGATCGACTTCTTTCCCCAGACCAGTCACGTGGAGTGTCTGGCCGTGTTGCGGCTCAGCGCAGCTGGGCGCCCAGCTTCTGCTCCAGGGCCTGACGGATGAGGCCGTGGGCCTTCTCCACCTCCTCTTCGGTGAGGGTGCGCGCGGCATCCCGGTAGCGCAGGCGGAACGCCTGGCTGCACTGGCCACTTCCCACCTGCTCGCCCTCATAGCGGTCAATCAGCTCGGCCTTCTCCAGCAGGGGCCGGCCCGCCTTGCGGATCACGCCCAGAAGCTCGGCCGAGCTGGTGCTGCTGGGCACCACCAGGGCCAGATCCCGTTCCGCAGCAGGCACCGTGGCGAAGGGAGTGAAAGCGGGTTGCCAGCGGTTGCGGCGGGTTGCGGCAGTCAGCAGTGAGGCCAGCTCCAGCTGGAAGAGGTAGGTGGCGTCGCTGAGATCCCTGGATGCCGCTTCGGCGGGATGGAGCTGCCCGAACCAGCCGGCGGCGCGGCCCTCCACCACCAGTTCGGCCGCCCGGCCAGGGTGGAGCAGGCCAGGAGCGAACAGCCCGGACAGGTCCAGCGGCCGGTCGTCCACCGGCAGCTTCAGGGAGCTGAGGGCCTGCTGCAGCACACCGCGGGCCCGGTAGTAGTCCGGTGGAGCCGGCTTGCCGCTGCTGCTCCATCGCTCGGAGCGCCGCTCGGAGCAGATCACCCCCACCAGCAGGGTGCGGGCGTCACTGGCCCCCTGCCGGAACACCTGGCCGATCTCGAAGGCCCAGAAACCCGGCTGGCCGCTCTGCAGGTTGCGGCGTGCCGCCGCCAGAAGCTCCTCGTGCAGGTTGTCGCGCAGATGGCCGTAGTCGGCCAGGAGCGGATTGGCCAGGGGGATGCGGCCCTCCCCCGCAGGCACCAGCGAGAAGCTGCAGGCTTCCTGCAGGCCGGCATCGCAGAGGGCCCGGCGCAGACGCCGCTCCGCCTCCTGCGCGGGGTCGAGACCACCGGGCTCGATGGGATCGGGCAGATGGCAGGCGAACTGGTCGTAGCCCACAAGCCGTGCCACCTCCTCGATCAGATCCACCTCGCGGCGGAGATCCGTGCCCCGGGCCGGCGGCACCTGCACCTGCCAGCCGTCTTCGCTGGGCTCCACGTGGCAGCCGATGGCCTTCAGCGTGCCGGCAATGCGACCGTCGTCCAGGTCGCACGGCTCCCCGTCCACCAGCACCGGGCCCAGCAGGTTGTGCAGGGCATCGCGCCGCAGCGGCACGGGCTGTGACCCCAGAGGCGCTCCGCGGTGGAGCCAGCGGGTCTGGACCGTGGCGCCGGCCAGGTCCCGCAGCAACGCGCAGGCCCGGTCGGCGGCGGCGAGAGTGGCCTCAACGGGCAGGCCCTTCTCGAAGCGGATGCTGGCTTCAGTGCGCAGCCCGACGCTGCGGGCCGACTGGCGCACCCGCCGGGCCGGGAACACCGCGGCTTCCAGCCAGATCGCCGTTGTGCCCCCGTGCACGGCCTCCTCGCTGCCGCCCATCACCCCGGCCAGGGCGATGGGCCGGTCGGCGTAGGTGACCACGAGAGCGGCTTCATCCAGCTGGCGCTCCTCGCCGTCGAGACCGGTGAAGCTCTCGCCGGAGCGGCCCTGCCTCAGACCGACGCCGGTCGGATCGGCACTGCCCCCGCTGCGGGCGCCCAGCCGCTCGCTGTCGAAGGCATGCAGCGGCTGGCCGGTTTCCAGCATCACCAGGTTGGTGATGTCCACCACGTTGTTGATGGGGCGGATGCCGGCCTTCTCCAGGCGCCGCTGCAGCCACGTCGGCGAGGCCTCCACCCTGATCCCGGTGAGCGCGGTGAGACTGAACAGCCCCCCCTCCTCCATCGCCGCCAGGGCATCGGGATGGGCGTCGAGGGGCTCCGGGCTGCAGGCGGGCTCGACGGCCTCCAAGCGGGTGCGGCCGCCGCTGAGGGCCGCCACCTCCCGGGCGATGCCCTGCATCGACAGGCCGTCGGGCCGGTTGGCGGTGATCGCCAGCTCCAGCACCTGGTCGTCGAGGCCCAGGCCAGGCCCCACGGGCGCTCCCAGGGGCGGCACCTCCTCCAGCAGCTCATCGAGAACGGCGATTCCCCCGGACGTGTCGCTGAAGCCCAGCTCCGCCAGGGAGCAGATCATGCCGCTGCTGGCCACGCCCCGCAGCACCGCCGGCTGGATGGTGAGGTTCACCGCCGGCAGGGTGGTGCCCACCAGGGCCACCGGCACGTGAATGCCGGCACGCACGTTGGCGGCACCGCAGACGATCTGCAGGGGTTCCGGCTGGCCGGCGTCCACCAGACACACGCTCAGCTTCGCGGCATCGGGATGGGGGTCGCGGCTGAGCACCCGGCCCACCACCACGCCGTCCGCCCGGGCGGCCAGATCCTCGATCCCCTCCACCTCGAAGCCGGCGATCGAAAGACGCTCAGCCAGCGTGCCGATCTCCAGATCGAGAGCACCCAGGCCATCGGCAGCGCTCACCAGTTCCCGCAGCCACTGGTGGGAGACCCGCATGAACCGCTTCCTGAACAGCCGAGCCGGGGATCCTAGGCAGCGGCGTCCTGGCCACCCATCCCTGGTCAGGTGGACAGGTACTGTGGATCCTTGTCCATTCGCTTCGCTGACGCGGCGCAACGTCCTTCATGGCTAAGAACAAGGGCGTCCGGATCGTGATCACTCTCGAGTGCACGGAATGCCGGTCCAACCCCGCCAAGCGGTCTCCGGGGGTGTCCCGCTACACCACCGAGAAGAACCGCCGCAACACCACCGAACGGCTCGAGCTGAAGAAGTTCTGCCCGCACTGCAACAAGTCCACCGTTCACAAGGAAATCAAGTGACCGGCGGCTTCTGATCAGCGGTCCGCCGGATCGATCCGGCGATCGCGGATTCCTGCTGCGGCTTCGTTGTTCATCTCCTTCTTCACTCCCATGGCCGGCACCTTTTTCAAGAAGCGTCTTTCGCCCATCAAGCCGGGCGATCCGATCGACTACAAGGACGTCGATCTGCTCAAGAAGTTCATCACCGAGCGCGGCAAGATCCTCCCCCGCCGCCTCACCGGGCTCACCGCCAAGCAGCAGCGTGACCTCACCAATGCGGTGAAGCGTGCGCGCATCGTGGCGCTGCTGCCCTTCGTCAACCCGGAAGGCTGAGCGGAGTCTGGCCCAGGAGCCCCTCCACCCCGGCGACCTGACCGGACTGCTGCTCGAGCGGGGAGGCGAACGCGTCCCCGCTCTGGGGGTGGTCCAGGCCATCCACGGCTCCAAGGTGCAGGTGCTGGTGGGCTGGTCCAACAGGAGCACCATCCTGCCGCGGAGGGACGTGCAACGCATCTGTCCCCTGCCCCCGGCCGAGGCGCCCCCGGCCCGTCTGGGAGTGAGTCCATGGAGTTTCAGCGAGCCAGAGCTGTCCGCGGCCCATCCCGGCCAACGCGACATCGGCGCCGCCTGGTGGCTGCTGGCGGAGCAGGGCGAGGGCGATGTCAGCCTGGCCGAATGGTGCGACCTGGTGCTGGGCGGCCGTGAGCCGCTGCACCTGGCTGCCGGCTGGCTCTGGCTGCAGGGTCCGCAACTGTGGTTCCGGCTGCGTCAGCAGGGCATCAGCGCCCGCCCATGGGACGATCTCAAGCGCCTGCGGCAGCAGCGGAGGCAGGGCTGGTTGCAGCAGCGCCAGCAGCAGCACTGGCATGGCCTGCTGGGGCAGCGCCGGCCGATCGACGCCGAGGCCCTCGGCCCCAGGCAACGCGAGGAGCTGGAACTGCTCAGGCGCTGGGCGGGCGAGGAGACCGACACTCCCCTGCCCACCGAGCTGCGCCGCGCCCTGCAGGCCGCCCAGTGCACGGCCGACAGCGGCGGGATCCGCCATCTGCTGGTGGATCTGGGCCAGTGGTCTCGCCATCATCTGCCCTCCCTCAGCCGCACCTGCTGGGAGCTGGGGTTCTCCGGCGACCTGGAGGCCGAGGCGGAGCGCCTGGCCGCGCTGGCCGATGGGGAGCTGCCCGGCGATGAGACCCGGGTCGATCTCTGCAGCCAGCAAAGCGTGACCATCGATGACGACGACACCCTCGACGTCGATGACGGCCTGGCCCTGGAGCACCGAGCTGACGGTCGACCCCTGCTCTGGATCCATGTGGCGGATCCTGGCCGGCTGGTGCCGCCGGGCTCGCCCCTGGATCTCGAGGCCCGGCGCCGGGGCACGAGCCTGTATCTGGCCCGGGGCACCCTGCCCATGTTCCCCCCCCAGCTGAGCCACGGGCCCTTCAGCCTGAGGGCCGGCCGGCGCTGCCCTGCCTGGAGCCTGTGGGTGGAGCTCGACGAGGATGGAGCCGTGGCCGCCAGCGGCATCTGCCGCAGCTGGGTCAAGCCCCGCTACCGGCTCTCCTATGCCGATGCCGATGACCTGATCGAGCTGGCCCCGCCCCAGGAGCGTCAGCTGAGCGAACTGCATGCCCTGCTGGGCCGGCGGCGCCGCTGGAGGGTGGCTCAGGCGGCGCTGCTGCTCGATCAGCCGGAGGGCCGCATCCGCGACCAGGACGGCGCACCCCAGCTGGAGATCACCGAACCTGGCCCGTCGCGGCAGATGGTCGCGGAGGCGATGATCCTGGCCGGTGCCGTCGTGGCCGAGCACGGACGGGAGCACGACCTGGCCCTGCCCTACCGCAGTCAGCCGCCGGCGGAGCTGCCTCCAGCCCATGAACTGGAGGCTCTGCCAGCGGGTCCGGTGCGCCATGCCGCCATCAAGCGCTGCCTCAGCCGCGGGCACACCGGCAGCCGCCCGGCCCCCCACTTCAGCCTGGGTCTGGCGGCCTACGTGCAGGCCACCTCACCGATCCGCCGCTACGGCGACCTGCTGGTGCAGCGCCAGCTGGAGGCCCAGCTGCAGGGGGGCGTGCCTCTCGATGCCGACGCCCTGCTCGGTCTGATCGGCGAGCTGGAGGGGCCCACCCGCCAGGCAATGCAGATCAGCCGCGAAGACCAGCGTCACTGGCAGCAGGTGTGGTTCGAGGCCCATCCCGGTCAGCAGTGGCGCTGCTGCTTCCTGCGCTGGCTGCGACCCCAGGACCGGCTCGGACTGGTCCATGTGGAGGACCTGGCGATGGATCTGCCCGCCCTGTGCCCGGAGCACTGCGAACCGGCGACCTCCCTGCTGCTGCGGGTGCAGCAGGTGGATCCGCTGCGCGATCAGCTGAGGCTGGTGGCCGGGGGCTGAGGCAGCCTTGGCGGCCGTCTCTGGATCAGCCGGCCAGCCGCGACACCCGCAGCCACGGTCCCCAGGGATTGGCCACACCCACCAGCCGCACCGGCCCCCCGGCGGCCTGGCCGAGCCAGCGGTGCAGGGCAGGCTCCAGGGTGATCAGGGGCCAGCTGCACGGGGCCTCGGCGGCCGCGTCACCCCCGGTCTCGAGGCGATAGCCGCCCTCGCCGTCACTCATCAGTGCACCGCTCCAGAGGCGCTCGTGCGCTTCGGCAGGGGCCTGCTGTGGGTCCAGATCCGCTTCCAGGGCGCCGGGCCGCTTCTCCGCCGCGCGCAACTGGCCTCCGCCATCGACGAGCCCGGGATCGGCCAGCGCCGCCCGCTGGCGCTGCCGCCAGGCGGGGTGGTGCCAGGGGGTGTCCCAGAGAGGCAGCGGCCCTGCCGGTGCCTGAGGCTCGTCAATCAGGGCCTCCTGCAACGCCCGACGGGGCAGGTCAGCCGGCAGGCAGCGGCGTTCCAGGCAGAGGGCGGCCGCCAGCCCCGCCGCCTGGCCGATGTTGAGGATCAGGGGCTGCAGGCGTGTGGCGCCATTGGCCATGTGGCTGACGCTGAAGCACTTGTCGGCCGCCAGCAGGTTCACCGTGTCACGGCTCACCAGGGCTCCGTAGGGCACGGCGAAGGGCGTGCCGCTCCAGCGGCCTCCCCAGCGGCAGCTCTTGGCAGCCAACGGCCAGTCGGGACCTGGGTAGTGGTGATCGTTGGCGTAGTTGCCCACGGCGATGGCCGTGATGCCGTCAGCGTCGACCGGCAGCGGTGCGATCGACGCGCCGAGGGCGCCGGGCAGCAGGTGCTGCTCGACCACCGTCTCCAGTCCCTCCAGGCGCCGGCCCTCGCGCCAGTAGGGCATCAGCGCCAGGGGCGAGGGCCCCTCCAGCTCCGCGCTCCCCGGAAGCTGGGGAAACACGGGCGCGGGCTCCAGCCAGCCGCCGCTGGCCTCCCCCAGGGCGGCGGCAAAGGCCAGGCTGTGCTCCTGCATGGCGGCGAACAGCTGCGATTCGGCCTCGTCCGCAGCCTCGGTCTGCCCCGCGTCGTCGGCAGCGGCGGCGAAGGCCCGCTCCAGGTCCTGGTGCCAGTCGTTTCCGTGCAGGGGCCAGTTGAGCATCACCAGATCGCCCGGCAGCCGGCCATAGGTGATCGTGCGCTGCAGGCCGAAGGCCTCGGCGGCCGCCTGGAACGGCTCCGCCGGAGCAGGCGCCGGATCAGCGCAGCGCCGGTCGCGCCGCAGCCGCCCCATCGCCACCCAGGTGGGCGACTGCACCGGTTGCCGCCGGAAGAAGGGCTCGGCCGCCAGCCGTTCGGCGGTGGGGGCGCTGGGCTCCTGCCATTGCTCCCGGCTCTCCCAGCCGAAGCGGTGGGCGCTGCCGGCCAGGGCGATCAGCTCGCCCCGGTCGCTGCCATCGATCGCCAGCTGCGGCGCCACCGCCAGCCGCTCACCCTGGTGCTCCAGCTCCACCATCGCGATGCGGTCGCCCTGCCGGCGCACCCCCCGCAGCCGGCACTGGGGCCACCACTCCACCCCCGCGGCCTGGACCCAGCAGCGCAGGATGCGCTCGGCGCTGGCCGGCCGGTAGCCGAAGCAGCTCACCCAGTTGTGGTCGAGCCCCTCGGGCTCCTCGCGGGCCAGCTGGCGCAGCAGGGCGCCCCACAGACCGGTCTGCCAGGGGCTGAGTTCGTTGCCGTCCGGGCAGCACACCCCCGCGGCGCTCACCATGCCGCCCAGCCAGGGTCCCGGGGTGAGCAGCAGGGTGCGGGCGCCGCTGCGGGCCGCCTGGATCGCCGCCGCCGCCCCTCCGGTTCCCCCACCCCACACCAGCACGGGGATCTGTTGCGCGGGCATGGGCAGAGGAGGGGGTGGAGGAGGGCAGGCGGATGGAGATGGGTAGGATCCAGCCAGGCGCAGGGTTCCCCGGATCGGTTCCTGATCGGCCGGGTCGGGAACGGCTGACGGCAGATCGTCAGGGCGCCGTGATGGTGGCCGAGCGCGCCTGGAGGCCCCGGAAGGCCATCGACCGCCGCATGTCCTACACCCTCACCACCCCCCTTTACTACGTCAACGACCGGGCGCACCTGGGCAGCACCTACACGACGCTGGCCTGTGACGCGATCGCCCGTCACCGGCGCCTGCGGGGCGAGCGGGTGACCTTCATCACCGGCTGCGACGAGCACGGCCAGAAGATCCAGCGCACCGCTGAGGCTGCCGGGCTCTCACCCCAGGCCCACTGCGATGCCGTGAGCGAGGGCTACCGCGAACTCTGGAGCCGCTGGCAGATCAGCCACGACCGCTTCATCCGCACCACCGACCCCCGGCACCGTGAGCTGGTGGAGCAGTTCTTCGCGCGGGTCGAAGCCGCCGGCGATGTGCTGGAGGGGCGTCAGCAGGGCTGGTACTGCGTGGCCTGCGAGGAGTTCAAGGACGACCCCCATGAAGCCCAGGACCCCGAATGCAGCGTGCACCGCAGGCCGCTGGAATGGCGGGACGAGGTGAACCTCTTCTTCAGGCTGTCGCGCTATCAGGGACAGATCGAGGACCTGATCCGTCGCCCCGGCTTCATCGCCCCGGCCAGCCGCCGCCGGGAGGTGGAGAACTTCGTGGCCCAGGGCCTGCGTGACTTCTCGATCTCGCGCGTGGATCTTCCCTGGGGCATCCCCGTGCCGGACCACCCGGGCCACACGTTCTACGTGTGGTTCGATGCCCTGCTGGGCTACCTCACCGCCCTGCTGGAACCCGATGGGCCGGTGGATCTGGAGCAGGTGCTGAAGCGGGGCTGGCCGGCCCAGCTGCACGTGATCGGCAAGGACATCCTGCGCTTCCACGCGGTCTACTGGCCGGCGATGCTGCTCTCCGCCGGCCTGCCCGTGCCGGAGCGGGTGTTCGGGCACGGATTCCTCACCCGCGAGGGCCAGAAGATGGGCAAATCCCTGGGCAACGTGCTCGATCCGGTGGTGCTGCTGGAGCGCTGCGGCCGCGATGCCGTGCGCTGGTACCTGCTGCGCGACATCCCCTTCGGCGACGACGGCGACTTTCAGCAGCAGCGCTTCACCGACCTGGTCAACAACGATCTGGCCAACACCATCGGCAATCTGCTCAACCGCACCAGTTCCATGGCGCGCAAGTGGTACGAGGCGGCAGTGCCCCCTGCCGGGGACGCGTTGCTGGCGGATCACCCGCTGGCAGTGGCCTCTCTGGAGGCAGCCGAGGCCGTGAACCGGGCCCTTGAGGCTCTTGAATTCCGCGCCGCTGCCGAGGCGATCCTGCAGCTGGCCGGAGCAGCGAACGGCTACCTCAACGACCGGGCTCCCTGGAAAGCGATGAAGCAGCCGGGGCAGGAAGCCGCCGTCGCGGCCGACCTCTACGCCGTGCTGGAGGCCAGCCGCTGGGTGGCCGTGCTGTTGGCACCGCTGTTGCCGGAGCTGTCCGGGCGCATGCTGCGGCAGCTGGGTCTGGAGCCCTTCGCATCCGGATGGCCGGCCGATGCGCCGGCCTGCGTCTGGCCGGACGCCCAGCGCTGGGGCCTGCTGCGCAGCGGTTCGCCCCTGCCGGAGCCGGAGCCGGTGATGCAGCGGCTCGAACTCGACGCGCCGCTGTGATCCGTCGTCGCGGCGCTAGGACCGCTGCTGGCGGGCTGCTGACCCTCAGCCTGCTCGGCTGCAGCCCCGCCGCGCAGACACCACCACCGGCGCAGCCGTTCGTGTTCCGGGCGCTGAACCTGCGTCAGCAGGATCAGCAGGGCAGGCCGCTGTGGCAGCTCAGCAGCCCGGAAACCCGCTACGACCTCAGCCGCAAGCTCGCCCAGTCGCGCGATCTCACCGGTGTGCTCTACGAGCAGGGCGAACCGCTCTACCGCTTCTCCGCCGCCAACGGCGTGGTGCTCAACGACGGCGAGCTGGTGCAGCTGGAGGGGCCGATCCGACTGGAGCGGCTGGACAAGGAGCGTCCCCTGGTCGTCACCGGCCTGCGGCTGCGCTGGTATCCGCGCAAGGAACGCATGGAGATCGACCGCGATCCCAGGGCCAGCAGCGGCGATCTGGAGCTCACGGCCGGCATCGCACGCTTCCTGATCGATCAGGAGCGGCTCGAACTGCGCCGCAGTCCCCGGCTGCGTCGGGCGGGAGCCGACCCCCTGCAACTGGACATGCGTGAGCTGGACTGGAATGCGGCCACTGCCGAACTGCTGGCCAGGGGACCGGTTCAGGGCCGTCGGCGTCTTGCCGATGGAGCGGTGCAGACCCTCAGCGCGCCGGGTTTCACGGGCAGCACCACTTCGCAGACCATCGATCTACAGGCGCCGGTGCGGCTGCAGGATCCCAGCCGTGAAGCTGTGCTGGAGGCCCGCGGCACCCGGCTGGACATCCCCCGCCGGCAGGTGTCGAGCAGCGAGCCCTTCCAGGGCCGCTACGGCAAGGTGCGGCTCAGCGGCTCCGGCTTTCGCCTGGACCTGGGCGCCGAGACCGTGCTGGTACAGGGTGCCTGCCGGCTTCAGCAGCCGGGGGAGCTGCTGGGGGCTGACACCTGCATCTGGAACTGGGACAGTGGCGAAGCGTCCGCCAGCGGCGGAGTGGTGCTGCGCCGTGAGGCCAACGGCCTGGAGACGAGGGCCGAGCGGCTGCAGGGGCGAGTCGCCACTGACGGTTTCGCCGAGTTCACCAGCCCGGGCGGGCGGGTGCGCACCGAGCTGCGGCTGCCCGGTGCGGGTACCGGTGCAGCGGACAGACCCCTCCCGCTCAGGCCGGATCGGGATCGCTCCCGGCAGCGGCCGCCAGCATTTCAGCTGTGAGCCTGCGGCCCCAGCCCTCCACCCAGGTGAGATCGCTGCGGCTGAAGCAGCGGGCCGACCAACCCCCCAGAAGCACCAGCCCCTGTCCCTCGAGGGGCTGCACCAGCACGGCGGGCAGCGCCGGCAGCAGGGCCTCGAACTCGTCCCGGCCCGGATAGAGGGCCAGATTCACCAGCGAAATCGCCTGCCGCCGCTGCAGCGCACGGTTGCAGATGGCCCCCGGTGTGAAGGGGGTGTCCACCAGCAGGCCGCGGCGCAGCAGCACCCTGCCCTGCCACCACACCAGTACCACCGCCGCCGGACTGGCGGTGAGAAGCATCTGGCTGCCCCACCCCAGTTCCTGGCGCACCCGCTCCGGCAGGTCCGGTGCCAGCTCAAGTCCCTCCTGCCCCTGCAGCGGCGCCCGCAGGGCCGCCTCCGGCACGGCGCGGGTCCAGAGCACCGCCACCAGCAGCAGTCCCACGGCCAGGAGCGCGCCCAGCACCCCGGCGCGGGTGAGGGCGGGGTCCTGCAGCGGCGCGCTGAGCTGATTGACCACCACGAGCAGCAGGCCGCCGAACCCGACACCGAGGCTCACCCTGGCTGGCGTGGGAAGGGCCATGACGGCAGCGGCACAGGACGGACGGCACGCGGCAAACTAGGGCCAGCCACCCTCCGGCCCGTGATCCGCTCCCTGCTGCTGGCCACCCTGGCGGCTCTGCTGCTGCTCTTGCCCCTCGGCCCGGCCCTGGCCGTCTCGGCGGCCGACTTTCCCGAGCCGGCGCCAGCGGAGCGGGTGATCGACGCCGCATCACTGCTCAGCCGCTCGGCCAGCGCCGAGGTGGGTCGGCGGCTGGAGAGCTTCGAGCCGGAACGCGTGGATGCCCGGCTGGTCACCGTCAGCCAGCTCGACTACGGACTGTCGCTGGAGGAACTCGGCCGCCAGCTGGTGGAGCGCTGGAGCGATCCGGCTCAGGGCCGTTCCCAGCTCCTGTTCCTGATCGACAGCCAGACCAACAGTGCCGCCGTCGTTGGCTCAGCGGAACTCGACGGCAGGCTGACCGCATCGCTCCTGCGGAGCACGGGCCGCGCCACGATGGTTCAGCCGATCCGCGAAGGTGCCCGCTACCGCCAGGCCAGCCTCGACGGCATCGAGCGCCTGCTCACGGTGATCCAGGGCGGGGAGGATCCCGGCGAGCCGGAGGTGCCCGCGGTGGTGACGGCCCCCAGCAACGTGCCCAGCCGCGAGGACACCGCTTCCAGCAACGCGCTCACCTGGGTGCTTGTGTTGCTGGTGGTCGGCACGATCGTGCCCATGGCCACCTGGTGGGTCTTCTCGCGCTGACGGTGATCAGGGTTGCTTCCCCCTTGCGCATGGGACTCCCCACATGGGTCTGAGCGACTGGATCGGCACGTTCAGCAGGGCCAGGAGCCGCCAGATCAGCCGTGATCTCCAGCGCGCTGTGGAGGCAGCCCGCACGATCGAGGAGATCGAACGGGAGCACTTCAACAGCCGCCCGGTGCAGGTGGATCAGGATCTGCCGCTGTCCCGGTCCGCCCAGGCCCGGGTGCGCCGTCGATTCCAGGCGGCGCTGCAGGTGTGCCGGGCCTCGCTGGCTGGCCTGGAGGAGCACAGGGCAGTCCTCAGCGGTGAAGCCGAGCGCCAGCTGCGCGGTGTGGAGCTGGTGCTCGAGCGCTACGACCCCTCCCGGGCGAAACCAGCCCCAGGACTGAGCCGGGCTCCGGACGTGCTCCCCCGCAGTCTGATCGGAATGCTCGACACCCTGCGCCGTCAGCTGGATCCCGAAGCCGAGGCCAACCTGCTGGAGGGTTTTCGCCGCCGCCGCGACGCCACCCTGGTTTCCCTGCGCATCCTGCTGTTGCTGGTGCTTGTGCCCCTGCTGATGCAGCAGCTCAGCCGCTCGCTGCTGGTGTCACCGCTGGTGGACCGGCTCGCCCCCGATACGCCGTTCCTCACCTATCCCAGACCGGCGCTGGAGGAAGCGGCCGTTGAAAAGCTGAGGGTGTACAAGGAGGAGGTGGAATTCGATGCACTGCTGCGTGGCAGACCAGTTCCTCAGCCTGAGGAGATGCAGACGCTGCTGGCTGAACGAGCTCGGCTGCTGAAGGAGGAGGCCGATCAGAGCAGTTCCGAGGCGGTGAAGAATGTGCTCTCCGATGTGGTGGGGCTGCTGGGATTTGTGCTGATGTGCCTGCTAGGGCGCCGCGAGATTCAGGTGCTGAAGGCGTTTCTCGACGAGATCGTGTATGGCCTCAGTGACAGCGCAAAGGCTTTCGCGATCATCCTCTTCACCGATGTGTTTGTGGGTTTCCACAGTCCTGAAGGCTGGACTGTCTTGCTCAATGGTCTGGCCAGTCATCTGGGTCTGCCGGCGCAGGAAAATTTCATCATGCTCTTCATCGCCACCTTCCCGGTGGTGCTGGCAACCATCTTCAAGTACTGGATCTTCCGTTACCTCAACCGGGTTTCACCCTCCTCGGTGGCCACGCTGCGCAACATGAACGGCGGTGGCTGAGATGGGTGCGTTGGAGCTGATCACCGGGCCCGCACGCGGTGGCAAGAGCCGCTGGGCCGAACACCGTGCCCGGAGCGCCGGGCTGCCGGTGCACTACCTGGCCACGGGTCCGCAGCTGCCCCACGACCCCGCCTGGCAGGAACGGCTTGCCCGGCATCGCCGCCGCCGTCCGGCCGGCTGGCGCTGCCGCGAGGTGGGCGTCGAG
>JBATEO010000169.1:0-4947 GCA_049664045.1 Prochlorococcaceae cyanobacterium
GCCCCGTGCCGCCCACCCCCAGCCACAGCGCCACCACCAGCACCACCAGCCAGTCGCGCAGGGCGCCGAACACCGCCTGGCGGCGCTGCGACAGGCGGGCATTGCGGCGGTAGTCCCGAGCCGCGTCGCTGAAGCGCTGCAGCAGCCAGGGCTCGGCAGCGGCGGCGCGGATCGCCTTCAGGCCATGGAGCCCGTCGCCCACGATGCTCTGCAGGGCCGCGTTCAGCCGGGTCTGCAGTGTGCCCAGCTGCCAGGCGCCGGAGCGCTGCGCCAGCCCCGCCAGCGCAGCCGCCAGCAACCCCAGCAGCAGCGGCGCGGCCTGGCCCCGGCCGGCCAGCACCACACCGACGGCGTAGATCACCAGGCTGATCAGGCTCTGCAGCAGCTGCAGGCCCCGGTCCAGCGCAAACACGCTGGTGTCGATGTCGTCCATCAGCAGGCCCAGCAGCTCGCCCCGGCCCACCTGCTCCAGCCGCAGGCTGGAGGCGTAGAGCACCCGGCTGAGCAGGTCGGCGCGCAGCCGGTCGGTGAGATCGCTGTTGAGCCATTCCTTCAGCACGGCGATGCCCACCTGCAGCAGCCCGCGCACGGCCATCAGCCCCACCAGCAGCCCCAGCAGCTGCCGCAGATCCAGCGGCAGGGCCGGCAGCGGCAGCCCGCTGGCCGCACCGCTGCCCAGCAGCACCGCCACCGCCAGGCCCAGACCCGCCACCTCCACCAGGCTGCTCAGCAGGGCCAGGCCCGCCAGCAGCAGGGTGTGCCCCCATCCCGCCTCGCGGGCCAGAGCCAGCCACAGCCTCACGCCGCCATCCGTTCAGGGGCCCGCGCACCGTAGGCCGATGGTGGTGTGGCGGGGCGGGTGAGCGGCGTCGGGCCGAATTCAGGCGGCCCAGTCCGCCAGCTGCAGCCCATCCACCCGGCTGAACTCGCTGACGTTGTGGCTCACCACGACGGCGCCGATGGCCAGGGCATGACAGGCGATCCAGAGGGCGTTGGCGCCGATCGGTGTGGCACGGCGCTTCAAGGCGGTGGCCTGAACGGCGTAATGCTCGCAGATTCCCGGTCCCTGGGGATAGAGCACCGGCACCAGTCGGGTGAGCCCCTCCAGCTGCTTCAGGGTGGCCTCCCGCCGCTGGCTGCCTTCAGCGCCACGCAGCAGCTCGGCCCAGGTGATGAACGACATGGCCAGAGAGTCGTCATCACTGAGTGAATCGATACGCTCGGCCACCTGGGGCGGATGGTTCTTGCTCAGGTAGATCAGGATGTTCGTATCCAGCAGATAGATCACAGGGCTTCCCGCTCCTGCACCGGCAGCTTGTCAGCCTGCTGTTGCTCCAGTGCGTCCATGAAGTCGGGATCAAAGCTGCTGAGCGCCTGCAGCAGAGCCTGCCCCCGCTGGCTTGGGCAGGGGTGAATGAGCAGGTCACCCTCCGGAGTTCGGCTGATCTGCACCCGATCGCTGCTGAGGCGGAACTCCGCGGGAATGCGCACGGCCTGGCTGTTGCCGTTCATGAACACGCGGCTGGGCAGAGCCTCCACAGGGCAACCTCTCAAGTGTGTACGCCTTAGTGTATATACCCTGGGCCGGCTGGGATCACGGTCTGAGCGATCCGTCGGGGCTCACCACTGGCAGGCCACACCTCCACGGCCTGCTCGTCCGGCAGCAGCAGCCAGCCCAGCCGGGCGCCATTGGCCCGGGAGAGAGCGGGCGTGGCCGGGTCGGCGGCGACGGTCATGGCCACACCCAGCGGGCATCGCAGCTGAGGGGCAGCAGCTCCAGGGGCCAGCGTCGCAGTCGCTCGTGCTGGGGGCCGCTGGCGGCTGCGTCGATCAGCAGCAGATCCAGGTCGCTGCCCACGCCAGCGGTGCCCCGTCCATAACTGCCGAACACCGCCACCCCCTCCAGGGACGGAACGCGGGCCGCCTGTTCCTGCGCCCACGTGTTCACATGGCGCAGCACCTCATCGGGCTCAGGCCAGCGCAGAACCGATTGCGTCAACGAGCGCACGGGCATGGCGAAGGGCGTCGTCGCTCTGCAGACGGCCGAAGTGGTCGGTGGGGCCCCATCAGGAAGGCTATCGGGATAGCGGGTGGGGATGTACAGGGCATCGAGAATGCGCAGCCGATCCTCCAGATCCGTCACGGCAGTCCCCAGCTGGGCAGCGACCGAAGGAGGCAGATCACGGAAGGATCGCCCCAGGCCGTGACCCCACATCGCCTGGTGCAGCCAGTCGGCGGAACGGTTCATGCGGGCATTGTCGCTGACCTGCAGCCAGCCGATCACCCCACGGGCGCGAAACCGTGCTAACTGAACCTCCACCACTTCTGACTGCCGTCTTGACGTCCCTGATCGACCTGGCGACCTACAAACCCAGGGGAGACAAGCGCAACACCGCCTTCTTCGAGGAGTTTCTGCCCCGCGTCTACGAGCGGCGCCGGCAGAGCGGCCTCGACGATCTGGTGGGGTCGATGGCCGCGGTGGTGATCCAGGTGGACCACGGCCACGCCGTGCCCTACATGGCCGAACTGGCGCTGATGACCCGATACCGCTTCCGCGAATGCTGGCTGATGCGCACCCACCGCATCCACCTCCTGGCCGCCGACCCCGCCTGGCCGCGGATGATCGTGCTGGAGCCCCTCAATCCGGATTTCGAAGACGAAACCACCCGCTGGAACACGATGTATCCCCTCTCGGCTCGGCGGCCCAACGCCCGCTACGTGGGCGAAGTGTTCCACACCAGCTCAGCCCGCTCCGTGCGGGACATCCTGGAAGCCCAGAACATCCGCTTCCTCTATCCCGGCGACACCGCCAATCCCTTCTACGCCCATGAGCACTACGCCCATGACCACCTGATCTTCAGCTTCCTCTCTGATCACACCTACAACCGCGTGGGCTACGTCGACCTACCGCTCGACTCCCTCGCTCCCCTCGACCTGGGCGACCGCGTGCTGCTCGACGACGACACCGAGCGGCCCATCATCGAGGCGGCCGAGCAACACACCGCCCTGGGCCTGGACGGCAAGGTGCTTGGCCTCGATCACATGGCCACCCGCGTGCTGGCGGGAGAGCGGGAAGACGCGATCCTGGAATACCTCACCATGGTGCCCTATTACTTCTGGGGGGCTTACAACATCAACGAGATGAATTCCTCCACCAACGTCACCCGCGATCCCAGGGTGAGCGACGACAAGCTCTCCCCCGCCCGGGTGTTCACGGCCAACAACACGCCCTCCTATCTGAACTCCCTGGTGAACCTGCCCATGCCCACCGAGGAGTTCGTGCGCAACTTCGGCCGGCGCATGCATCACCTCGCCATCGAAGTGGCCGACGGTGAGGTGGATGGCGAGCAGAATGTGGATCTTGTGGTGCGCAAGCTGCAGGCGGCCGGCATCCCCTTCCTCGCCGAGGTGGTGGGCGAATGCAGTGATCAGCCCAACCTCAAGCAGATCTTCTCGAAGAGCTCAGACCACTCCCTGCTGATCACCGAATACGTGCAGCGCTGCAAGGGTTACGACGGGTTCTTCACCCGCGACAACGTGGCCTCCCTCACCGAAGCCGCCGGCCACGACGAGCGCTACGCCCACGGCCATGTGTTCGATTGACGAGTGACGGGCAACCGTTCAGCCCTTGCCCAGCTCCATCAGCAACGCCGGAAAGCGGCGGTGGGCTGGGCTCACCAACATGCCCCGAACCCAATCACACCGCCCGCAGTTCGCCGGCCTCCAGCCGCCCACGGAAATCCGCCACAGTGGCGGCAAGGCCCTCGGCCAGGGGGATGCGCGCCCGCCAGCCCAGGGCCGCCAGACGGCTCACGTCCAGCTGTTTCTTGGGAGTGCCATCGGGCTTGCTGGGGTCCCAGTCGATCCTGCCGGCGAAGCCCGTGGCCGCCGCCACCGCCTCGGCCAGCTCGCGGATGGTGAGGTCCACGCCCGTGCCCACGTTCAGGAAACTCAGCGGTTCGCCAGCGCCATCACCGCGGGGGGCGCCGGGGGCATCCGGGTTCCAGTGCTCCAGGGCGAACACGCAGGCTTCGCCCAGATCGTCCACGTGCAGGAACTCCCGCAGCGGCGTGCCGGTGCCCCAGCAGCTCACGCTCACGTCGCCGCGTTCGGCGGCCTCGTGGAAGCGGCGGATCAGCGCCGGCAGCACGTGGCTGTTCTCGGGGTGGTAGTTGTCCCCCGGCCCATACAGATTGGTGGGCATCAGGCTGATGGCATCGAAGCCGTGCTGGCGGCGCAGCGCCTCGCCGAGCTTGATGCCGGCGATCTTGGCGATCGCGTACCACTCGTTCGTGGGCTCCAGGGCTCCGGTGAGCAGCGCCTCCTCGCGGATCGGCTGCTCCGCGAACTTCGGATAGATGCAACTGCTGCCCAGGAACAGCAGCCGCCTGGCCCCGTGCCGCCAGGCATTCTCGATCACGTTGGCCTCGATCTTGAGGTTGTCGAGCAGGAAGTCGGCCGGATAGGCGGCGTTGGCATGAATCCCGCCTACCTTCGCCGCCGCCAACACCACCACATCCGGCCGGTAAGCGGCAAACCAGGCCTCCACCGCCGCGGAGTCGCGCAGGTCGAGCTCGCCGCTGGCGGCGGTGAGCAGGGCGCCTCCATGAGCCGGATCGCCGTAGCCGGCGCGGTGCAGGGCCCGACCGATGGCGCCGCCGGCCATGCCCCGGTGGCCTGCCACATAGATGCGGTCGCTGGGGCGGATCAGCGGCTGGGGGGGCGACAGCTCACTCACGGCTGCCCACCACGTTGAAGCCCTTCAGCCGCAGCAGCGCCTCCTTGCTCGCCTCCTCCTTGTCGCGGGCCACCATCTCCGCCACCAGCTCCTCCAGCGTGGTGGTGGGCGTCCAGCCCAGCTTCTCGTGCGCCCTGGACGGATCCCCCAGCAGCGTGTCCACCTCCGCCGGGCGGAAGTAGCGCGGGTCGATCCGCACCACCGCCTCG
>JBATEO010000170.1:0-16094 GCA_049664045.1 Prochlorococcaceae cyanobacterium
GGCTCACGCTGCGCCAGCCCGGACCGGCCGGCCCCACCCGGGCGGTGGTGTGGGGCCGGAAGCTGGCCCCGGCGGTGATCGCCGCCTGCACCAGGGCCTGATCGAAGCGCTGCCGCGACAGGGCCCGGCCATCCGGCAGCGGGAAGTCGGCCCGGCGGCCCCCCAGCCCCACGCGGATCCCCTCCAGCGGCACGCCGCCCTGGCGCTCGATCAACTCGCCAAGCCCCAGGGCGTCGAGCACCGCCCGGGCCTGGCCGTTGAGACAGCAGCCGCACACCTTCCAGCGCGGGAAGCGGCGCTTCTCCACCAGCAGCACCCGCAGGCCACGCCGGGCCAGATCGAAGGAGGCCAGGGCTCCGGCCGGGCCGGCCCCCACCACCACCACGTCCCAGTCGTGCTTGCCGCCGTGATCGTGCTCGCGGCTGGCGGCGGCGCCGACGGAACCCATCTCAACCCCGGCTCCAGGTGAAGAGGTAACGCTCAGGCCAGCAGCGCCGCAGCTCGGCGCCCGCCAGTCCGGCCCGCCCGGCCATGGCGGCCACCTCGGCCAGCCGGAACGCACCCCGCACCGACAGCGGCCCGTCGGTGTGCACCACCGGCGAGCGGCTCAGCAAGCGGGTGCCGGCCCAGGCCAGGGCGTAGCCCAGGGGGCTGCGGATCAGGTCGTTCACCAGCACCAGCCGGCGGGCGCGCCGGGCCATCAGGGCCAGCAGCCGTTCGGCGTCGTGATCGTCGAGGTGGTGCAGGAACAGCGAGCAGAGCACCACGTCGTACCCCTCTGGTTCGGCGGCGTCCGGGCCCTGGGGCCAGGGATCGGCGAGGGCATCGGCCTGGAAGAAGCGCACCACGGCGCCACGGCGGACGGCGTTGGCGGTAGCGATCCGCACCGCCTCGGGGTTGAGGTCGCAGCCCTCCACGCTGAGCTGCAGGCCGCGACGCTGGCCCTCGAGGGCCAGATCGATGGCCGTGTCGCCGCCGCCGCAGGCCAGATCCAGCACCCGCAGGCGCTGGCCGGGGTGGGCGGCGGCCAGCGCCTGGATCGGTGCCAGCAGGCTGGCCGAGCAGCGGCTGATGGCGTTGATGCGGCGCAGCCCCGCCAGCGCCCGCTGGTGCTCGGCGGGGTCGAGCCCGGGTTGATCCATCAGCTCCGGCAGGCGCTGCCGGGTCGCCAGCGGGATCGGCATGGCTGGGGAGAGCGGGGCGGGCGCACCCATGGTGGCCGGCTCAGATGAGGGCTGTGCTGGCACCGTGCTCGTCCCCCCGCTCGGCCGCGAAGCCGCCCTCCAGGGGTTCGGCGCTGATGCCCTCCACCTCGCGAAGGTAGCGGGCCAGGCCATGGCTGTTGCCGTGGGTCACGTACACCTGGCGGGCGCCGCTGTCGCGCACGCTTCGCAGCAGACCGCTCCAGTCGGCGTGGTCGCTCATCACGAAGCCGCGTTCGTAGCCGCGCCGGCGGCGGGCGCCGCGCACGGCCATCCAGCCGCTCACGAAGGCCGTCTGTGGCAGCCTGAATCGCTTCATCCACGGCGAACGGTGGGCCGCGGGCGGCGCGATCACCAGCCGGCCGGCCAGCGGCTCGCCGCGGGGGATGGCGCTGGCCGGCAAGGTGGGCGGCAGGGCCACGCCGGCGTCGCGGTAAGCCGGCATCAGGGCCTCCACGGCGCCGTGCAGCAGGATCTCGTTGCCCTCGGCTCCCGCCTGGCCCGGTTCGCCGACGCCGATGGCGGCCAGCTCGGCCAGCAGCCGCTGGGCCTTGCCGAAGGCATAGGCGAACAGGATCGAGGGCCGCTCCGGCGCCGCCCACCACCACTTCAGGATCTCCCGGGCCACCTCGGCCCCGCTCTGCCAGTGGTAGATCGGCAGGCCGAAGGTGGCCTCGGTGATGAACACATCGGCCCGCACAGGCTCGAAGGGCGTGCAGCTGGGATCGGGGCAGCGTTTGTAATCGCCGCTCACCAGCCAGCTCTCACCGCTTGCCTCCAGGCGGATCTGGGCGCTGCCGAGCACGTGGCCGGCGGAGTGGAACGACACCCGCGCCTGGCCGATGCGATGCAGCTGGCCGTAATGCACCGGGATGAGGTTGATGGCGGTGCCGAGCCGCTGGCGCAGGATCGTCTCGCTGCCGCCCACCGCCCAGTACTCGCCGCAGCCGGCCCGGGCGTGATCGGCGTGGGCGTGCGTGATCAGGGCCCGCGGCACCGGCCGCCAGGGATCGATCCAGGCCTGGGCAGCCGGGCAGTACAGCCCCTGATCGGTGAGCTGCAGCAGGCCGTCGGCGGGGAGGGCCATGGGGCTGGGAGAGGCGGCGTCATCCTGGCGGCATCGCGCCGGCCTCACCCGCCATTGACACCTCCGCGACGCCTGCCTAGGCAGAGGCGGGGCACCAGGCCCCGTTGTTCCCCGCATCGGGATCCATGGCGCTCGACAGCTTTCGCGATGAGCTGGTGGCCACCGCCTGCTCCATCGCCTCCCAGGGGAAGGGCCTGCTGGCGGCGGATGAATCCACCGGCACCATCGGCAAGCGCTTCGCCGCCATCGGTGTGGAGAACACCGAGGCGAACCGGTGTGCCTACCGCAGCCTGCTGGCCACCACCCCTGGCCTGGCCGAGGCCATCAGCGGCGTGATCCTCTACGAGGAAACCCTGTTTCAGAACAGTGTCGACGCCAATGGTGAACCCGGGCCGCCGATCGTGGAGGTCTTCCGGAGCCAGGGGATCGTGCCCGGCATCAAGGTGGATCAGGGGGTGGAGCCACTGGCCGGCGGCCTCCCCGGCGAGAGCTGGTGCACGGGGCTGAAGGGTCTGCAGGAACGCGCCGCCCGCTCCTACGCCCGCGGCGCCCGCTTCGCCAAGTGGCGCGCCGTGCTGAAGATCACGCCTGAGGGTGCGCCGTCGGAACTGTGCGTGCGCGAGAACGCCTGGGGGCTGGCCCGCTATGCCCGCACCGTTCAGGAGGAGGGACTGGTGCCGATCGTGGAGCCGGAGATCCTGATGGACGGCGACCACGACATCGAGACCACCGCCGCCGTGCAGGAGTGGGTGCTGCGCACGGTGTACGAGGCGCTCAGCCGCAACGGGGTGTTTCTGGAGGGAAGCCTGCTCAAGCCCTCCATGACGCTGCCCGGGATGGCCTGCCCCAGCGCGCCCAGCCCCGACCACGTGGCTGAGTTCACCTTGCGAACCCTGGAGCGCACCGTGCCGGTGAGCGTGCCGGCGGTGCTGTTTCTCTCCGGCGGGCTCAGCGAAGAAGAGGCGAGCGTGTATCTCAACGCCATCAACCAGACCCTCTCGCCCGCTCCCTGGCATCTGGGCTTCTCCTACGGGCGTGCCCTGCAGCAGTCGTGCCTGAAGCACTGGGCCGGCCACGACGTGCAGGCGGGCCAGCAGGCGCTGCTGGCCCGGGCCCGGGCCAATGGCCAGGCAGCCCAGGGCTTCTATGTGGCGGGATCGGAGCCCTCCGACGGCAAGCCCCTGTACGAGGCCAACTACAGCTACTGAGACGGGGGGAATGAGCTCCCACTGCAGCCGCTGCACCCGCTGGCTGCTATGCGCCGTCAGCGGCTTCACGGAAGCTGAAGGCTACAGACAGATCCGGCTGCAGGCTGGGGGTATCCAAGTCGGCAAGCCACCATCCCTTTCGCCATTGCTGTTCGTGCCGACTTCCGGAGCGCGGCCGACACATTCCGCACCTTCCAGGATCCACTGGTCCATGGGGATGGGAGGGCCACCATGACCTACACCCATGGACTCAACCGTGTCGTACTGGGGGTTTGCTGCCCAAGGGACATGAGGATGAATATTGAGCACTAGTGACCGGCTCCAACCAAAGCTCAAGGAATATCACAGATGCGCTGACATGGCGAAGCGATTTAGCTAAGAGTACGTGCATACATCACCATAATCAAGAGGGCCACAGTGAGATTCTCATCAGCATTCCCGATGATGAAGGCACTTATCAGCTCCTTGGTCATCTCGACATTTGTTTTTGAGCATACACATGAAGCGCGAGCTTGTACGCGTCTTCTCTATGAGACGGGCAATAGGACCTTTATCACTGGTCGATCGATGGATTGGATGGATACTTCCGCCAAGACGGCGCTGTGGGCCTTTCCTAGAGGGATGAAGCGCGATGGAACGGTCGGTGCCAACCCGATCAAGTGGAGCGCCAAGTATGGCTCAATTGCTGTCTCTTTCTATGATGCCGGAACGGCCGATGGCATGAATGAAAAAGGACTCGTTGCGAACCTGCTTTATCTAAAGGAAGCCGAATGGGGTGATGCGACCAAGTCAGGAAAGCCCACTCTGACCGCTGGCGCTTGGGCACAGTATTTCCTCGACAACTTCGCAACAGTGGGGGAGGCGGTTGCCGCGATGGCCAATCCCCCATTTTCCATCATTGCTCCTCCACTGCCGAATGGTCACGCGGCGGGCCTGCATCTTTCCCTTTCTGATGCGACGGGCGACTCTGCGATCCTTGAATACATCAATGGCAAACTCGTGATTCACCATGGCTCGCAGTACAGGGTGATGACCAACTCACCAACGTTTGACCAGCAGCTCGCGCTGAATGTCTACTGGGATAAGGTTGGTGGCGATCGTTTTCTTCCGGGCACAATCAGTGCCGCCGACCGTTTCGTACGCACGACCTACTATCTCAAGTTGTCACCGAAGTACAAGGATCCCGAGCTTGCGCTCGCATCGGTGTTTTCGCAAGTACGCATGATCAGTGTTCCACTCGGTTTGGCCGATGCGAGTAACCCGAATATCGCGATGACACTGTGGCGGACCGTGGCGGATCAACGGGCGAAGATCTACTACTTCGAGTCTGCGATTTTCCCTTCGGTGTCGTGGATCGATATCAACAAGGTTGATCTCACCGAAGGTGCTGCACCGAAGGTCGTCAGGATTGAGCGTGGCCAGCCTCTCGCGGGCGAGCTTTCGGCTGCGCTCAAGCCAGCTGAGCCTTTCAAGTGGCTTGGGGCAAAATGATCCGGTTTGGTCAAGGTGTGTGCCTATAAACTATTCGGTGTCCTTGGCAGAGGAGTCCTTCGAACATCAAGATCCACCGGACGGGGTCTTAATACTTCATCATTGCTTGGGGTTTGCCCGCCGCTGATCTTGAGCGTTTGCTTTAGCAATCTCCCGCCTACCTGAATAACCAGGCAAGCGAAGGCCGCGGTGGACCGGAAGTAAAGTTTAATCTCCACTTGCGCATGTAGCTCGTTGTGGCCTAGCGTTGGTGAGATCGTGAATCCTGAAGTCAACTTGTAGAGCAAAATGATGAACACGAAGCAATCGTTCAGTTCATCGGAAGCCATCGACCCGCGAAATGCTCGGAGCCTCGCCAGGGACGCCTACATCTTCACCTATCCTCTGGTGATGAACTATCGGACGATGTTCATGCAGGCCATCGACGGGGACAAGGCCATGGGCAGGTGGCTTCATCTCGGGCTCTCCTCCCCGGCGGACACCGATATTGTGACGCCAAACAACGACACGCCCTATTCCTACGCGTGGGTGGATCTTCGCACCGAACCCTGGGTGCTGACGCTGCCAAGGATCGAGAAGGAGCGCTTCTACACCAGCCAGTGGGATGACTACTGGGGATATGTCCTCGACAATCCCGGATCGGTCAACGACGGAAACGACGGAATTAGCGTGCTGTTGGCGTCCCCGTCGTGGAAGGGCAATCTTCCGAATGGAGTGGCACGGGTGATTCAAGGGGAGACGGATTTCCTTGGCACCTTGACCCGCACCCAGATCATCGGTGGCCAGGAGGATCTCCGGAAGGTCAAGGCCATTCAGGAAAGCTACAAACTGGAGCCCTTCAGTTCATTTGCAGGGTCACCTGCTCCTAATCCAGCTCCCGCCATCCAGTGGCCGAAGTGGGCCGACGGTGATGAAATCAAGGAGGCCTACTGGAGCTACGTTTCCTTTCTGCTGCCCTTCGTCACCCCGAATCCAGACGATCAGGGGATGCATGAAGCGTTGGCCAGCCTCGGGATCGAGTCAGGCGCGCCATGGGACCCCGCGGCGTTGGAGCCTGCAGTCCGCGAGGCAATGCAGCAAGGTCTTGAGGATGGGCACGCGGAGATGAAGCAGCTCAGCGAGGGCGGTATCGACGCGGCAAAGTTCTTCGGCACGCGGAAGCGGGTCGGCACGAACTACATGGACCGGGCCCTCGGGGTCTACATGGGAATCTTCGGCAATGTGAAGGAGGTCTCCGTTTACCTCTCGATGCCTGCGGATGTCGACGGCAAGCCGCTCGACGGCAGCAAGTCCACCTACACCCTGACCTTCACAAGGGAGCAGATGCCACCAGTCGATTACTTCTGGTCGATCACCATGTACAAGCTGCCGCAGCGATGGCTGGTGGACAACCCGATCAATCGGTATTCGATCGGCGGTGCCACCACCGGCCTGAAGACAAACGAGGACGGCTCCCTCGTCATCTACGTCGGCACGGAATCCCCCGGAACGAGCAAGGAGAGCAACTGGCTACCCGCCCCCGATGGGCCGTTCTGGACGGTGATGCGCTGTTACGGTCCCAGTCAATCGATCATCGATGGCACCTACAAACGGCCAGACTATGTGCCGAAACCATTGAACGAACAGCCATCGGTCAACACCAAATGAACCAGAACCATGAAACAAACCCCAGGCGAAACTCTCGACACCCCGATCGGCAGGCTGTCCTTCACTCCTGATTTCATCAATGGCTATCCTTCCGGGGAGTCGGTCGAACTGCTCTTCGATCAGATCGATTTCCAGCGGGCTTGCCAGGCCTACCTCTGGAGTATCCCTATCGTCTCGTTTGCCGAGTGGCAGAAGTCCCACGAGGTGACCTTCAAGGCGAGGTCCGGCGATGTGGTGGTGTATGACAACTACCTGGCCAAGCTCGGGATTCTCACGGCAAATGCCACGACGCCCTACATCATCAGCTTCTTCAATCTCGAGGCAACCGGGCCGATGGTCGTCAGGATGCCTGCCGGCGCGGTGGCGGGATTCGCCGACGACATGTGGCAGCGCCCCTTGATCGACATGGGCCAGACCGGACCGGACAGGGGCGAGGGTGGCGTCTATGTGATCGCGGGCCCAGGGCAGAAGGCCGAGGTTCCCAAGGGGGGCTACCTGGCCGAATCCCCGACGAGCAACGTCTTCTGGGGGTTCCGCGCCCTGGACAAGGATCCCGCCAAGGCGAAGGCACTGCTGGAGATGCTCGAGATCTACCCGCTCTCGATGAGCAACAACCCGCCCACGAAGACGATCGTCGACATCTCGGGCATCCGCTGGAGTCAGACGTCCCCAAGAGGGATCGACTATTGGAGGAGCCTGCACGCGATCATCCAGCGCGAGCCGGTGCATGAGCGCGATCGCTGGTTCATGGCCATGCTCAAGCCGCTCGGCATCGAAAAGGGCAAACCGTTCGAACCAGACGAGCGCCAGGCCAGGCTGCTCACCGACGGGGCCTTGGTGGGCGAGGCGATGGCAAAGGCCAATGATTTCGAGAAGCGGCTCAAGGAGGCTCACTATGCGGAAGGAACCCACTGGCATTTCGCCCTCGTGATCGATCCTTCCCAACGAGCGGAGTTCTACGACCAACTCGACGGACGCGCTGCCTGGTTTTACGAGGCCGTGACAACGTCATCCGGGATGGTGACCAGGACGCCGGGCGTCGGGCAGGTCTATCTGGGAACCTACAAGGACAAGGACGGCGACTGGCTCGATGGGACGAAGAGCTATCGGCTCCGTGTACCTGCAAATGCCCCGGTGGAGCAATTCTGGTCCATGACCGTCTATGACGTTGGAGCGCGCTGCCTGATCGACAACCCGTCCCAGCAGGCGGACCGCTCATCACGCATGGACCTGACGGTCAACGACGACGGCAGTATCGACCTTTATGTCGGCCCGAAGGCGCCTGCCGGGACAGAGGAGAACTGGGTCGAGACGGTCCCCGGCCGCGGTTGGTTCAGCTATTTCCGCCTCTACGGCCCGAAGCAGGAGCACTTTGATGGGTCGTGGGTGCTCCCCGATTTCGAGAAAGCCGAATGGTAACTAGAATCTTCCCCGGGTAACGAACCCGAGGATGCGAAGCAATCAAGCCCCTCGAGTGCATAGGCCACCACCCAATCACTGCTGGCGGCCTACGCTCCTTGCCTGCCACTCATGGGCAGCGCTAGGCAAACATCAAAGATTCATGTTCACCCTAGATCAGATTGTTCCTTGGGGCCGTTCTTTTGAGGAATACACTGCCATGTTCTCCCTGACTGGGTCCGACATGGCAGGCCGGATCCTTGGCTGTGGGGATGGGCCAGCAAGCTTCAATGCAGAAGCCACCAGAAGAGGAGCCAAGGTTGTTTCATGCGATCCTCTCTATCGATTCAGCAAAGCCGATATCGAAGCTCGTATTGCCGCGACCTATGCGCAAGTGATTGATCAGACCAGGCAGAATCAACATGATTTTATTTGGGAAGCAATCACCTCGCCCGAAGAGCTCGGCAAGGTCCGCATGGCCGCTATGCAAGCATTCTTGGATGACTATCCAGCCGGCTTGGTTGAGGGTCGGTACATCACCTCGGAATTGCCAACACTTCCTTTTCCTGATGGCGATTTCGACTTGGCACTCTGCTCGCATCTTCTCTTCTTGTATAGCCGGCAGCTGGACGAGGACTTTCACCATTCTTCGCTGCTGGAGCTCTGCCGAGTTGCCAAGGAAGTCAGGGTGTTTCCACTGCTTGCATTCGGCGGCGTGATCTCGCCCCATCTTGAAGGGAGTGTTGAGATGCTGCGTGCAGCTGGCCACCAGGTGTCAATTCAGCGGGTGAGTTATGAGTTCCAAAGAGGCGCGTGCGAAATGCTCAAAATCCAGCGCGATGATGCCTAACATCAAGCCAAGGCGGGTGGCCCCAGAGAACCTTGACGAGCGAGCAGATCTACTGCAGCCACTGATCTTGAGCCTCACCTGATATTTCGCATGAGTTCCATCACCCTCAACAACAATCGCCTCCTGGGAACTTGTTGACGCAGAGTTTCCCTTGTAGATCGGCAACACATCAGCTCCAGTCCAGGTGATCCTCGCCATCCGAACCGATGGCTGAGGCCATTGCTGAGACGAAGGGGATCTGCGGGGTCTGAGGGTTCCGCTCGATGACGTGGTGGCCACCGCCGCCGGCCCCACACCACTCTCCCGCGACCGGCTGGTGTTCGCCCTCGGTAACCAGGTGGTGGAATGGGAAAGTCCGCACCGCCACTGATCGCGCAAGCCCTCGCCGGCCTGGCAGGGCTGTGACGGGCAGGATGGATAGACGTTAAGGCAGACTTGTAGGGTTGCTGCTCCCAAGCTGAGCACTGAAGTCACCATGGTGAGCCATTTCGATCACGTCACTGTGGTGGTGCGAGATGTGGACGCGGCCAAGCGGTTCTTCGCGCTGCTGGGCTTCGAAGTGGACAAGGACCTGGTGATCAGCGGCCCGACACTCTCCAGCTACATGGGAGTCGATGGCATCGAGGCCGAGCACATCACGCTCGTGCTTCCCAACGCCAACCCACGCCTGGAAGTGCAGCTGCTCAAGTACCACCACCCTCAGGTGCTCCCGGACCCGGAGATTGCCAACCTCTGCAGGCTGGGCTTCAACCACATCTGTTTCGCCGTCGACGACCTCGAGGCCGAGGTGGCAAGGCTCACCGCCCAGGGCGTGCACCTGCGCAATCAGATCATGACGTTCAACAACCGCAAGCTGGTGTTCCTCTCCGGGCCCGAGGGGATCACCGTGGAACTGGCGGAATGGCGTTGACGTTCGCTATCGGGCTGGTCTTGCTTCAAGGGGCCGTGTACCCGAATTCCACCCCAGGCGGCAGCCAGTGGCGATGGCTGCCGGGGTCATAGATGAACCAGGGCTCCACCTTGCTGAATTCGGTCCTGGTGGTGCCGGTGAGCACCCAGGCGATGAACCGGGCCGCCAGGGCGCAGGGGATCAGATTGCTCTGGTTGTGCCGGAAGAACGTGGCGAGCGGGAAGCGCTTCGGATCCGGTGCCCGCAGATCGGCCTGCATCCCCGTGTCCACTTCGCCGGGAATCAGCTCGGCCACGGCCAGCGTGGCCGGCAGTTCCAGCCGCAGGCTGTTGCTGATCGAATGCAGCGCGTGCTTGCTCATGCAGTAGAGCGACAGGCCCGGAAAGGTGTCGTGGGCGGAGCGCGTGGAGAGATTCAGCACCCGGCCGCCCTCCACCATCAACGGGGCCAGGCTCGTCGCCAGGCGTGCCGGTGCCACCGCCATCAGGGTGAAGGCGTCGAGCATCGCTCCGCAGCCGTGATCGGCCAGGGGGCCCACCGGCGTCACGGCTGCGGCACCGTTCACCAGGGCGGCCAGCGGCCTGGGGCCCAGGGCATGGCGGATCCCGCCGATCGCCTGTTCGATGCCGTCCGCTGTGCTCAGATCCGCCAGCACCTCCCGCAGTCCTTCGGCGTGCCCCATCGGTTCCACCAGGCCCGGCCGCCGCACCACCGCGATCACTTCCCGCCCCTCGGCCAGCAGCTGCTGCACCAGCTCCTGTCCCAGCCCCCGGCTGGCCCCGGTGACCACGATCACGCCAGGCGGCAGTCGCGGCGATGGATCCCTCATCGCTTCGGGCACCACGGCCTCAGAGCACACCCATGCCCAGAGCCACCTCAATCACCGTGAGCCCTGCCAGACCCGCCAGGGCAAGCAGTGTCGGCAGACCGGACAGACCCATGGACAGGCACCCATCTGAACCACTTCTAAAGGAAATCTAAAGACGTGATCGCAGCGAGGGCTACCGCCTCACACATCGCAATGGATCCGCCATCCCCGCTGCGGGCGCCGGCTACCGGCTCATCTCCAGCATCCTCTGGATCGGCGCCAGCGCCCTGAGGCGCAGCTCCTCGTCCATCTCGATCGCAGGGTCCATCCGTTCAAGGCACTGCCACAGTTTCTCAAGGGTGTTCAGGCGCATGTAGGGGCAGGCATTGCAGCTGCAGCCGTCGGCGCCGGGCACTTCGAAGAACCGCTTGTGGGGCACCTTCAGGCGCATCTGGTGCAGGATCCCCGGCTCGGTGAGCACGATGAAGCTGTCCGCGTCGCTCTCCTCGGCGCGGTGGAGCAGCTTGCTGGTGGAGCCGATGTAGTCGGCCAGGTCGAGCAGGTGCTGCTGGCATTCGGGGTGGGCCAGCACCTCGGCACCGGGGTGCTCGAGCCTGAGCTGCAGCAGGGCCTGCTCGCTGAAGGCCACGTGCACCTGGCAGCTGCCCGGCCAGAGGGTGAGCGGCCGGCCGCTCTGGGCCTGCACCCAGCGGCCCAGGTTTTCGTCGGGGCCGAACAGGATCGGCCGGTCGGCGGGCAGCTGTTTCACCAGATCCACGGCGTTGCTGCTGGTGCAGATCAGATCGCTCTGGGCCTTCACCGCCGCCGAGCAGTTGATGTAGCTCACGGTGATGTGCTCGGGGTGTTCGGCCCGGAACGCCGCGAAGGCGTCCGCCGGGCAGGCGTCGGCCAGGGAGCAGCCGGCCGCCAGGTCCGGCAGCAGCACCGTTTTGGAGGGATTGAGGATCTTGGCCGTCTCGGCCATGAAGTGCACGCCGCAGAACACGATCACGTCGGCGTCCGTGGCGGCCGCCTTGCGGGCCAGCTCCAGCGAGTCGCCGATGAAGTCGGCGATGTCCTGGATGGCGTCGTCCTGGTAGTAGTGGGCCAGGATCACGGCGTTGCGCTCGCGCCGCAGACGCTCGATATCGGCACGCAGCTCCTGTGGATGGCGAGGCGGGCTGGCTCCGCTACCGGTGCCTGTGTTCTGGGTGGCTGCGAAAACCAACCGCGGTCCTCAACGGGGCAGGATGGTCAAGCCTAGGCAGGGGTGCATGACGGTCCAGCGCCTGGCGGTGGTGGGAGATCCGCATGGCGCCTGGGATGAGAGCGATGCCGCGGTCCTCGCTCGCGTCGCCCCGGATGCGCTGCTGGTGGTGGGTGATCTCAGCGACGGCCAGCCGCGCATCCCCGCCCTGCTGCGGCGCCTGGAGCTGCCCACCGCCTGCATCCTCGGCAACCATGACGCGGGCCGGGATCCCTCCGGCCGCACCCTGCAGCGTCAGCTCGACGGTCTGGGCGAGCTCCACTGCGGCTGGGGCCTGCGCCAGCTGCAGCCCCCCGGGCTGGCGGTGGTGGGCGCCCGGCCCGGTACGGCCGGTGGGGGCTTCCAGCTCTCGAGAGCGGTGAAGGCGGCCTTCGGACCGCTCACGCTCGAGGAGTCGGCAGAGCGGATCACGGCGGCGGCGCGGCGCGCCGACCCCGCCCTGCCGCTGGTGCTCCTGGCCCATTGCGGTCCGGCCGGGCTGGGCAGCGAGGCCGCCGATCCCTGCGGCCGCGACTGGAAGAAGCCCGCCTGCGACTGGGGTGATCAGGATCTGGCCCTGGCCATCCGCCGCATCCAGGCCCTGCGCCCGCTGCCGCTGGTGGTGTTCGGGCACATGCACCATCAGCTCAGGCGTGGTCTCGGCCTGCGCCGCAGCCTCTGCGTGGACCGCAGCGGCACCGTCTATCTCAATGCGGCGAGCGTGCCCCGGCATGGCCGCGACCCCGCCGGCCGGGAGCTGCGCCACTTCAGCTGGGTGGAGCTCGAGGTGAGCGATCCCCAGCGGGCACGGGTGCTGCGGGCCAGCCACCGCTGGTTTGATCGTCAGGGGCGGCTTCTCTATGAAGAGACCGTGCACCGGGACGACCATCCGGCGCCGGCCAGCCTCGCCGCAGCTCAGCCGTGCTGATCGTCGCCTGCATCAGCAGCCACGGCTTCGGCCACGGCTCCCGCAGCGCCGCCGTGCTCACGGCGCTGCACCGCCTGCGGCCCCACTGGCGCCTGGTGCTCTCCACCGGCCTGCCGCCCGGCTTCCTGGCCACCGCCTTCGGCCCGGTGCCCTACCACCACCGTCCCTGCCGCTGGGATGTGGGGGTGGTGCAGGCCGATGCCCTCGGCTGCGATCCCGCCGCCACCCTCGCCGCCCTGGAGACCCTGGAGCGAGAGCTGCCGGCCCAGCTGGAGCGGGAGCTGGCCTGGCTGCGCGCCCAAGGGGGGCCGGTGTTGGTGCTGGGCGATGTGCCCCCGGCGGCGGCGCTGCTGGCCGAGGGACTCGCGGCGCCGCTGGTGTGGCTGGCCAGTTTCGGCTGGGATGCCATCTACGAACCCTTCGGCGCTCCCTTCGCCGCCTGGGTGGAGCGCAGCCGCAGCCTCTACCGCCGTGGCCGGCTGCTGCTGCACTGCCCCCTCTCGCTGCTGATGCCCTGGGGTGTGCCGGAACTGCGCATCGGGCTCACAGCCGGCGAGCCCCGCCTCGATGGGGCCGCCCTGGCCGGGGAGCTGGGGCTGCGCCCCGGGCGCGACCGCAACGTGCTGATCAGTTTCGGTGGGCTGGGGCTGAGCCTCGATCCGGCGCTGCTGGCCCGCTGGCCCGAACACGTCTTTCTTGGCCACGATCCCGCCCTGGCCGAGGCCGCCAACGGCCGGCAGCTGCCGGCGGCTGTGCGGCCCCTGGAGCTGATGGGCCGCTGCGGCCGGCTGATCACCAAGCCCGGCTACAGCAGCTTCTGCGAGGCCATGCGCTACGGGGTGGGGATCCATCTGGTGCACCGCGCCGGCTTTGCCGAGGCGCCGGTGCTGGAGCGGGATCTGCAGCGCCACGGCCGGCACCGGCTGCTCAGCCAGGAGCAGATGCGCTGCGGCGACTGGGAACTGGACCTGCCGCTGCTGGAACCCCAGGAGGGCCCGCTGCCCGCGCACGGGGCGCGCCAGGCGGCCGAGGCGATCGCGGCCCTGGGGGCGGAGCTGGAGTGATCAGCAGATTCGATCGATCATCCGAACGTGATCGGCGTTTCTGTTGTTCTGGGGCTTGTCTTTCTTGTGCTGGCGGTGATTTCAACCGTTCGGCGTGATTGTTGATACGGGTGGACACCTGTGCGATTGGCACATATTCAATCTGGTTTGCCGGTTCCTTTAGGCAAATTGCTGCGCAACCTAAATTTGTTGTCAGGTTTGGTTCACTTCGCCAAAGCAACAGCAATCCTCGGTCTCCTCGGCGCCTCCCCGGTGTCCGCGCTGGCCCTGGCGCCCGCCGCTTCGGCCACCCAGGTGGCTGTCCCCGGCTACGCGATGCCCAGCTCCCAGCAGGTGGACGTTCCAGCCGGCGTCTCCGTCGCCCTGTCGGTGCCGCTGCCGCCTCCCGCTCCGCGCATCTTCGCGATCACGCCGGAGCGCCGGGCCCTGCTCAACACCATCCGCTACGCCGAGGGCACCTGGGCCAACGGTGACGACCGCGGCTACTGGATCATGTTCGGCGGCGGTCTGATGCCGTCCCTCGACCGCCACCCGGATCGGGTGGTGCGCAGCGCCCGCTACGCCAGCGCGGCGGCCGGGGCCTACCAGTTCATGCCGCCCACCTGGGCGATGGTCAGCCGCTCCCTGGGTTTCCGCACCCACGGCCCTGACGCCTTCGGTCCCCAGGTGCAGGACCAGGCGGCCATCTACCTGGTTCAGCGCCGGGCAGCCCTGGCCCTCGCCGACCGCGGTGAGTTCACCCCGGAACTGGCCCACCGCCTGGCCCCGGAGTGGGCGTCGTTTCCCACCCTGGCCGGTCGCAGCTTCTACGGCCAGCCCGTGAAGCGCTACGAGGAGCTGCGCCGCTTCTACGAGTTCAACCTCCACCAGCTGCGGGCCCAGGCCCGCGCCCGCCAGGAGGCAGCCCTGCTGGCCGCCGCCAGGGCCGAGACCGCGAGAGCCGAAGAGGAGCCGGCCTGTCTTCCTGCCGATTCCCTGCGCTGCAAGCTCGAGGCCCTCGACGGGGTCGGCCCCCGCTCCCGTGCCGGCCAGCTGGGCAGCAGCTGAGCGGGCCTCAGGCTTCGTCGCCGCTGATCCTGCTCCGGCCCACCGTGTTCTGGGCGATCAGGTAGGCGGCTGCGATGGCCCCGGCGAACCCCAGGGCGTTGCGCACCAGGGGCAGCACATCGCTGGTGCGGGTGACGATGGGCGCGACGCCGAACACCCCGAACAGGATCACCCACAGCGGTGCCAGCAGCAGCACCCAGGTCCACTCCACCGTGCGTCCGGGCTGGCGTGGATAGGCGGCGAAGCCCACGATCAGGCCACCCAGGATCGAGGTGGCCAGGGTGAGCACCCACTGTTCCTGCGGCAGGCCCGGCACCACCTGGCAGCCGCCGCGCTCCAGGCAGGTCTCCACCGCCGCCAGGGCGTCGACGATGGCGCCGTCCTCGCCGTGGTCCCGCACGTAGTACTGGTTGCCGAAGCGGGTCTGCAGCTCCACCCAGTAGGTGCGCGGCATCAGGGCGAACAGGGCATCGCCCACGTTGAAGTTGAGCAGGTTGCCGCCGCGGGGATCGGCCACCAGCAGCAGCGAGCGCTCGTCCAGGTTCCAGAAGTCCTTCACCGCCAGGCCGGGCGTGCGCTCGTACTGGGTGAGCACCCGCAGCTTCCAGCCGCTCTCGGCTTCCACCGCACTGAGATGGTCTTCCAGCTCCGTGCGCTGGGCGTCGGTGAAGGCCCGGGCCAGGTCGATCACGGGGGTGGGGTGGTCGGGCAGCAGCCCGGGGTTGTCGTAGGCGCTGGCCGGCAGCGCCCAGCCGCCCAGGGCCAGCACCACCGCCAGTGCCGCGGGCACCAGGGCCGCCGTCAGCCTCGCCGCCCAACCGGCCGCCACCGCACCCATGCACCCGCTCCAGAGAAGATGCATTCTCCCTGAGCTGGCGCCTGCGTCGTGAGCGTTCCCGGCTGGTTGCAACAGCGTCTGGCGGCGGCCGGCGGCGCCGTGCCCTTTTCCACCTACATGGACTGGGTGCTGCACGATCCCGGCCAAGGCGCCTACGGCAGCGGCCGCCTGCGCATCGGCAGGCGGGGTGATTTCGTCACGGCGCCATCCCTCGGCGCCGACTTCGCGGCCCTGCTGGCACCGCAGCTGGCCGAGTGGCTGGAGCAGCTGGCCACTGCCCCCGGCCCCCTGGCTCTGGTGGAGGCCGGCCCAGGCGAGGGCAGCCTGGCTGCCGATCTGGCCGCGGCCCTGGCGGCAGGCTGGCCCGCGC
>JBATEO010000171.1:0-22810 GCA_049664045.1 Prochlorococcaceae cyanobacterium
GCCAGTCCGCCGCCCTGGCCCGACGGCTCGGCTGGCGGCCCGGAGCGGCCCAGCTGGCCAGCGCCGCCACGAACGAGCACCCCGGGCTGGAGCCCGGGGTGGGCAGTGATCCGGTGTGGAGCCTGGAGGCACCGGGCTGGCACGGGCGGGGCGGGCCGATCACACTCTGCTTCAGGCCCACCCGTCAGCTCCAGGGCCAGGCCTGGCGTCCGTGGCTGGAGGCGCTCGAGCGGCTGGCGCCGGAACGGGAGCTGCTCTGGTTGCCCTTCCACCGCCACCAGGACCGGGGCCTGCTCCGGCACCTGAACGAGCAGGGTCTGCTGGGTGGCGGCCTGGCTGCCCGCAGCCGCGAGCTGGAGACCGAACGGCCCGAGGACGTGCTGGCGGTGTGCGCCGGCAGCGGCCTGGTGCTGGCCATGCGGCTGCACGGCCTGATCCTGGCGGCGGTGAGCGGAGCGCCCGTCGCCGCGCTCAGCTACGACCCCAAGGTGGCCGCCGCTGCCCGGGCCCTGGGCTGTCCCCTCACGGACCTGGAGTCACCACCCGAGCCGGCGGAGCTGCTGGGCCAGTGGCAGGCCTGCCTCGACCAGCCGCCCGCTGCTGAGCGCCTGGCCGCTCTGCGACAGGCCGCCGCGGTGCATCGCCAGCTGCTGGCCACCACGTTCCTCCCTGCCCCCTGATTCCCATGCGCGCCGTCGGTTACCAGTGCTCCGCCGGACTCGACGATCCTCGTTACCTCGAGGACCTGGAGCTGCCGGATCCCCAGCCCGGCCCCCACGATCTGCTGGTGGCGGTGGAGGCGGTGGCGGTGAATCCGGTGGACCTCAAGGTGCGCGGGCGCGAGCAGCCGGCGCCCGGGCAGTGGCGCCAGCTCGGCTGGGACGCCGCCGGCACGGTGGTGGACTGCGGCGCCGCGGTGTCGGGGTTCCGCCCAGGGGATCGCGTCTGGTACGCCGGAGCGCTGCAGCGGCCGGGTTGCGATGCTCAGTTGCACGCCGTGGATTGCCGCCTGGCCTCCCGGGCCCCGGCCAGCCTCTCGTCTGCCCAGGCGGCGGCGATGCCGCTCACGGCGATCACGGCCTGGGAGCTGCTGTTCGACCGCCTGGCAGTGCCCCAGGACCCCACCGCTGCCGTGGGAGAGGTGCTGCTGGTGAGTGGGGCCGCCGGCGGGGTGGGTTCGCTGCTGCTGCAGCTGGGCCGCCGGTTCACGGGCCTCACCCTGGTGGGAACGGCCTCCAGGCCCGAGAGCCGGGACTGGGCGCTGCGCTGCGGCGCTCACCACGTGATCGATCACCGCCAGCCCCTCAGGCCCCAGCTCCAGGCCCTGGGAATCCCTGCCGTCCAGCACGTGGCCAGCCTCACCCACACCGGGGAGAACTACGCGGCCCTGGTGGATCTGCTGGCTCCCCAGGGGCGCTTCTCCCTGATCGACGATCCCGATCCGGCCGCCGTGAGCGTGCTGGCCCTCAAGCGCAAGAGCCTCTCGCTGCACTGGGAGTTGATGTTCACCCGTTCCCTTTACGACACACCCGACATGGCCAGGCAGGGTGCGCTGCTGGCACAGGTGGCCGAGTTGGTGGATCGGGGAGAGCTGTTCAGCACCCTGCAGCAGGAGGCGGGGCCGATCTGCGCCGCCCGGCTCACCGATGCCCACAGGCGTCAGGCCACGGGGCGATGCGTCGGCAAGCAGGTGCTGGTGGGCTGGTCATGAGCACTGCAGCCGGGACAGTTCCGCCAGCACCTCGCCACTGTGGCCGGTGGGCCGCACCGCCACCCAGCGGGCGCGCAGCACGCCCTCGGGGTCGATCAGGAAGGTGTGACGCTGGGAGAACGGGGCGATCCAGGAGCCGTAGCGCCGGCTCACCTGGCCGCCCGGATCACTGAGCAGCGGAAAGGCCAGTCCCTCCTCGCTGCAGAAGGAGGTGTGGGAGTCGGGGTCGTCGGCGCTGACGCCGACCACCTCCGCGCCGGCGCGATGGAAGGCCTCCAGATCCTTCTGGAAGCCGCGGGCCTCCAGGGTGCAGCCGCCGGTGAAGTCGCGGGGATAGAAATAGAACACCAGCCAGCGCCCGGCGAAATCCCGCAATGACAGCTCCGTGGGCACTGCTGCCGGGGGCTGTCCTCCACCCAGTCCCGGTACGGCCGGGGCCACGCCGGGGAGATCGAAGCCTGGAGCAGGAGCGTCGAGCGGCGGCAGCTCGCCACCGAGTGCATCGGCTCGCTCCGGACGGAGCAGGGCGCCCGTGGCGGTGGCCAGGGCACCCGCCAGGGCGCTGCGCAGAAACTGGCGGCGCTGCATCAGAACCGGACTCAGGTCCGGCTGTGATAGCTCAGAGGCGGCCCAGGTTGATGCCGAGCTCGCGGGCGTAAGCACCCAGGCCCTTCTTCTGGATCGTCTTGAGGGCACGGGTGGAGACGCGCAGCTTCACGAAGCGGTTGCCCTCGGCCCACCACAGCCGCCGCTCCTGCAGGTTCACCTGCTGCAGCTTCTTGGTGCGCACGTGGGAGTGCGACACGGCCATGCCGTTGTTGGCGCGCTTGCCGGTGAGCTGGCAGACCCGTGACATGACCTTCAACCTGATGATGACGACGCTGCGGCGGTGCGGACACCGGCGCAGCTGGCGATCTTACCAACTGGCCATTGCCGCAACGATCCCTCTGCCCTGAGGACTGTGCTCAGAGCCCCCGCTCCATCAGCCGGCCCATCAGTCCGGCGCTGCGCTGCTGGAAGCTGGCCAGCTGGTTGGGCTCCAGGCCGCCCACGGCCAGCCGGGCCAGGTCGTACACATGGCGCGCCAGGTCGTCGGCCAGCTGCTGGCTGGGGGAGGCGCCTGTGGCCCCGGGGGTGGTGATCACGGCACCGGCCGAGAGCTTCAGCAACCCGGCCACCAGCAGATGGCGGCGGTTCACCAGCAGCACGTGATGGTCGGGCAGACCCGGCAGCCGCTGCTCCATCAGGGCGCCCATGTCGTTGATGCGCCGCATCTGCTCCGGCAGCAGGATCAGCGCAGCCGGCGCGTCGTCGCCCTTGAGGGCCTGCACCTGGATCGTCACCTTGTCGTTCTGCAGGGCGGCCTTGAACAGCTCCCGCAGCTTTTCGGAGCTGTCCTTGCCCTCGGCATCGGCCAGTTCGCTCTCCTGCTCCTTGAGGGAGTCGTCGAGCTCGGCGTCCACCCGCTGGAACTTGAGCTCCTCGTGGCGGTACTCCAGCCAGGGAATGAACTGGGTGTCGATGAAGGTGTCGGCCAGCAGCACCTCGGCGCCCTGGCTCGTCCAAAGGGCCAGCGCCCCGGCCTGGCCGGCCTCGTCGGTGCAGTAGAGGATGCGCTTGTCGTGGGCGGCCTCGAGGCGGCTGCGGTAGCCGGCCAGGGTGGTGAAGGCCTTGCCGTCCGCGCCGGGAATGGGGTCGAGGGTGGTCGGCTTCTCCCCGTCTTCGGCGGTGCCGTCCTGGTCTTCGGCGGTGCCGTCCTGTCCGGTTGCATCGTTCGCTGCGGGCGCGGTGGTGCCGAACAGCACCAGGTCGGCCACCTGCTCGGCGAACTTCTCGTCTTCCATGGCGCCGATCTTGATGAAGGGCGCCAGGGATTCCCAGATCTCGGCATAGCGCGTTGGCTCGTCGCGGTGCAGCTGCTTGAGCCGGTCGGCCACCTTCTTGGCCACGAAGCCGCCGATCGAGCGCACGCGCCGGTCGGTCTGCAGCGCCGAGCGGCTCACGTTCAGGGGGATATCCGGCGAATCGATCACGCCCCGCAGGGGCAGAAGGTAGCGCGGCACCACCTCCTTGATCGAGTCACTCACGAAGACGTTGTTGCAGTAGAGCCTGATCTCACCCTTCTCCCAGTCGGCCCGGCCACTGGACTTCGGGAAATACAGAATTCCCTGCAGGTTGTAGGGGTAGTCGGTGCTCAGATGCACCCACAGCAGCGGATCGCCCTGGAAGGGATACAGATAGCGGTAGAGCTCGATGTAGTCGTTGTCGCTCAGCTCCCGGGGACTGGCGCGCCAGGGGGCTTCACGCTTGTTGACCGTTTCCCCCTCCAGCTGCACCGCCACCGGCAGGAAGTCGCAGTTTGTGGTGATCAGGGTGCGGATGCGGGACGGCTCGAGATACTCGAGCTCCTCCTCCATCAGGTGCAGGATCACATCGGTGCCGGGCACGCTGCGCTCGGTGCCCTCGAGGGTGAAGCTGGGGGAACCGTCGCAGGTCCAGCGCACCGCCTCGCTGCCCTCGCGAGCCGAGAGGGTGACCAGCTCCACCTGAGCGGCCACCATGAAGCTGGAGTAGAAGCCCAGGCCGAAGTGGCCGATGATCGCGTCGCTTTCGCTCTTGTATTTCTCCAGGAAGTCCTCGGCACTGGAGAAGGCCACCTGGTTGATGTAGCGCTTCACCTCATCGGCACTCATGCCGATGCCGTTGTCGGAGATCGTGAGCGTCTTCTTCTCCCGGTCGATGCGGATCTGGATGGATCCTTCGGGGCCTTCGCTGCAGTCGCCTGCCATGGCGGCCATGCGGCGCTTGCTGATGGCATCGACGCCGTTGCTCACCAGCTCCCGCAGGAACACCTCGTGGCCGCTGTAGACGGCCTTCTTGATGATCGGGAAGATGTTTTCGGTGTGGATCTGAATCTGACCCTTCTCTTCCAGCACCGGCATGACTGTTGGTGATCGGTGCTGGAACCGTAGGGGGCGCCGGCCGGCGGCTTCAACCTCTCCCCGGGAGGGGTGACCGAACCCCGCGCTCAGGGGGTGCGCTGCAGATCGGGCTTCTCTTCGGGAAGGATGGCCCCGTCCACCGGGCACACCTGCAGGCAGATGCCGCAGTCGATGCAGGTGTCGAAATCGATCCAGTAGAAGGCTGTGCCCTTGCTGTTGGCTCCCTCACCGGGATGGATGCAGGCCACCGGGCAGGCATCCACGCAGTCGGCCACGCCTTCACAGACGTTGGTGACGATCGTGTGGGCCATGGAGGTGCCGGAATCGGGCCAGATCCTAGGCAGCGATCCAGGTGGCGCTGCAGCAGCCCCGTTCGGTGGCCGCCCGGTCGGCCTCGGCCTGGCTGGGCACCGGATGGCCCAGCAGCTCGGCGCATTGCCCCTGGCCGTGGAGCATCTCCAGGGCATCGAGAGCCCGGGTCAGCGCCACGTCGCTGGCGTAGCTCACCAGCACCGGCGCCGGCGCCGTGCCGGCATCAGGGGGAAGCCCCACCAGCTCCCGCACCGCCTCCACGTCGAAGCCGAAGCCCACACCCGCCGCGTCGGCGGGATCGGCACCGAAGCGTCCGACTAGAGCGTCGTAGCGCCCGCCGCTGGCGATCTCCACCGGCCCGTGCTCGCCCTGGCACACCAGCTTGAGCACCAAACCGTCATAGAGGGCGAAGTGGGGCTGGAAGGTGGGATCCAGGCGCAGTGCCACCTGCCGGCGCTCCGCCGCCGGCGCCACCGCTTCGAGGGTGGTGGCCAGTTCGCCCAGAAGCGGCACCGGTCCCAGCCACTGCTCCAGGCCGTAGAGCACCTGGGGCGGCTCGCCGCGCAGGCGCATCACGGCACTCAGGCGCTGCCGCTGGGGATCGGCCAGGGGCAGGCGGTCGAGGGCCAGGGCATCGAAGCCGGTGAGCGCGGCCCGGGCAGCCTGCCGCTGCTCCTCCGGCACCTGGGCCAGCAGTGCCGTGAGCAGGCCGTGGTGCCCCACCAGCAGCCGTGGGCGGTGCTGGGGGCCGAGGCCCAGCCGGGCGGCTGCGGCCAGCAGCATCCGCATCAGCTCCACATCCGCGGCCGCCGACGGTTCACCCAGCAGTTCCACGCCGCTCTGGAGCTGCTCGTGGATGCGCTGGTGGCCGCTGTCGCCGGTGCTGCTGCGGTAGGTGGTCCCCTCCGACCACAGCCGCAGGGGACGGGGGCGTCCCGCCAGCCGCGTGCAGGCGGCCCTGGCGATCGAGGCGGTGAGTTCCGGACGCAGTCCCAGCGGATCGCCGGCCGCCAGCCGCACCAGCTCCCGGCCATCGATGGCGCCGCCGGCCTGGAGCGTGTCCAGACGCTCGAAACTCGGCGGGGCCACGGCCTGATAGCCCCACAGCCGGTATACCTCGGCGAGGGTGGCGCAGATAGCGCGGTTCTGTTCCACCTCCCTGGGATTGAGATCCCGGGCGCCGGCGGCGGGTTGCAGGGCCATGGCAGCGAACCGGAACGGCGCGACGGGGGGATCCTATGGAGCGGCCACCACTCCGGCTTCGTCCACGGCGCCATCGAGTTCGGGCGCCCCGAAGCTGGCGCCGCTCAGGGGGGTGCAGGCCTTCAGGCCTGCCACAAGCTGGGGGTGCAGGCGGGCGCCGGAAGCCACCACCCGCCCGTGCCTGAGCTGCAGGGGGCCGCCGTCGTAGGCGGTGGCCAGACCGCCCGCCTGCTCCACCAGCACCACACCGGCGGCCAGGTCCCAGGGGGCAAGCCCCCGCTCCCAATAGCCGTCCAGCCGGCCCGAGGCCACGAATGCCAGATCCACCGCCGCCGCGCCGCCCCGCCGCACGCCGTGGCTGCGGTGGGTGAAGTAGGCGAACTCCGCGTAGTTGTTGTCCAGTCGCGTGTGCCGGTCGTAGGCGAAGCCGGTGACCAGCAGAGCATCGGCCAGCCGGTCGCAGTCGCTCACGTGGATGCGGCGTCCGTTGCACCAGGCTCCCAGCCCCGGCGCGGCCCAGTGCAGCTCCTCGAAGCTGGGCACCGCGAGCGCCCCCAGCAGGGGCACACCTTGCCAGCAGAGGCCCACGGAGGTGCCGAAGAACGGATAGCCGTGGGCGTAGTTGGTGGTGCCGTCCAGGGGGTCGACGCACCACTCCAGCTCGCCGGCGCGGGCCCGGCGGCCGCTCTCCTCGGAGAGCACACCGATCTCAGGGGTCTCGGCCTCCAGCAGCGCCAGCACCGCCTGCTCCGCTGCCAGGTCGGCTTCGGTGACCAGATCGCCGCAGCGCCCCTTTTCCCGGATCTGTTCCAGACGGCCGAAGTGGGCCCTCAGCTGGACTCCGCCGGCTTCCGCCGCCCGCCGGGCCACGTTCAGCAGCCGCTCGATCGCGCCCATGGCCAGGCCCGATTCGCGCAGGGCCCGATCAGACCCCCGCTCGGCATCGCTCGCTGCGGCTGGGCTGGAGTCGGCTGCTGTCGACCTGGTCTCCACGGCGTCACCTCGCTCGCTGGTGTTCAGGACCCACGGATGGGCCGGCGTCGTCACTCGTCGTCGAGGGGTAGGCCGGGACGGACGAGTCCGCGCCCGAAATGCCTCCCGAACTGGAGCTCGTACACCTCGTCCTCATCCTGAGTCTCCACCTCCAGAGGGCCGGTCGCCCGCGCCACGCACAGCAGCCCGTAGCCCCGGGCCCGCAGCTCCCGGGAGAGCCCGAGGGCCTCACGCTGATCGATCGTGCCGCTCAGCACCCGCACCGCGCAGGTGGTGCAGCAGCCGTTGCGGCAGCTGAAGGGCAGGGGATCGCCCTGCCGCTCGAAGCTGCGCAGGATGTACTCGCCCTCGGGCACCTCATGCCGGATCACGCGTCCGGTCTGGCGCCAGTGGACCGTGATCGGAAAGGTGCGCATCGGGCTGGGGAGGGTGAGCTGCTACATTGCCACTTCGTTGCCCCATTTTGCCCCTGGAGAGGTGGCCGAGTGGTCGAAGGCGCAGCACTGGAAATGCTGTATAGGGGCAACTCTATCGAGGGTTCGAATCCCTCCCTCTCCGCTCAATCATGGACAAGCCGGCCCCGGGGCCGGCTTTTCTGTGGGACTTTTCTCCAGGGCTGATCTGCTTGTGCGGTGATGATCGGCCGCTGCGCATTCAGCCGAAACGGCCGGTCACGTAGTCCTGGGTGGCCTGCTGGCTGGGAGCGTTGAAGATGCGCTCGGTCTCGGCGAATTCCACGAGATAGCCCACCTTGCCGGTGCCGCCTTCCACAGCCTCGGCGTTGTAGAAGGCGGTCATGTCCGCCACCCGCACCGCCTGCTGCATGTTGTGGGTCACGATCACGATGGTGTAGCTGCGCTTGAGCTCATGCATCGTCTCCTCGATCTTGAGGGTCGAGATCGGATCCAGAGCCGAGCAGGGCTCGTCCATCAGGATCACGTCCGGCTCTGTGGCAATCGCGCGGGCGATGCAGAGACGCTGCTGCTGGCCGCCTGAGAGGGCGAAACCGCTCTCCTTGAGCTTGTCCTTGCACTCGTCCCACACCGCCGCCTTGCGCAGCGAGCGTTCCACCAGCTCGTCCATGTCGCCCTTGTACCCGTTGATGCGGGCACCGAAGGCGATGTTCTCGTAGATGCTCTTGGGAAACGGGTTGGGCTTCTGGAACACCATGCCGATGCGCCGGCGCACCTCCACCGGGTCGACGCTGGGGGCATAGATGTCGACCCCGTCGAACACCACCCGGCCGCGCAGGCTGCAGCCTGGGATCAGATCGTTCATGCGGTTCAGCCCCCGCAGGACGGTGGATTTGCCACAGCCGGAAGGGCCGATGAACGCCGTCACCTGGCCCTTGGGGATGTCCATGAAGACATTCTTCACGGCTTCGAACTTGCCGTAGGAGATCGTCACGTCCTGGAGGGACATGCAGACGTCCTTGGTAGGCAACTGAGCGGGGTTGGTCTGGGTCATGACGGGAGCCGGGGTTGGGCGCTGGAGGGGGACGCTTGTGAAGCGGGAGGAGTGTGGGCTCAGGTGCGGGAGAAGCTGCTGATCCAGCGCGCCAGAAGATTGGCGGCGAGAATCATCATGACAAGCACAAACGAAGCTGCCCATGCCAGTTCGTTCTGGGCTTCGTAGGGCATGATCGCGAAGTTGAAGATCAACACCGACATGGTGGCGATCGGGTTGAAGACGCCCTCGGGCCAGAACGGTGAGAAGAGCGCCGTGAAGATGAGGGGTGCCGTCTCTCCGGCAGCCCGGGCGATCGCCAGCACCACACCGGTGGCAATCGGGGTGAAGGCGGCCGGCAGGGTGATCTGCATCACCGTGACGAACTTGGAGGCACCGACTCCGTAGGCTCCCCAGCGCAGCTCCTGGGGCACCAGCTTCAGACCCTCATCCGTGGTCTTGATCACCGTGGGGAGCATCAGCACCGCCAGCGCAATACCACCGGCTGCGGCGCTGTAGCTCTGGCCGAAAAACACTCTGGTGGCGACAACCACGCCATAGACGAAAACCCCGCTGATGATGGAGGGAACCCCCGCGAGGATGTCGTTACCCACGCTGATGAACTGGGAGAACCAACCCCTGCTCGAATATTCGGTGAGGTATACCCCCCCGCCGACTCCGATGGGGATGGCGATCACCGAAGCGATCAACGTCACCAGGATCGTTCCCAGGATGGCGTTGCCGATGCCGCCGCCCTCAAGACCCGGCGGTGGTGGCAGCTGGGTGAACAGACTCAGGCTCATCAGCCTGCCGCCCTGGATGAGCACGTAGAAGATCACCAGGAACAGGGGCAGAACCGCAATCGCCGCAAACAGGGCCGCAATACCTGTGAGCAATCGATTGATGCGGTTGCGCCTGAGGGTGGGATCGAAGGTGAGCGGGCGGCGGTCGAAGAGAGCGACGTCGGCCGGCAGGTTGGTCGTGATGGTCATCGGTGGTGGCTCAGTAGCGCAGGCTGAGGCGGCGGACGATCCATTTGGCGAAGATGTTCACCACAAGGGTGAGCACCATCAGGATCAGTGCGGCGTACATCAGGGCGGACACCTGAACGCCATCGGCTTCGCCGAACTGGTTGGCGAGCATCGAAGCGATGGTGTTTCCCGGAGCCAGCAGAGAGGTGCTGAAGTTGTTGGAGTTGCCGATGATCATGGTCACGGCCATCGTTTCTCCCATGGCCCGGCCCAGGGCCAGCATCACGCCACCGGTGATGGCCGATATCGCTGCCGGCAGGATCACGCTGAAGATCGCTCCCCAGCGGGTGGTGCCCACCCCGTACGCCCCCTGCCTGAGCTCCTGGGGCACCTGATTGAGGGCGTCGCGGGCGATGGCGGTGATGATCGGCAGGATCATCACCACAAGAATCAGGATCGCCGGAGCCATTCCCGGGCCCTTGGGGACGGTGTTGAACAGCGGCGTCCAGCCGAGCGCGCTGTGGATGAGATTCAGGGCTGGCCGGATGGTGGGCTCCATCACGAAGATGGCCCACAGGCCCAGAACCACCGAGGGAATCGCCGCCAGCAGCTCAACCATCAGACCGGTGGCATCCCGCACCAGCTTGGGAAGCACATCCTCGGTGATCAGGATCGCCGTGCCCACTCCCAGCGGCACCGCGATCAGCAGTGAGAGGAGCGAGGTCACCAGGGTGCCGTAGATGGCCACGAAAGCTCCGTAGCTGTCGTTCACCGGGTCCCAGGCCGAGGTGGTGATGAACGACAGTCCGAACGCACTGATCGCCTCGCGAGCGCCGGAGAACACCACCAGGAAAATGCCCAGCAGGACGACGGCCACGACCGAGGCGAGGGCCAGGGAGAGCTGGCGGAAGCCGGTGTCGACCAGCTTTTCGCTGGGTGGCCGGCGGCGAAGCGTGAACGCGTCGGCGTTCGGAAGTGGTGGCGGTGAATCCGTCGTCATGCGGTGAAGAGAGTGCTGCGGCATGAGCTGCCTGGCCGGTGGCCAGCCCGCTGACTCCCGGTCCCGGCGGCGCAGAAAGGGTGTCCGCCGAAATTTACGAACGCGGCTGCGATGGCTGTTTAAGTGGTGATTAACGTCTGGCGGGCCGGTGCCTCCGCTGAGCCGGTACCTTGGTCTGGCCAGGCGGTTCTTGACTCCTCGCTGTCCATGGGGCGCATCGTCGGCATCGACCTGGGAACCACCAATTCCGTTGTCGCGGTGCTGGAGGGCGGGCGGCCGGTGGTGCTCGCCAGCGCCGAGGGCAGCCGCACCACGCCCTCGGTGGTGGGCTTCAGCCGCGACCAGGAACTGCTCGTCGGGCAGTTGGCCCGCCGCCAGCTGGTGCTCAACCCCCGCAACACCTTCGCCAACCTCAAGCGCTTCGTGGGGCGCCAGTGGGAGGAGCTCGACGAGGGCAGCCTGAGCGTGCCCTACACAGTGCGCGCCAACGACCAGGGCAACGTGCGCGTGGTCTGCCCGGCCACCGAGCGGGAATACGCGCCGGAAGAGCTGGTGGCCAGCATCCTGCGCAAGCTCTGCGACGACGCCGCCACCTACCTGGGCGAGCCGGTGGAGGCGGCCGTGGTCACGGTGCCCGCCTACTTCAACGATGCCCAGCGTCAGGCCACCCGCGATGCCGGACGGCTGGCCGGGATCAGGGTGGAACGCATCCTCAACGAGCCCACCGCGGCGGCGCTGGCCTACGGCTTCGACCGCAGCGCCGCCAAGCGCGTGCTGGTGTTCGACCTCGGCGGCGGCACCTTCGACGTGTCGATCCTGCGGATCGCCCAGGGGGTCTTCGACGTCAAGGCCACCAGCGGCGACACCCAGCTGGGCGGCAACGACTGGGACCGGCGCATCGTCGACTGGCTCGCCGAGGGGTTCCTGAAGCAGCACCAGATCGATCTGCGCCGCGATCGTCAGGCCCTGCAGCGGCTCACCGAGGCGGCCGAGAAGACCAAGATCGAGCTCAGCGGCGTGCAGAGCACCCCCATCTCCCTTCCGTTCATCGCCACGGGCGGCGAGGGGCCGCTGCACATCGAAACCGCTCTGGAGCGCTCCGTTTTCGAGGGGCTCTGCCCCGATCTGCTCGACCGGCTGCTGCGGCCGGTGCAGCGCGCCCTGCGGGACGCAGGGCTGGCCGCCGACGACATCGACGACGTGGTGCTGGTGGGCGGCGCCACGCGCATGCCGATGGTGCAGGAGATGGTGCGCACCCTGATTCCCCTCGAGCCCTGCCAGTCGGTGAACCCCGATGAGGTGGTGGCGATCGGCGCCGCGGTGCAGGCCGGCATCCTCACCGGCGAGCTGCGCGACCTGATGCTCAACGACGTCACCCCCCTCTCGCTCGGCCTGGAGACCATCGGCGGGGTGATGAAGGTGCTGATCCCTCGCAACACGCCGATCCCGGTGCGCCGGAGCGACGTGTTCAGCACCTCCGAGGCCAACCAGAACTCGGTGGAGGTGCACGTGCTCCAGGGGGAGCGGCAGATGGCGGCCGACAACAAGAGCCTGGGCCGCTTCCGCCTCTCCGGCATCCCGCCCGCGCCCCGCGGGGTTCCCCAGGTGCAGGTGTCCTTCGACATCGACGCCAACGGCCTGCTGCAGGTGTCGGCCATGGATCGCACCACCGGCCGGCAGCAGAGCGTGAGCATCCAGGGCGGCTCCAACCTCAGCGAGGAGGAGATCGGCCGCCTGATCGAGGAGGCGGAGCAGAAGGCCGCCGAGGACCGGCGCAAGCGCGCCGCCATCGACCGCCGCAACAAGGCGCTCACCCTGGTGGCCCAGGCGGAGCGGCGGCTGCGTGACGCGGCCCTGGAGCTGGGGCCCTACGGCGCCGAGCGGCAGCAGCGGGCGGTGGAGATGGCGGTGCGCGACGTGCAGGATCTGCTGGCCTTGGAGGAGCGTGGCGAGACCGATCCCCTGGAGCTGGACATGGCCGCCGGCCAGCTCCAGGAAGCCCTGTTCGGGCTCAACCGCCGCCTGCTCAGCGAGCGCCGCGCCGAGCAGGGTCCGCTGCAGGGCCTCAAGAACACTCTGGGGAGCCTCAAGGACGAGCTCTTCTCGGACGATGACGACTGGGACGACTGGAACCGGCCCAGTCGCGATCCCTGGGCCACCGGCCCGTCGCGATCCTCGGACCCCTACCGGGACGAGCGGTACCGCGACGACCGTGACCGCTCCGAGCGTGACCGCTACGGCCGCGACCCCTTTGACCGGGATGCGCAGGACGGCTTCGATCTGCCGCGCCGCCAGGCCCAGCCCCGCTGGGAGGAGTCTGCCCGCGAGCAGCCGTTCCGCGAGGAACCGGACCGCCGCCCGCGATCCCGCGTGCCGGCTAACGATCCCTGGGACGAGCGCGATCTGCCGTGACCTCCCGTTCCGTCGCCTCCGGCGAGGCCGCCATCGACCCCTGGGCGGTGCTGGGTCTCGATCCGGGCGCTGATGCCGATGCCCTGAAACTGGCGTTCCGCAGGCAGGCGCGGCGGTGGCATCCCGATCTGAACGGCAACGATCCCGTCGCCGAGGAGCGCTTCAAGCAGGTGAACGAGGCCTATGCCCTGCTCTCGGATCCGCGCCGCCGCCGTGCTTGGGAGCTGGGCGAAGCCGGTGCCGGTCCGGCAACCCCGGGCGCCGGGCTGGATGCCTTCGCCACCGGCTTTCCCAGCTTCGAGACCTACCTGGAGGAACTCTTCGGCAACCGTCGCCGCCCGGCAGACGACACACCCGACGGGCGCTTCGCCGACCAGGACCCTGCTGATGATGGACGTTCCGGAGAGTACGCCGCCGCCCCGGTGACCGCCTCCCCGCCCCCCCCGGCTCCGGTGGTGGCAGCCTCCGACAGCGAGACCAGCGTGGATCTCACTCCCGAGCAGGCCCTCCAAGGCGAGCGGGTGGAGCTGGAACTCGCCGACGGCACTGCCGTGGAGGTGTGGACGCCTCCCATGGCCGGCGACGGCTGGCGGCTGCGCCTGGCCGGCGTCACCCCCGGCGGTGGTGACCATTTCCTGCAGCTGCGCGTGCGCACCGACGAGGGTCTGCGGGTGGATGGCCTGCGGGTGCATTACCTGCTCCCGGTCAGCCCCGCCGAAGCGGCGCTGGGCTGTCAGGTTGTGGTTCCCACCCTGAAGGGCGCGGTGAAGCTCACCGTGCCCCCAGGCTCCTCCAGCGGACGCCTGCTGCGCCTGCGCGGCCGCGGTCTGGAATGGGGAGGCCAGCGCGGTGACCAGTTGGTGGAGATCCGCATCGTCGTGCCCGAGCAGCCCGGCGACGCCGAGATCGCCCTCTACCGCCGCCTGCAGGAGCTGGCCGATGAGGCGGCCGCGGAGGAACCGGGGCGGCTGTGAGGCCCGCCTTGCGGTGACACACTGAGGCGACGCCCGCGCTGCCCTGTCCGCCCATGTCGGTGCATGTGCTCCTCTTCGATGCCGGCTCCGACCAGGAGGGCATCCATTCCCTCGAGATCAACGGTCGCACGGTGGTGCTGCTATTCGAGAACCGCGACGACGCCGAGCGCTATGCCGGCCTGCTCGAGGCCCAGGACTTCCCCGTGCCCAGCGTGGAGGCCCTGGACCGCACCGAAATGGAGCAGTTCTGCAGCCAGGCAGGCTACGAGGCCCGCTTCGTGCCGGCCGGCTTCGTGCCCCAGAACCCCGAGGAGCGCCTGCTGATCGCTCCGCCGGAGCGCAACATGGACGTGAGCCACTGGCAGGAAGAGGAGCAGGACCAGGATCAGGGCCACGGGCGGGACGAGCCGGCCGAGCCGATCAGTTCCGGCGATGTGGAGCTGGAAGCCTTCCGCCGCCAGCTGGAGGGCCTGCTCTGATGACCGCTCCCGCTCCCGCCCAGGACCGCGGCCACCTGCTGACCGAGCAGGCCAATCCCCACAGCGCCAACCTCGATCAGCTGCCCACCGACCAGCTGGTTGAGCTGTTCTGCCGCAACGATCTGGAGCCGCAGCGGGCAGTGGCCGCCGCCGCTCCCGCCCTCACGGCGGCGGTGGACGCCATCGCCGCCCGGCTCGGCGGGGGTGGACGGCTGTTCTATCTGGGGGCCGGCACCTCCGGCCGGCTGGGGGTGCTCGACGCCGCCGAGTGCCCGCCCACCTTCTGCTCGCCGCCTGAGCTGGTGCAGGGGGTGCTCGCCGGGGGGGCGCCAGCCCTGCTGCGCAGCTCCGAGGGACTGGAGGATCTTCAGGAGGCCGGCCGCGCCGATCTGGAGCAGCGGGGCTTCGGTCCGGCCGACTGCCTGGTGGGCATCGCCGCCGGCGGTACCACGCCCTATGTGCTCGGGGGTCTGCGCCATGCCCGGGCCATCGGCGCCCTGGCAGTGGCCCTGGCCTGCGTGCCTGCCGATCAGGCCGCGATGCCCTGTGACATCGACATCCGTCTGCTCACCGGCCCCGAGCTGCTCACCGGCTCCACCCGTCTCAAGGCCGGCACCGCCACCAAGATGGCGCTCAACATCCTCTCCACGGGCGTGATGGTGCGCCTGGGCAAGGTGTACGGCAACCGCATGGTGGATGTGGCGGTCACCAACAGCAAGCTGGAGGACCGGGCCCTGCGCATCCTGCGTGACCTGGCGGGGGTGGAGCGCCCTGCAGGTGCCGCGCTGCTGACGCAGGCCGGCGGATCGGTGAAACGGGCCTTGCTGATGGCGGCCACCGGACTGGATGCGGCCGCCGCACGGCAGCAGCTGCAGCGCGCCGGGGAGAATCTCCGCCGGGCCCTGGAGGCCTGCGGAGCGTCTCTGGAGGCGCTCCGGGCTCAGCCCTCCTCGCCAACCGGGCCCCAGTAGGGGGCTGTGAAGAGGTCCACCCGGCGGCGCGTGTCGAGCGGCACCTGCTCCCTGGGCGTCATCAGCGCGTGACGCAGGGCCCGGTGGGCGCTGCTGGCTGGCCGCTGGGCGCCGACCCGCTCGGCGGCCACGCGCACGATCTCCTGGGCCAGGGCCGCGTTGGCCCGCAGGTTGTCGATCACCATCTCCACGCTCACCGCGGCGTGGTCCTGGTGCCAGCAGTCGTAGTCGGTCACCATTGCCAGGGTGGCGTAGGCCATCTCCGCCTCCCGGGCCAGCCGCGCCTCGGTGTGATTGGTCATGCCGATCACGCCGCAGCCCCAGCTCCGGTAGAGCTCGGATTCGGCGCGGGTCGAGAAGGCCGGACCCTCCATGCACAGGTAGGTGCCGCCCCGGTGCAGCTGGCGCCCGGGCGGCATGAGGCTCTCGCCCACATCGGCCAGCAGGCGGCTGAGGGTGGGGCAGAAGGGGTCGGCGGCGGTGACATGGGCCACCACCCCGTCGCCGAAGAACGACAGCGGCCGCTGGTGGGTGCGGTCGATGAACTGATCCGGCACCAGCATGTCGAGGGGCCGCACCTGCTCCTGCAACGAGCCCACCGCCGACACGGAGAGGATCCAGCGCACTCCCAGGGAGCGCAGCGCCCAGAGGTTCGCCCGGTAGGGCACCTCGCTGGGGGTGTAGCTGTGATGGCGGCCGTGGCGGGCCAGGAACACCACCTCCAGATCGCCGATGCGCCCCAGCCTGAGAGCGTCGGAGGGCTGGCCGAACGGGGTCTCCAGCGTCAGCTCGCGCGCGTCCTCCAGTCCCTCCATGGCGTACAGACCGCTGCCCCCGAGCACGCCGAGCCGGGCCTGGTGAAGCGGAACGCCTGGGGTGGTGGCGGGAGGGGGGGTGCTCATGGACGGGTGAGGGATGCCGGCGGGGGACGATCGACCCTCCATTCTCAGCACGGCCCCATACAGTCGGCGTTTGCCTCCTCAGCCCCATGACCCGTGCCCTGATGGACACCGACGCCGGCCTTATCGAACTGGAGCTGTTCGATGCCGACGCGCCGAATACGGTGGCCAACTTCACGAAGCTGGCCCGGGAGGGGTTCTATGACGGGCTTGCCTTCCACCGCGTCATCCCCGGCTTCATGGCCCAGGGAGGCTGCCCGAACACCCGTGAGGGATCCCGGGGCATGCCGGGCACCGGTGGCCCCGGCTATGTGATCGACTGCGAGATCAACGGCCGCAAGCACCAGGCCGGCACCCTGGCGATGGCCCATGCCGGTCGGAACACGGGTGGCTCGCAGTTCTACATCTGCCACGAGGCCCAGCCCCATCTCGACGGCGTGCACACCGTGTTCGGCCAGACCGGCAACACGGACGTGGTGATGGCCCTCAAGACCGGCAGCCGGATCAACACGGTGACGATCCAGGACTGACGATTCAGGAGTGACGGTCCAGCGGTGAGCCTTCAGCCCTGCGCTCAGCGCCACACCACCAGAACGCCGGCATCGAGCCGTGGGCTCTGGCCGCTGGGCTGAAGCAGCTCAGCCAGGGGCCGTTGCTGTGCCTCCAGTGAGGCGCTCGGGTGGTTGATGCGCTGGGGTTCGGGGCTGAGCAGCAGGCCCACCCGGCTGGTGCCGTCGCTGCTGGCCAGCAGCTCCAGGGCCCTGCGCAGGCTCTGGGGCTCCAGGGAAGCCCGTTCGCCACTGCTGAGCAGCAGTGCCAGCTGGGGCTGGTTGAGCAGCGCCAGCAGCCTTGGGTCCTCCTCCGGCTCCAGCTTCAGCCCCTGCTCGAGGGCCCAGGATTCCAGGCGCTCGCGCACCTCCAGCACGCTCCCCACCTCGGGATGACCCTGCCAGGCAAGCACGGCGGTGGGGCCGGCGATCGGGCAGGTGGGGCCTTCCCCCATCAGGTGGCCCAGCTTGCTGCGCTTGACGGCCAGGTAGGCGGCGTTGTGGGCGCCGGGGTCCATCACCAGGGGAACCCGGTCCACCACCTGCAGCCCGTAGCCGCCGAGGCCGGCGATCTTGCGCGGATTGTTGGTGATCAGCCGCAGCCGGTGCACCCCGAGATCACTGAGGATCTGGGCCCCCACGCCGTAGTTGCGCAGGTCGGCGGGGAAGCCCAGCCGCTCGTTGGCCTCCACCGTGTCCAGGCCCGTGTCCTGAAGCGAGTAGGCCCGCAGCTTGTTGATCAGGCCGATGCCGCGGCCCTCCTGGCGCAGGTACACCACCACACCCTCACCGGCGGATTCGATCATGCGCAGGGCCGCCTCCAGCTGAGGACGGCAATCGCAGCGCAGGGAACCGAAGGCATCGCCGGTGAGGCACTCGCTGTGCACCCGCACCAGCACCGGCCCGCTCGCCCGCTCCGGATGGCCCTTCACGATCGCCACGTGCTCGCCGCCGTCCAGTTCGTTGCGGAAGCCGATCGCCCGGAACATGCCGAAGGCACTGGGCAGCGCGGCTTCCGCCTGGCGTCGCACGAACCGCTCCGTGTCCAGCCGGTAGCGGATCAGGTCGGCGATGGAGATCAGACGCAGGCCGTGACGCCGTGCGTAGTCGGCCAGCTGGGGCAGGCGCGCCATCGACCCGTCCGGGTTCTGGATCTCGCAGATCACCCCGGCCGGGTAGAGGCCCGCCAGGCGGGCCAGATCCACTGCCGCCTCGGTGTGTCCGGCGCGTTTGAGCACGCCGCCCTGGCGGGCGCGCAGCGGGAAGATGTGGCCCGGCCGGCGCAGGTCCCCCGGCCGGGTCTGGGGATGGATCGCCACCTGGATCGTCCGGGCCCGGTCTTCCGCCGAGATCCCCGTGCTCACGCCGTTCTCCGGCCCCGCGTCCACGCTCACGGTGAAGGCGGTCTGGTTCTCGTCGGTGTTGTGATCCACCATCAGGGGCAGATCCAGCGCGTCCAGCCGGTCCCCCTCCATCGCCAGGCAGATCAGGCCCCGGGCCTCGGTGGCCATGAAGTTGATCTGTTCAGGGGTGGCGAACTGGGCGGCGCAGATCAGGTCTCCCTCGTTCTCCCGGTTCTCGTCATCCACCACCACCACGGCATCGCCGTTGCGGATCGCTGCCAGGGCGTCGGCGATGGCATCGAAGCGGATGGCGGACGTGCTGCCGGTCGCAGGACTCATGGGCGGCGCCAGGGGCGGCTGGTTTGGCGTCCTGGGGTCCGCTTTGCCGCTGGCGGGCGCTGCGGGCCATGGCGCAATCATCCTTTATAAAGCCCGGGTTGTTCCTGCGTAGGGCTCACCCGCCATGGCCAGCCCACTTCCAGCCCGCAACCGGGTGGCCGTGATTGGTGCCAGCGGCTATGGCGGGCTGCAGACGCTGCGGCTGCTGCAGGACCATCCCGCCCTGACCGTGACCTTCCTCGGTGGGGAGCGCAGCAGTGGCCGTCACTGGAGCGAGATCAATCCCTTCCTGCCCCTGCCTGGCGATCCCCTGGTGCAGAGCCCGGATCCCGATGCGATCGCCGCGGCGGCCGACTTCGCCGTGCTCAGCCTGCCCAACGGTCTGGCCGCCCAGCTGGTGCCCCCGCTGCTGGAGCGGGGCGTGCGTGTGGTGGACCTCTCGGCCGACTACCGCTACCGCTCCCTCGCCCGCTGGCAGGAGGTGTACGCGGCCGAGGCGCGCCAGGTGCCACGCCAGGACGGCGACCTCTGCGCGGAGGCGGTGTACGGCCTGCCGGAATGGCACGCCGATGCCATCCGCACGGCCCGGCTGGTGGCAGCTCCCGGCTGCTTCCCCACCGCTTCCCTGCTGGGGCTCCTGCCCCTGCTCAAACAGGGCCTGATCGAGACGCGGGGGATCGTGATCGACGCCAAGACCGGCACCAGCGGTGGGGGCCGGGCGGCGAAGGAGCACCTGCTGCTGGCCGAGGCGGGCGAGGCCGTGGCCCCCTACGGCGTGGTGGGCCACCGTCACACCAGCGAGATCGAGCAGATCGCCGGCCAGGTGGCCGGGCGGGAGATCCAGCTCCAGTTCACCCCCCACCTGATGCCGATGGTGCGCGGCCTCCTGGCGACGGTGTACTGCCGGCTGCGCGACCCGGGCCTCACCGCCGACGACTGCAGCACCGTGCTGTGCTCCGCCTACCGTGACGCCCCGGCGGTGTCGGTGCTGCCGGTGGGCACCTATCCCTCCACCAAGTGGGTGCGCCAGACCTGCCGGGCGCTGCTGTCCGTGCAGGCGGATCTCCGCACCGGCCAGCTGATCGTGATGGGCGCCATCGACAACCTGGTGAAGGGCCAGGCCGGCCAGGGGGTGCAGTGCCTGAACCTGATGGCGGGACTGGCCGAGGGCGCCGGACTGCCGCTGCTGCCGTTCTATCCCTGATCCATCCCTGATCTAGTCCTCAAGCGGTCCCAGGCCGGCCGCAGTGCCGGGATCTCCGGGCAGACCCAGCCGCTGCGCCGCCAGTCGCACAGCCAACGGCAGGATGCGGTGCTCCTGAAGCTGGATGCGCGCGGTGAGGCTGGCGTGGTCGTCGCCGTCCAGCACGGGCACAGCGGCCTGCACCAGGATCCGACCGGCATCCACCTCCTCGTTCACCAGGTGGGCGGTGCATCCGGCCAGTCGCACCCCTGCCGCCAGGGCCTGCCCCACCGCATCCATGCCGCGGAAGCTGGGCAGCAGCGACGGGTGGATGTTCACCAGCCGCTCCGGAAAGGCCTGCACCAGCCGAGGGGTGACGATCCGCATCCACCCCGCCATCACCACCAGGTCGACCTGCGCCTCCTGGAAGGCCGAGATCAGGGCCGCGTCAAGGGCCTCGCGGCTGGGCTGGAGGCGGTGGTCGATCAGCCGGCAGGGCACCCCCAGCCGCTCTGCCCGCTCTCTGGCACCACAAGCAGGGTTGTTCACCACCAGCAGCGCCATGTCGGCCGGTGGTCGATCAGCACGGCAGGCCAGGGTGAGAGCCTCGAAATTGCTGCCCTCCCCCGAGGCCATCACCGCCAGCCGCAGCCGCCGCATCGCCCGCGGCGCGGGCTCAGCTGGTTGCAACGGCCACTGGAAGCAATCCAGCTGCTGGCTAGGGTCATCAAAAGCGGGCATCCCGTCCATGTCCCATCTCTCCATCCTGCCCACGGTGCTGCGCGACGAGACCGTGCTCGCCAGGAGCCTCGAGGCCATCGGCCTGCAACCCAGCTGGGGAGGCCACCTGGATGGGTTCGCCGGTGACTGCCAGGCGGTTGAACTGCAGGTGAGGCTGGATGATGGCCAGCGGCTGGGCTGGTGCCGCGACGGCGAAGGCACGCTGGCCCTGGTGGGCGATCTGCAGCGCATCAGCCGCAGCACCCGCCTGCAGCAGTTGCTCTCCGCCATCACCCGCCGCTACGCCGCCGAGATGGCGCTGGCTGAGGTGGCCCGCCATCAGGGCAGTGCCCGGATCACCATGCGACCCTGACCTGCCCCTGCGGTGACCCCTGACACCGGCGCCCTTCTCTCCGGCCCCAGCACAGCCAGCACCCCCGGTTCGGCCTTGCCCGGCATCGGGCCCGTTATTCATCTCGACCTGTGCGCCCGCCACAGCCATCTGGTGGCGGTCACCCTGGAGGTGCAACCGCAGCACAACGAACTCCATCTGGCGCTCCCGGCCTGGACTCCCGGCTCGTACCTCATCCGTGACTACGTGCGCCAGCTCGAGGGGCTGGAGGTGCTTCAGGGCCATGAACCCCTGCGCACCCGCCGCAGCGGCCCCGCCAGCTGGTCGGTGCGCCTGCCGCGGCTGAGCCCGGTGCGGATCCGCTACCGCGTGCTGGCCACCGAGCTCACGGTGCGCACCTGCCACCTCACTCCCGAGCACGGCTTTCTGGCCCTGGCCGCCGTTGTGCTGCAGGTGCAGGGCCAGCGCTGGCTGCCCCACCGCCTCCACCTGCAGCTGCCCCCGGGCTGGCAGCCATTCGTGCCGCTGCCCTCCTGCGCTGACGGTGGCTGGCTGGCCCGCGACTTCGACCAGCTGGTCGACACGCCCGTCGAGGCCGGTCCACACCGCTGCCACGGCTTCGACGTCGCCGGCGTGCCCCACCGCTGGGTGAGCTGGGGCACCACCGTCGCAGGGGCGGATCCGGCAGTGGCCGATCCCGACTGGCTGAGGGACGTGCAGCGGGTGTGCCTGGCCTGCTGCCGGCTGATGGGGGTGGAGCGGCCGGCGGCCGGGCACTACCTGTTCGTGCTCCATCTCACCGACAACGGTTACGGCGGCCTGGAGCACGACCTCAGCACGGTGCTGCAGTACGGCCGCCGCCGGCTGGTGAAACCCGACGGCCGCCGCAAGCTGCTGCAGCTCGTGGCCCACGAATACCTGCACCAGTGGAATGTGCGCCGGCTGCGTCCCGCCGCGCTCACCCCCTATGACTACGACCGGCCGGTGGTGGTGCCGAGCCTGTGGTTCGCCGAGGGCGTGACCAGCTACGTCGATCAGCTCCTGCCCCACGCCGCCGGCGTCACCACGCAGACCGACGTGCTCAGCGAGCTCGGCGCCGACCTGAGCCGCTACCGGCTGACTCCGGGGCGCCGTCTGCAGAGCCTGCGCCAGAGCAGCGAGGAGGCCTGGGTGAAGCTCTACAAGGCCGATGCCTATGCCGTCGACAACCAGATCAGCTACTACCTCAAGGGTGCGGTGCTGGCGCTCGTGCTCGATCTGCACCTGCGCCGCCACGGCAGCGGCCTGCCGGCGGTGCTGCGCGCCCTGTGGCGCAGCCATGGCGCGTGCGGCCGTGGTTACAGCGAGGCGGATCTGCTCGACGCCTTCGCGGCCCCGGCGCCCGAGCTGGCCAGCCTGCTGCCAGCCTGGCTCGAGGGTCTCGAGGATCCGCCGCTGGACGCCTATCTGGCCGATGTGGGTCTGCGCCTCACAGCCGAGCCGGCGGAGGGTCCATGGGCGGGCTGGCAGCTGGAGCAGACCTCTCAGGGCTTGACGGCGCAGCGTGTTCTGCGGGACTCTCCGGCGGAACAGGCCGGGCTGATGGTGGGAGATGAGCTGATCGCGCTGGCGGGCCAGCGGCTGCATTCGGTCGACGACGTCTCCACCGTTCTCGCCACCAGTGACTCCGCCGGGCCGCTCCCTCTGCTGGCTGCCCGGGACGGCCGTCTCATCTCCTCCAGCCTCACTCCCGCGCCACCCCGGAGCAGAGCCTGGCGCCTGGAGGCCGACCCCGCCGCTCCAGCGAAGGCCGACGAGCGTCGGCGGCAATGGCTGGCCCTGGAGGTGGCATGAACCGCCATGTCCAGCCCCTGGCTCTGACGGCCGTCGCCGTCGGCGTGATCGGCCTGGGGGGCCTGGGCTGGCTGGCGCGGGATGGCACCACCCGCCTGGCGGGTGCCGGCGGCGGCCGCTCTCTGCTCGACCTGCTCGAGGAGGTGCGCCAACCCCCTCGCCAGCCCGATCCCGCCTCC
>JBATEO010000172.1:0-20037 GCA_049664045.1 Prochlorococcaceae cyanobacterium
CTCCGCCACCGCCGCGGCCTGGCCAGCCTGCAGGGCGGCAGGTCCGTCGCGCAGCCGGGCCAGCAGCCATGCGCCCAGCCGCGGATCGCGGCGGCGCCCCAGCAACTCCGGCAACCGGGGATCCGGAGAGGACTGAGCGGCCCACCAGCAGAGCAGGCGCAGCTCGGCGGTCGCGTCAAGATGCTCAGCGAGCGCCGTGAGCAGGTCGGCCTCTGGAGCCAGCGCACCGGTTTCGATGGCCCTCAGCCAGGGCTCCACGGCCAGGGCAGGTTCGCGGCGCAGCCGCTGCAGCAGGGCCCAGCGGGCGGGATCACCGCTGGCAGGCAGATCCGCGGGACTGGGCTGGGCGGAAACCAGGGGAATCACTCCAGGGTGAGCGGCGCGCCTGCGCGGCCGCAGCGCCACAGCCCGTTGACGCTAAGGGTGGCGAACCGCTGGTGGTGCCCCAGCCAGGGCCAACGGCCGGGGAGCAACCCCACTGCCTGGAGAACCCCCATCGGCCTCAGGCGGCGGCCGAAGCGCGGCGGCGGGCACCGAACCGCTCCACCAGCAGCTCTTCCAGCACATCCGGCAGGTCACTGAGCGGCACGCCCTTGTCGTGCAGCTCGGCCAGCTTCGGCTCGGCGTCCATCGAACCGCCCAGATAGATCTTGGCGGCCTCCACCATCTGGCCCTCCTTGCGGGCCTTGGCCCCCATCAGGCCGATCTGACCCATATAGGGCTGGCCGCAGGCGTTGGGGCAGCCGGTCCAATGCATGCGCACGGCGTGGGGCAGCTCCACGCGCCGCTCCAGCTCCTCCAGCACGTCCTGGGCCGTGCCCTTGGTGGGGATCAGGGCGAAGCCGCAGTAGGCGTTGCCGGTGCAGCTCACCGCCTCGGCCTGCAGCGGCGAGGGGTCGGGGCTGAAGTGCCGCAGCAGCGGCTCGGCCAGCAGCGGCTCCAGCCGATCGGCGGGCACGTTCACAATCAGGGCGTTCTGGGCTTCCGTGAGGCGCAGCTCCCCGCTGCCGTAGGTGCGGGCCAGCCGGGCCAGCTCCGTCATCGCCTCGGCATCGAGACGCCCCATCGGCACGTGCAGGCCGACCCAGTGCAGCCCCGCCTGCTTCTGGGGCTGCACGCCCAGGCCGTCGCGGGGGGCACGCTTCACGAGGTTGCTGCCGTCGTGGGGACAGGCGGCCGTCGGGTCACCGCCCAGCTCCGGCCCCAGCTCGGCCGCCAGCGCCTGCCAGGTGTCCAGCACCTCCTGGCGGTAGCGCTCCAGGCCCAGCTGATCCACCAGGTACATCAGCCGGCTCCTGTTGCGCTGCTGGCGGTTGCCGTGGAGCCCGTAGTGCCGCAGCACCGCCAGGGTGAAGGCGGGCAGCTGCCCGGCCGGCAGCCACAGCTTCAGGGGAATGGCCAGCTCGTTGCGCTGGGCGGAGAAGAAGCCGCCCACCATCACCGTGAACCCCAGCTCCCCGTCGCGCAGGGACGGCAGGTAAGCGAGGTCGTTGTGGAGCAGGAAGCTGTCGGGGGCGCCGCCCACAGCCACGTTGAACTTGCGGGGCAGGTTGCGGGGTCCCGCCGGCCCCAGCAGCGCCGCCTGGATGGCATCCACCAGCGGCCGGGTGTCGACGATCTCTTCGGGATCGATGCCGGCCAGGGGGTTGCCGGTGATGTTGCGCGGGTTGTCGTGGCCCGACTGGCGGCTGGTGAGCCCCACCCGCTCCAGCGCCGCCATCAACGGCGCCATATCCTCCAGCAGCAGACCGCGCAGCTGGATGTTCTGGCGGGTGGTGATGTCGGCGCTGCCGTGCTCGCCGCAGCGGTCCACCGCCTCGGCCAGCACCTGGAGCTGATCCGCGGTGACCACGCCGTTGGGCAGGCGCAGGCGCACCATGAAGCGGCCCGGCGTCACGGGACGGAAGAAGATGCCCAGCCACTTGAGGCGGATGGTGAGGGTGGCCTCATCGAGGGCCTCCCAGCCCTGACGGCCCAGCTCCTCCAGCCGCGGGGCCAGCTCCAGGCCGCAGAGCTCGGCCTTGGCCTGCTCGATCTTGCTGAGGGGCGGCTGCTGACCGGCCGCCGGCCTGGCGGCTGAGGCGTCAGCGGGTGAAAGCGATGAACCGGTCATGCGGCTGGGCCTCAACGGGCAGGACAACCTCGGCATGCCCGCCAGAACCCTGATGGCTCTGCGGCAGGCCCGAGCTGGCGCCAGTGAGGGCTACGCCGCCGGAAGCAGTGGTGGCAGGGGTTGGCGCCTATAACAGCAGCACCACCCCGAGTCATCGAGGGTCTCCACGCAGGAGACAAAACGATTGTCTGTCGACGAGCTGTCATTTCGTGTTGCAACCGCTACCGAGAACCGCGCTGACGCCGGATCCCGCCCCCGGCGCGAGCGGTGAGGCACGGCGTCTGCAGCGGCTGGACAGCCTCGGCGACGAGAGGGCCCGCTTCCGGGAACTGATCGGCAAGGTGGGCAGCGGTGAGCACACCAGCACGGGCCTCAGCCGCGACGAAGCCCGGGACGCCATGGACCTGATGCTCCAGGGCCGGGTCAGCGACGCCCAGATGGGGGCCTTCCTGATCGCCCACAGGATCCGCCGGCCCCTGCCGGTGGAGCTGGCGGGCATGCTCGACAGCTACCGCCAGCACGGGCCGGTGCTGGAGACGCCTGGCCGGCGCGCCCTCTGCTTCGGGGTGCCCTACGACGGCCGCAGCCGCACCGCGCCCCTGCTGCCCCTGGTGGCGCTGATGCTGGCCAGCACCGGCGTGCCGGTGGTGCTGCACGGCGGTGATCCGATGCCGGTGAAGTACGGCGTCACCCTGGCCGAGCTGTTCGCCGCCATCGGCATCGACTGGCGCCATCTGCCGCACGGCGACCTGCAGCAAAGGCTCCACAGCCACCACCTGGCGCTCACCCACCAGCCCCTTCACTTCCCCGCGGCCGAGCGGCTGGTGCCGGCCCGCGACGAGATCGGCAAACGGCCGCCGGTGGCCAGCCTGGAGCTGCTCTGGACGCCCCACCGCGGCGAACACCTTCTGGTGAGCGGCTTCGTCCATCCCCCCACCGAGAAGCGGGCCTGGGAGGCCCTGGCCGCGGCCGGCGAAACCGAGGTGGTCACGGTGAAGGGACTGGAGGGCTCCACCGACCTGCCCACCAGCCGTGCGGGCATCACCGCCCGGCTGCGCCAGGGTGAGCCGGAGCGCCTGCTGCTGCATCCGCGCGACCACGGCCTGCACGCCGACGAGACCCCCTGGCAGAACCTGGAGCAGTGGCGGCAGCAGGCGCTGGCCGCCCTGATCGGCGAGGGCCCCCTGGCCGGGCCCCTGGTGTGGAACCTGGGGGCCTGTCTGTGGCTGGCCGATCAATTCGAGAGCCTGGAGCCGGCACTGGATCAGGCCCGGGCCCTGCTGGCCGCCCGCAGCGGCGAGCGGCTGCGCCAGGTGCTGGCCCGCTGACACGGATCAGCGCAGCAACCGGCAAACCGGGGATCGGTAACAACCGCAACCCTGCAACCCCAGGCCGACATGGTGATCTATGTGGGCCGGTCAGCATGACGCGCCGGCGCAGGATTCAGGCCGGCTCGGTGCGCTTCGTTGTGGAGCCCGTCCGGAGTGCAGACCATCGCCACTCCGGCATCTTCCATAACCCCCATGTCGAATCTTTCGCGTCGTCGCTTTCTGCTCACCGCTGCGGGATCCGCAGCCGGTGCGGTCTGGCTGGCTGCCTGCGGTGGCAACAGGGAACAGGCTGCCACCCAACCCGCCCCCACAGGCGGCAGTGGCGATTCACCGGAAGTGACCGGCGCCACCCTGGGCTTCATCGCCCTCACCGATGCCTCGCCGGTGATCATCGCCCTGGAGAAGGGCTTCTTCGCCAAGCACGGCATGCCCGAGGTGAAGGTGGTGAAGCAGACCTCCTGGGCCGCCACCCGCGACAACCTGGAACTGGGGAGCAGTCGGGGCGGCATCGACGGGGCCCACATCCTCACGCCGATGCCGCTGCTGCTCACGGCCGGCACGATCACCAAGTCAAAACAGCCCCTGCCGATGTACACCCTGGCCCGACTCAACACCCAGGGTCAGGGCCTGTCGGTGTCGAAGGACTTTCCCGGCCTCACGATCAAAGACGCCGAGGCCATGAAGAAGGCGCTGGCCACCGCCAGCGCCAAGGGCCGCAAGTTCAAGGCTGCCGTGACCTTCCCAGGTGGCACCCACGACCTGTGGATGCGCTACTGGCTGTCGGCCAACGGCATCGATCCCAACAAAGATGCCGACCTGGTGGTGGTGCCGCCGCCGCAGATGGTGGCCAACATGCAGACCGGCACCATGGACACCTTCTGCGTGGGTGAACCCTGGAACCAGCGCCTCGTGAACAAGAAACTGGGCTATACCGCCGCCCAGACCGGTGAACTCTGGGACAAACATCCCGAGAAGGCCTTCTCGCTGAGAGCCGACTGGGTGGATGCCAACCCCAAGGCCGCCAAGGCCCTGCTGATGGCCGTGCAGGAAGCCCAGATCTGGTGCGACGACCCGGCCAATCTCGATGAGATGTGCGAAATCGTCGCCAAGGACAAGTACATCAAGGCAACCATCGAGGACATCAAGCCCAGGCTCGCCGGCACCGTCGACTATGGCGACGGCCGCAAGGTGACCAACAGCCCGTACAAGATGTTGTTCTGGGCCAGCGATTCCTCCTTCCCCTTCAAGAGCCACGACGCCTGGTTCGTGACGGAAGACATGCGCTGGGGCTATCTGCCCGCCAACACCGACATCAATGCCCTGGTGAACAAGGTGAACCGGGCCGACATCTGGAAGGAGGCGGCCAAGGCGATCGGCCAGGAAAAGGCGATCCCCGCCAGCGACTCCCGTGGCAAGGAAACCTTCTTCGATGGGGTGGTGTTTGATCCGGAGAATCCCAAGGCCTATCTCGACAGTCTGCCGATCAAGGCCATGAAGTGATCACCAAGACCACGACGTGATCGCACCCGATCATTCGCCTCCGGTTCGTTACCTTCTCGATTCGTGACCTCCACCGCCTCCTCCGGGCGGCGCCTGCGCCAGCGCCGGCTGCTGCCAGCCCTTCCCCAGGTGATGCCCTACCTGTTGTGCATCGGCGCGTTCCTGATCGTCTGGCAGATGCTCAGCGTTGTGCTCGGCGCCGCCCGTCTGCCGGGCCCGGTGAACGTCATTGCCGACACCTGGGACCCCTACATCAGCCACCCGTTCTTCGATGACGGCGGCACCAGCAAGGGGCTGGGCTGGCAGATCCTGATCTCGCTGCAGCGGGTGGCCCTGGGCTATGGCCTGGCGGCGGTGGTGGGGATCTCCATCGGCGGCCTGCTGGGTCTCAACCGCTTCGTGGGCAAGGGCTTCGACCCGGTGGTGCAGGTGCTGCGCACGGTGCCGCCGCTGGCCTGGTTTCCGATCGCGCTGATGGTGTTTCAGGACGCCAACACGTCGGCGATCTTCGTGATCTTCATCACCGCCATCTGGCCGATCATCATCAACACGGCGGTGGGCATCAAGGAGATTCCCCAGGACTACACCAACGTGGCTCGGGTGCTGCGCCTGAGCAAGCCGGCCTACATCCGCAACATTGTGATTCCGGCCACGGTGCCCTATGTGTTCACCGGGCTGCGGATCGCCGTGGGCCTGGCCTGGCTGGCGATCGTGGCCGCCGAGATGCTCAAGGCCGATGGCGGCATCGGCTACTTCATCTGGGATGCCTACAACGCCGGAGGCGATTCGAGCTCCAGCGCGATCATCCTGGCCATCCTCTACGTGGGTGTGGTGGGGTTGCTGCTCGATCGGCTGGTGGCCTGGGTGGGGCGCAAGGTGAGCCGGGGGGAGAACTGAGATGGCCACCGGACTGCTCACGGTTGACGCCGTCACCCAGACCTTCCCGCTCGACGGGGGCGGGCGCTATGTGGCCCTGCAGGGGGTGACGCTCGACGTTCGCGCCGGGGAGTTCATCACCTTGATCGGCCACTCCGGCTGCGGCAAGAGCACCCTGCTCAACCTGATGGCCGGCCTCAACCAGGCCAGCGAGGGGGGGATCCTGATGCATGGCCGCCAGGTCACCGATCCGGGGCCTGACCGGATGGTGGTGTTCCAGAACTACTCGCTGCTGCCCTGGCTCACGGTGCGCCAGAACATCGCCCTGGCCGTGAACACCGTCTATCCCCAGCTCACCCCCGGTGAACGGCGCGAGATCGTGGAGCGCAACATCCAGCTGGTGAACCTCACGCCGGCGGCCGGCAAGTTTCCGGCGGAACTCTCCGGCGGCATGAAACAGCGGGTGGCGATCGCCCGGGCCCTGGCGATCCGGCCCACGCTGCTGCTGCTCGATGAACCGTTCGGCGCCCTCGATGCCCTCACCCGCGGCAACCTGCAGCAGCAGCTGATGCAGATCTGCCAGGAATCGGAGCTCACCGCCGTGATGGTGACCCACGACGTGGATGAGGCCCTGCTGCTCTCCGACCGGGTGGTGTGCCTGCGCAACGGCCCGGCGGCCGGCATCGGCCGCATCGTGGACGTGCCCATTCCCCGCCCCCGGGACCGGCTCACGGTGATGGAGCACCCCGACTACTACCACCTGCGGGCTGAGCTGATCCACTTCCTGCAGGAGCAGAGGCGCCTCAAGCAATCCGCTCGCCACACGCCCCGAGCCGCCGCCTGATCCCAGCCTCCCGCACCGATGACCGCCACTGCCCCCTCCAGCTCAACCCCCTCCAGCTCAACCCCCTCCAGCTCCACCGTGACCAGCTCCACCACCACCGGCAGCAGCAGTGCCTTCCTGGAATTCCGCGGGGTCGGCCAGGTGTTCCAGACCCGCCGCGGCCCCTTCGAGGCCCTGCGCGACATCAACCTGCAGGTGCGGCAGGGGGAGTTTCTCTGCGTGATCGGCCACTCCGGCTGCGGCAAGAGCACCCTGCTGAACATGGTGTCGGGCTTCCTGCAGCCGAGCAGCGGCGTGGTGACCCTGGGCGGCACACCGATCGGCCCGCCCGGCCCCGACCGGATGGTGGTGTTCCAGAACTACTCGCTGCTGCCCTGGCTCACGGTGTGGCAGAACGTGGAGATGGCCGTGAAGGCGGCCCGGCCCGAGCTGGCCGCCGCCAGCCGCCGCGAGGTGGTGGCCCACCATCTGGAGATGGTGGGGCTGGTGGAGGCCCGCAGCAAGCGCCCCGGCCAGCTCTCCGGCGGCATGCGCCAGCGGGTGGCGATCGCCCGGGCCCTGGCCGTGAGCCCGGCGGTGCTGGTGCTCGATGAGCCCTTCGGCGCCCTCGACGCGATCACCAGAGAGGAGCTGCAGGAGGAATTGCTGGCGATCTGGCGTGAGCAGAAGCCCACGGTGCTGATGATCACCCACGACATCGACGAGGCGCTCTTTCTGGCCGATCGCGTCGTGATGATGACCAACGGCCCCTCGGCCACGCTCGGCGAGATCCTGGAGGTGCCGTTCGCGCGACCCCGCAACTACGAGGCCATCCAGGACGACCCCCGCTACGGCCAGTTGCGCAACCACGCCCTCGACTTCCTCTTCCGCCGCTACGCCCACGACGTGGACTGATCACGCCGGCGCCAGGTTCACCGCCGCACCCTTGAGTTCCGGCTGCTTGGAGATCGGGCAGCCCAGCTCGTGCATCAGCCGGTTGGCCTCGCAGGCGAGATCGCCCTGGGCGGCGCCCCAGTGCATCGGCAGGAACACGGTGCCGGGGCGGATGCGCTCGCTGAACTGCACCTTGGCGGTGATGGCGCCGCGGCGCGAGCGCAGCTGGGCCGTTGCCCCATCGCCCAGGCCGGCACGGGCCGCATCCTCGGGGTGCACCTCCAGCAGCGGCTCCGGGTGCGCCTTGCCCACCCGCGCCACATGGGCCGTGCGGGTCATGGTGTGCCAGTGGCCCAGCACCCGGCCCACGGTGAGCACCAGCGGAAAGGCGGCATCGGGCGGCTCGGCCAGGCCCAGGGGCGGATCCGCCCACAGCCGGGCCCTGCCGGACGGGGTGGTGAAGCGGTGGCCCTGGGGTGCGCCCGGAAAGGGATCGTCGCCGGTGTAGAGCCGAGCCTGCCCGCCGCCCGGGGCGGTGCCGGCGGGAAAGGGCCACTGCTGGGGGCCGTGCCCGGCCAGGAGGTCGTGGCTGAGGCCGCTGCTGTCGCACACCCGACCGGCGGTGAGGGCCACGAATTCGGCATACACCTCGGCGGCGGAGCCGTAGCTGAACGGCTCCACGAAGCCCAGGCGCCGGCCCAGCTCCGCGAACACCGCCCAGTCGGGCCGGGCCTCCCCGGGGGGTTGGCGGAAGGCGCGGCTGAGGGTGACCCGGCGCTCCGAGTTCACCATCACCCCGTCCTTCTCGCTCCACTGGGCCGCCGGCAGCACCAGGTGGGCCACCGCCTCGGTCTCGGTGCCGGCGTAGGCCTCGCTGAGCACCACCAACGGGCAGCGGGCCACCGCGGCGCGCACCCGATCCAGCGACGGCAGGCTCACCAGCGGATTGGTGGCCGCCACCCACCACAAATCGAGCGCGCCGCGCTCCATCGCCTCGATCTGCTGCCAGGCCGAGAGGCCGGGCTGCGGGGCGATCGAACCGGACGCCAGGCCCCAGTGGCGCTCCACCTCGGCCCGGTGCTCCGGATCGGCCACGGCCCGGTAGCCAGGCAGCAGCTGGGCCAGGCCGCCCACCTCGCGGCCGCCCATGGCGTTGGGCTGGCCGGTGAGCGAGAAGGGTCCGGCACCCGGCCTGCCGATCTGGCCGCTCACCAGATGCAGGTTGCAGATCCCGGCCACGGTGGCGGTGCCCTCGCGGCTCTGGTTCACCCCCATCGACCAGAGGCTGAGCACGCCCGTGGCCTCAAGCCACCAGTCGGCCAGCCGGTGCAGGTCCGCGGCGGCGATGCCGCAGACGGCCGCGGCCCGCTCGGGCTCCCACGCCCGCCAGAGCGTCTCCAGCTGCGCGAAGCCGTCGGTGTGTGCCGCCAGGAAGGCCTGATCCACCCCGCCCCGCTGCAGCAGCAGGTGACCCAGGCCGCAGAGCAGGGCCAGGTCGGTGCCCGGCCGGATCGCCAGGTGCAGGTCGGCGGCATCGCTGGTGGCGGTGGCGCGCGGATCCACCACCACCAGGCGCAGGGCCTCCCCGACCTTGCGCCTGCGCTTGAGCAGGCGCTGGAACAGCACGGGATGGCACTCGGCCGTGTTGGTGCCGATCAGCAGCACCAGGTCGGCCAGGTCGAGGTCGTCGTAGCAGCAGGGGGGGCCATCGGAGCCGAGGCTGCGGGCATAGCCCGCCACCGCCGAGCTCATGCACAGGCGCGAATTGCTGTCGAAGTTGTTGCTGCCCAGGAACCCCTTGAGCAGCTTGTTGGCCACGTAGTAGTCCTCGCAGAACATCTGGCCGGAGCCGTAGATGGCCAGCGCCTGGGGACCCTTGGTGGCGAGGGTGGCCTGGATGCGCTCCACCAGCAGGGTGAAGGCCCGCTCCCAGCTGATCGGCTGGAAGGGCTGATCGGTGCGCGCGCGCCACAGGGGCGTGGTGAGCCGGTTGCGGTGCAGGGTCTCACCCACGGTGGCGCCCTTCACGCACACCTGCCCCAGGGACGAGGGGTGATGGCGATCGCCGCGGGCGGTCCACTGGCCTCCGTGCTCCGGGGCGTCAGCCGCCGCTGCGGCATCGGCGGGCGGCTTGAGCTCGAGGCCGCAGCCCACGCCGCAGTAGGGGCACTGGGCCCTGGCGACCACCGCAACGGCGGGTGTGATGGGGGTGGTGGGGGTGGCGGGGGTGGTGGCTGTCGAAGTGCTCGGGGCTGGGGGGGGCTGGGCTGGGGATGTCTGTGCTGCCATCGCGAGGCAACCGCCCCCTGCCGTGTGGGGAGCATTCGACCAAGCCGATCCACCCACCAACAGTGGCGGTTGCTACCGATCACAGGGCTCCCCGGCGCCGTCGGGCAGGCAGCCAGACTTGAGATCCCCGCACAGCGCCTTCCCCTGGCCAGCCCCCTCACCAGCCCCTGCTTCGGCTTCGAGGCCGACTTCACCGGCGATCTGCGCTGCATCCCGATGGCGGTGCGGCGCAAGCTCGATCTGGCCGGCGTGAAGCTCAAGCTGCAGCACTGGAGCGAGCTCGGCGAGAACGAGCGCTCCGAGCTGCTGGCCTGGCCCGACGATGCCGCTGCCATCGAGGCCCTGCGGGAGCACCTGCTGCAGCGCACCGCGGCCCTCAGCGCCGGCCAGGCCAAGGAGCTGCCGCGGCCGGCAGGCGAACCCTGGCAGCAGGCCGGCCAGCTTCCCGATGTGCTGGGCGCCTCCTGCGCCCAGCTGGGCCTGCGGGTGCGCGCCGACGGCTGGAGCGCTCTGGATGAGCTGCAGCGCTTCGCCCTCGTGAAGCTCAGCCACCCCGGCCACGAGCACCGCAACCTGCCACGGGCCCTAGCCGAGTTCGGGCTGCTGGAGCCGGGCGGCTGAGCCCGCCGGAGACTGGGGCTTCACCGCTCAGGGCATCACCACTTGCGGTAGGGGAGGAACTTGCCGTTCATCGTCACCACCACGCGGTCCCCCTTGGGATCTTCCTGGCGGTCCACGGTGAGGCTGAAGTCGATCGCCGACATGATGCCGTCACCGAACTGCTCCTGGATCACATCCTTGAGCGGCAGGCCGTACACCTGCAGGATCTCGTGGAAGCGGTAGAGCAGCGGATCGGTGGGGATCACCGGATCGAGGGCGCCCTTCACGGGATAGGTGGTGAGGAGCTCGCGCAGCGGCTCCCGCTCGGCCGCAGGCACCTGCAGGGCCTCGAGCAGGACCTCGGCCTGCTCCGCCGACGCGGTGGCCTGGCCGTACAGCAAGCTCGCCACCCACACTTCGTCCTGCCCCAGGCGCTCACCCAGCTCGGCGAAGCTGAGGCCGGCCCGGCGCTTGGCCGTCAGCAGGGCAACCGTATGGGGTGAAGGAGCCATGGATCCATCCAGGGAGCGCCGGGACCCTACGGACCTGCAGAAGCCGGCCCGGCAGCCGTTGCTACCGCCGGCGGCCAGCGCGCTGCCGCTGCGCTGCTGCCTGCTCAGCGGTGGCGACAGCCGGCGGATGGGCCGCGACAAGGCCATGCTGCCCCACCCCGAAGGCGGCACCTGGCTGGAACACACGCTCGACCTGCTGGCCCGGCTGGAGGCGCCGGTGACGCTGTTGAGCCGGCACACGGCGCACCTGGAGCTGGCGCAACGGCTGGGAGAGCGGCTGGCCGAGGCGCAGGAGGGCGCTTCAACGGCGCGGATCATCGGCATCCGCGAGCCGTCGCCCTGGGAGGGGCCGCTGCTGGCCCTGCACCGCCTGATGGAGCAGCACCCGCAGAGCCGCCTGCTGCTCTGTCCGGTGGACATGCCCTGGCTCAGGGTGGAAACGCTGCGGGCCCTGGTGGCCGCGGCGGACGGGGATGGAAGGGAGGCGGATGGATCGGCGGTGGATGGGTCGGCGCTGATCCATCCGGCCCACGACGGCGAGCGCCTGCAGCCGCTGCTGGGGATCTACCCGAGCAGCGCCGCCGTCCGCGCCCACCTGGCCGCAGCCGTCCACCGGGGCGAGCGGGGCCTGCAGCGCTGGCTGGCCGACCAGTCATGCCGGCCGGTGCCGCTCGATCCACAGGCGCTGCGCAACGTGAACCGGCCGCAGGAGCTCGGGGCCCGGGCCGCTGACGCGCCCGTCTGAGGCTCAGGCCAGACCCCGTGCCGCGCCGGCCCAGGCCTGTGCGCGGGGGGCGACACCGCCACAGGCGTGGTCGCGGCAGGGGTTCACCTCCACCGTGACGTGCACGAGGGCAGGAATGCCCTTGAGCAGGGTCTTGTAGTAGCCGGGGTCCTGCGGTTCGTGGGTCACGAGCGCGATCGCGGCCGCCAGGCGGCTGGGGGTGATGTGCCACACGTGCAGATCGCTGACGCGGGTGTCGCGGTCGGTTTCCAGGGCCTCGGTGACGGCGCGCCTGATCGATCCGCTCACCGAGCCGTCGAGCAGGATCACGCCCGTGTCCCGCAGCAGGCCCCAGGCCCACGTCGCGATCACGGCGGCACCGACGAGACCCATCAGCGCATCCAGCCAGATCCAGCCCAGCACCTTGCCGGCCGTGAGCGCCACGATCGCCAGCACGGACGTGAGCGCGTCGGCGATCACGTGCAGATAGGCGGCGCGGAGATTCTGGTCATGCACATGGGCGTGGCCCGACCCTTGGGCGTGGGCATGGGCGTGGTCATCGTGATTGCGCAGTAGCAGGGCACTGATCACGTTCACCAGCAGTCCGATCGCCGCCACGACGATGGCTTCGTCGAACCGGATCGCCTGGGGCAGCACGACCCGCACCAGCGACTCCAGCGCCATCAGCGCAGCCACCACGCCGAGGGCGACGGCACTGGTGTAGCCACCCAGCACACCCACCTTGCCGGTGCCGAAGCTGAAGCGCGGATCGCCGGCATACCGGCGCTCGTAGCGGTAGGCAAAGACCGTGATCCCGAAGGCGGCCACGTGGGTGGCCATGTGCCAGCCATCGGCCAGCAGGGCCATGGAGCCGTAGACGCTGCCGGCCGCGATCTCGGCCACCATCGTGACCGCGGTGAGCAGCATCACGATGCGGGTGTTGCGCTCGGCGCGGCTCCGGTCCTCGCTGAAGTCGTGGGCGTGCCGCCAGGGCTGGAGATCGTGGTGGTGCATGGAGCGCTGCCGGCCCTTCCATGCTGGCCGAAGTCGTCAGGCCACACCACAGGCGCCATAGCGTGCGCCGATGACCCGGGTTCCTCTCAACGACCGCCTCGGCAGGCCGCTGGGGGTGCTGCGGCTCTCGCTCACGGCCCGCTGCAACCTGGCCTGCCCCTACTGCCTGCCCGATGGCGTGGAGCCCCCGGGGCTGCTCACCCTCCGTCAGCGCCTGGCAGTGATCGAAGCCGCCGTGCCGCTGGGGGCGGGCAGCCTGCGGCTCACCGGCGGCGAACCGCTGCTTCATGACGGCCTGGAGGAGCTGATCACCGCCACTGGACCCCTGCGGGAGCGGGGTCTGCGGGAGATCGCGCTCACCAGCAACGGCGTGCTGCTGAGCGCGGAGCGGGCCGTGGCCCTGCGCGCCGCCGGCCTGCAGCGGATCACCCTGAGCCTCGATGGCACCACGGGAGAGTCCGTGGGCCGGATGGCCGGGGCGGGCGGAGCGGATCCCGGGGAGCGGGCACGGCGCGGAGAGCTGCTGCTGGCGAAGGTGCTGGCCGCGATCGGGCACGCCCGTGCCGCCGGCTTCGATCCGGGCAGGGGTGAGCTGAAGCTCAACGCCGTGATCCAGCGGGGCGCCAACGACGACCAGCTGCTGCCGCTGGCGGCCCTGGCCCGCGAGCACGGGCTGGAGCTGCGCCTGATCGAGTTCATGGACGTGGGCAACCGCAACGGCTGGCAGCCCGAAGCGGTGCTGCCGGCGGCCGAGATGGTGGAGCGGATCGGCCGCCGCTGGCCCCTCGAACCCCTGGGCCGCGGCGCCCATGGCACCGCCAGCCGCTGGCGCTACCGCGATGGTGGTGGCGCCAGCGGCGGCAGTGGCCTTCTGGCGGTGGTGGCCTCGGTGAGCGCCCCCTTCTGCGGCGACTGCAACCGCCTGCGCGTCACCGCCGACGGCATCGCCTACACGTGCCTATTCGCCGCCCCCGGCAGCGGCCTCGACCTGCGCCCCTGGCTGCGGCCGCAGGCCGATCCGGCGGGCCTGCGCGAGGCGCTCAACGGGCTCTGGCGGCAGCGGAGCGACCGCTACAGCGAGGAGCGGCGGGAGCGGCCGCCGGAAACCTCCGGCCGGCGGGCTCACGCCGAGATGGCCTACCTGGGGGGGTGAAGACCCAGCAGCTTGGCCGCCGCCTCCAGCAGCATCCAACCGAGCTGGGCGGGCGGCAGCGGCAGCCAGGGTTGCCACCAGGGCATCACCCCGTCCGCACCAGCACCGGCACCCGCTTGAAGGCCGGCGTGCCGCTCTCGGGATCCTTGAGAGGGCGCATCAGCACATTCGCCTCCGGGTAGAACATCAGCGCCGCCCCGCGGCGGATCGAGCCGGGGATCAGCTCGATGTCATCAAGGGCGCCCGCCTCCCCCTGCACGGTCACCCGCTGGTGGGCGGCCAGGCCGCTGGCGGCCAGGTCTTCGGGGTTGATCAGCAGCGTGTGGCGGTGCGGCATGCCGCGGTACTGGTCGCCGTTCTTGTAGACGACGGTGTTGTGCTGGCCGTAGCTGCGGGCGGTGATCAGGCTGAGCACCAGGCCCCGCTCATCCGCGGCCAGCCCGCCGAAGTGCTCCGGCCCGGGCAGGGCGAGATCCGGCAGGGGCGTGACCGCCAGCTGGGCGCGGCCGCTGGGGGTGGCGAAGCGGGGCTCGTGGAACACCCGGCCGGCCACCTCGAATTCGCGCTTGCTGGCATCGATGCCGGCCATCTCCCCGTAGCCAGGCACGGTGCGGGCGATCAGCTCGCGCACGTAGACCGGATCCTGCAGACGCCGCCAGTCGATCGGGGAGTCGCCATGCAGGCGGTGGGCCAGCTCGGCCAGGAACGCCACCTCGCTGATCAGCTCGCCGCTGCGCAGGTGGGTGCTGCCGGGCTCGTTGAGGCGCACCCAGTTGTTGCCCGACTCCACCGTGGTGCGGTGGGGCGTCTCGAAGCGGTTGAACACCGGCAGCAGCAGGGTGTGGCGGGCCGCCAGGCCGTGGAAGTGGCCGGTGTTGGGCTTGGTGGCCAGGTAGACGATCGTGTCGATGCGGCCGAGGGCGCGGCGGGCCTGAGCGCTGTGGGGATTGGCGCCGAACAGGTTGCCGCCCAGGCAGAGCAGGGTGTCCACCGCACCGGCATCGGCGGCCTCGATCAGGGCGCGGGTGTCGTAGCCGGGAACGCGGCTGAGGGGCCGGCCGAGCAACTGCTCAAGGGCCAGCCGCATCGGCTCGCGCAAATGCACCGTCACCCCCATCGAGCCGAAGCCCTGCACGTTGGAGTGGCCGCGGATCGGCATCGTGCCCGCCCCGGGCCGGCCCACGTTGCCGCTGAGCACGGCGGTGTTGGCGATCGCCTGCACGTTGCAGGTGCCATTGGCGTGGTGGGTGATGCCCATCGCCCAGGCGAACACCACGGCGCGGCAGGCGGCCAGGCGGGCGGCGGTGTGCTCCAGCTCCTCGCGGCTGAGGCCACAGCAGACGGTGATCGCCTCCCAGCTGGTGGATTCGATCTGGGCGATCAGCTCCTGCCAGCCGTCGGCGTGGGCCTTCACGAACTCGAGATCGATGGCGCCGCGCTCCAGCAGCGCCTTCTGCAGGCCCAGGAACACCGCGGTGTCGGAGCCGGGGATGGGCTGCAGGAACAGCGAGGCGATCTCGCTGCCGCCGCCGAGCATGGAGCGCACCGGGAAGGCGGGGGAGCCGAACTTCAGCAGCCCGGCCTCCAGCACGGGATTGATCACGATCACCGTGCCGCCGCGCTCCCGCAGGCGGATCAGCTCGTTCATCAGGCGCGGATGGTTGGCCGGCGCATTGGAGCCCACCAGCACCACGCCATCGGCGTGCTGGAGGCTCTCCAGGTTCACCATCGAGGTGCCGCTGCCGAACACCCGGCTCAGGCCAAGGGTGGAGGGGGCGTGGCAGAGGTCGGAGCAGTCGGCCAGGTTGTTGCAGCCGAGGGCCCGCAGCAGCAGCTGCAGCAGGTAGGCGGCCTCGTTGGAGGAGCGGCCGGAGCTGTAGGAGGCCACCCGCTCGGGCGGATGACTGCGGAAGGCCTGAGCGGTGAGGGCATGCACCTCCTCCCAGCCGATCGGCTCGTAGTGCTCGCTGCCGGCGCGGCGGATCAGGGGCCGATCGAGCCGCCCCAGCCGGTCGCATTCGGCGGAGGTGAGCTGCTGCAGCTCGGCGAGGGTGCGGCCGGCGAACACCTCGCGGGGCACCGCCGGTTGCAGCTCGGCGCCGATCGCCTCCACGCTCTTGAGGCAGCGCTGCAGCGGCTCGCCCAGCTCATCGCGGAAGCCGCCGTTCTGGCCGCCGGTGCCCCAGGCGCAACTCAGGCAGGCGCTTTTGTGGGTGAGGGTCTGCCAGAGCCGGGGGCCCGTAGGGGAGAGGGTGGCGCGGGCCCAGCCGTCGATCAGGGGCCAGCCGCCGCCGCTGCCGGCGTCTTCCGGGGCGGGTGGCTCCAGGGCGTGTGTCGGAGCGGGATCGGCTGGCGCCATGGCAGCAGCTGCCGGGTTGAGCTCCAGTTAAGGAGTGCACGCGCCCGGGTTGGGGACGCCGGACACCGCCGGGAGCGGGGAATCCTGAACCTGTGCCGCCGCCCCATCGATGAACACCCCATGCCGTCCGGCCGGGCTGATCCAGCGCTACCGCGAGGAACTGCAGGTGCGGCATTACGCCCGCCGCACGGTGACGACCTATGAGCAGTGGCTCAGGAGGTTTCTGCGCTTCCACGGGCTGCGCCATCCACGGGAGATGGGCAGCACCGAGGTGAACGCCTTCCTGAGCCATCTGGCGGTGGACCTGCAGGTGAGTCCTTCCACCCAGAACCAGGCGCTGTCGGCGTTGCTGTTCCTGTATCGCGAGCTGCTGGACCGGGATCTGGAGCTGGACGGCGTGGTGCGCGCACGCACGCACCGCCGGTTGCCGGTGGTGCTGACGCCGCAGGAGGTGCGGGCTGTGCTGCAGCGGCTGGACGGCGCCGAAGCGCTGGTGGCGGGCCTGCTCTACGGCAGTGGCCTGCGGTTGATGGAAGCGTTGCGGCTGCGGGTGCACGACCTTGACTTCAGTCGACAGGAACTCACGGTGCGCGACGGGAAGGGCGGCAAGGACCGACGCACCATGCTGCCCCGCCGCGTGGTGGAGCAGCTGCGCTGCCATCTGCTGGAGGTACGGACGATCCACCAACGGGATCTGACCGATGGGTGGGGACATGTGCAGCTGCCCCATGCTCTCGCCCGGAAGTATCCGAATGCGCCTGTGGAATGGGGATGGCAGTGGGTGTTCCCGCAACACAGCCGCTGGTGCAATCCGGGCACCGGCGAACAGGGCCGCCACCACCTGGATCCCAGCCTGATCCAGAAAGCGGTGCGTACGGCGGTGCTGGCGGCGGGGATCTCCAAGCCGGCCACCTGCCACAGCCTGCGCCATTCCTTCGCCACCCACCTTCTGGAACGCGGCCAGGACATTCGCACCATTCAGGAACTGCTGGGCCACAGCGACCTGAAGACCACGATGATCTACACCCATGTGTTGAATCGTGGCCCGCTGGGCGTCTCCAGCCCAGCCGACGAGCTTTGATTGTGTATCGAGACGAACAGGCCGTTATCGGATCCGCATAAAATCCATCCCTCCATAGCCGCGACGCTCGAAAACGTAGGCCCGCAAAGGGCTTTCAGCTCACGGGCGGAACACAAAAGGGGATTTAGGCTGACCGTGACCATGAAGACTCGGTGGATACCGGACCCGCCCATTGAGCGTTAGGCATCACAAATGCAGGATGCCGCCAGCCACTTGTGAAACGCGGCGCCGGATCGTGCGGTAAGGATCGCCGCGCCGCAGCATGAAAAACCAGAGGCGCCGCCACCAGCGCTTGTCTTGCACTGTCAGCGTGATGAAGTCACCAGGCTTAATGCCGTCGGTTGCAGTTGTCGTGATCGTGGTTTTGTGTTCCATGCTTTCCTTCGCTTTGGCTGTAGTGATGCCTAACACGTCGCTGGAGCGGACCCGCCGGAGGCGGGCCGCTCACCTCGGCCGTTCGGTGGAATGCACGATGATAAACGAGAATCCCTGCTTTTTCAGCAACTTCAAACATGCATGATCTGGGTTTCTCGTGATATCATGTATATGATCAACCAGTCTGAATATCTCCAAACACTGAATTCACTTGCATGAAATCTTCATCGGGAAACGATCGAACTTTCTTCTTAGTGCTTTTAGCGGTTGCATGTGCCGGTTTTATCACCGCAGCTTGTGGAGGGGGGGAGGTAGGAAGTGGCTCACCGCCTCCTATAAGTGCGCTTCCAGCTCCCCCGATGGCGCCATCACCGGTAGATCCCTATGCGGCAATTGATACAATACTTGAGAGGATGTCGAGTGGAAATATTGCTTTTAATGCTCCTCAGTCGATGAGCCTTGAAGATACGACCACTATTCAGCTAAAGCTAAGCCTTAATACCGAAATCAGCGATCTGAAGAGACTTATTGAATCTGAAGGTGCTAGAGAGGGCTTCAGTATAAAGGTTGCCGATCGTATGGAGGCACGTTTGACGGGACAGAATTTCGCAATCACTGCAATTACGCCTGAAGTACAGGCAATATCCCGCAGTGAAATCACTTCCTGGAGCTGGGAGGTGAAGCCAAAGACCAAAGGCAAGCAGTATCTCCATTTGACATTAACTGCCCTAATTGAGATAAATGGCAACTCCGCGCCTAGAACATTACGCACATTTAGCAAGGCTGTGAATGTGGAGGTCACACAGGCTCAACAGTTTGAATCATTTGTAGGTCAGAACTGGCAGTGGCTTTGGGCAACATTGCTGGTCCCCATTGCTGGGTGGGTATGGAAATCGAAGCCAAAAAAGAACTAATCCGAGACTCACATGACTAACAGACTAAGAGTATTTCATTTATGGCTCCCTATTCAAACGCCTCTTGGCACAAATTCCTCCGAACAAGCCCCTTGAGGTGGACAGGCCCCACCAACTCTCAGCTCCGCCACCCCAAACTCCTTGCCTGCCACTCAGGGGCAGCGTTAGGCGGCAGCGAAAAGATCGTGCATATCGCTGATCTGGAAGTCCCAAGCCTCAGACATCTCGACGTTCACCCGCGAGCATCCAGTGAAAATCTACTCCGATGAGATTAATTGGAAAGGCATCGGCGACTACCTTTCTGCCGCGAGGACTCTTATCGATCATGGTTCCAGCAACACGTCTGGCCCGCGAATACTCTGCCAAGGCCTTGCGCTGGAGTTAGCTTTGAAGTTCTACCTCTGGGAAACGTCGGGTACGTACCCTGGCACGCATGACCTGGAAGCACTCGCGACTGGCCACTGCCAAGATCTCCAGTTCAGTGACGAGGAGCTTGCGTCAATAAAGCATCTCAATCGGCAGTATCTTGAAGACGGCGTATACCCCTATCCTTCGCGCTATCGTCCAAATGCAATGCGGATTTTCACATCCATGTCGCAACCAACCTTGGAAGGCCTGATTGCAAGAATCGTTCGAAGCACTTCAAAGTCCGATCTCGTTGAACGCATCTTGTCTAGATGATTGCGGGTTGCCGCCTAACCCGTCGCTTCAGCGGGCGCAGATCAGCGTCGTCGTTCTATGCACGCATGTCGCCGGCGCGCCGCTGAACTCTTGCGTTAGACGGCCTATCGTAACACCGGTCAGATTTTCGGCTTGGTTTCTTGGTGTCTCTATAAGATAGATTATCTGTCGTCCGTTTCTACTGAGAGCTGACCATGCCCGTTTCTTCCTTGCTTGAATACGAGAGGATCTGGATCGAGGGCCTCAATCGTGGTGATGTCTCAGCAGCCGACGAAGTATTCCTGCCTGACTGCATTGTTCATGTCACTGGCGTTCCGGAACCTATCCGTGGCGTCGGACCATGGAAAGAGTTCATCTCAGGCTTCTTGTGCGCTTTTCCCGATTTACACCTAAGTGTTGAACAGCAACTAATCGAAGGTGACTCGGTGGCATTTCATTGGCGTGGCACGGGAACGCACACAGGTCCGCTCGGCTCGGTGCCTGCGACAGGGAAGGAAATCGCAATCGAAGGGCTCATCATCGACCGGCTGGTCGATGGCAAGGTGCAAGAACGCTGGGAGCAGTTCGATCAGTCGCTCATGCTCCATCAACTTGGCTTAGCCTAATCGAAAGCTAAATCGCTACTCCGCCACCCGCAGGCCGCCTAACAAGCCCCTGGAGTGGACAGGCCACTGACGTGACCCCCCTTACTGGTCCAGTTCCTCTGAGAGCTGGTGGGTGGTCAGGCCGCTCTCCACTGTTGGAGGACCTCCAGGGGCGTACGCCCCTGGAGCGCCGAATGCGGTCTGTAGGTGTTGT
>JBATEO010000173.1:0-5462 GCA_049664045.1 Prochlorococcaceae cyanobacterium
GTTCCACCGACTCCGCCCAGTTGGGCAGGAAACCCGGCGCCGCCGGCGGGCCCAAAATGCCGCCCAGCACCACCACCGCGTCGGCCTGGGGCATCGCCGCCGGCATCAGCGCCACGGCCCGTTCCTCCAGGCCCCAGATCAGCTGGCGGCTGGTGAGCGGCATGGCGAACAGCCAGATCACCCCCAGGCCGGCGCCCCCCAGCCAGGGCCCCCAGCGCCGCCGTCGGCCCAGCAGCCCAGCCACCCCAAGGGTCAGTCCCAGCCCGAGGGGATAGAGCAGCAGCGGCAGCAGCTTGGAGAGCAGGAAACCCATCGTGGCGCTGAGCGGCGAAGGTGCCGGTGTACCGCTCGGCTCAGCCTCCGCCCTGGTTGCGGCGCATCCGCTCCAGCTCCTGCTGGGCCTCGAAGTTGGCCCAGGCCCGGTCCAGGTCGGCCATCGGGTCGGCGGTGGCGGTCCTGGGCACGCTGTCCGGCTCGGCGGGGGCGCTCAGTTCGGCCTCCACCTTGCGGAAGGCCGCCCCCAGTTCGCCCAGGGCCTGCCAGCGGTCGCGGCCGCGGGCGCGCAGTTCGGCCACATGCAGCTCTGCCCGCTCCGCCAGCTCGGCGGCACCGGCGGCCCGGGCCCGCTCCACCCGCTGCTGCCACTCGCCGATCTCGCCGGCCAGATGCAGCAGTTCCGACCGGGTCTGCTCGGCGCTGGTCTGCAGGTCGAGCCGGCGACGGCGCAGGCGCAGCTGGCGTTCCTGCCGCTCCTGCTGGCGCAGCAGCCGCTCCTGCTCGGGGTTGGCGCGCAGAAAGGAGTCGAGCTGCTGCTCGAGCTGCTGCTCCAGCCGGCTGAACCAGTCGCTTTCTGTCATGGCTGGGCGGGGGGCTCGGTGGCGCTGTCGTTGGTTGTGTCAGTGGCGGTATCGGTGTCGGTGTCGGAGGTGGGGGCGCGGGTGATGAGCGGCGCCTCGATCTCCTCCTGCAGGGGGGTGATCGCCGCCTCCCGGGAGCGCAGCAGCAGCTGGGTGAGGCGGGCGATGCCGCCCTCACCGAGATCCTGGCCGGCGATCTTCTCGAAGCTGGCGGCGTAGAGCTCCTCCAGCTGGGCGATCAGGCCTTCACGCACGGCGCGTACGGCCTGGCGCTGGGCTTCCCTCGACATGGCGGCAACGGAGCGGGGCTCAGACCGAGTCTGCCTGGGCAGCACCGGCCTGGCCCAGCAGATGAAGCGACAGATCCCCGGCCGCGTCGCTCCAGCGCCCCAGCGGCCGCCAGCCGGCCACCCCGGCCAGCCGCAGAAACGCCTCGGGGGTGTATTTCACGCTGTATTCGGTGATCAGCTCCTCCCCGGCGGCGAAGGTCCAGCGCCGTCCGGCCAGCTCCACCGTCTGCTCGCGCAGGCTCACCAGGGCCATGGCGACGCGGCTGTGGCGCGGCTGCCAGCGGGCCCGGTAGCGGAAAGCGGCGGGATCGAAGCTGCCGCCCAGGTCGCGGTTCAGGCGGGCCAGCAGATTCATGGCGAAGGCCGCCGAGACGCCGGCGGCATCGTCGTAGGCGGCCTCCAGGCGCTCAGCGGCCTTGGGCTGGTCGATGCCGATCAGCAGCTGCCCGCCGGGGCCCAGCAGGCGGCGGAACTGCGTCAGCAACGCCTTCGCCTCCGCCGGATCGAAGTTGCCGATCGAGCTGCCGGGGTAGAAGCCCAGCCGGCGCCGGCCCGCCAGTTCGGGGAGGGCCGGCAGGGCCGGCTCGGCGTTGTAGTCGCAGCACACCCCCAGCACCTCGGTGGCCGGATGGGCGGCCTGCAGCGCGGCGCAGGTGGCCTCGAGGGCGCTGCGGCTGATGTCCAGGGCCAGGTAGGCGGGGGGGCGCAGGGCCGCCAGCAGCGGCCCGGCCTTGCGGGCATTGCCGGCGCCGAACTCCAGCACCACCGGCACCGGCTGGCCGATGGCCGCCGCGATCTCCTCCCCGCAGCGCTCGAGCAGCGCCACTTCCGTGCGGGTGAGGCTGTATTCGGGCTGTTCGCAGATCGCCTCGAACAGGCGCGAGCCCTCGGCGTCGTAGAGCAGCCAGGCGGGCAGCTGGCGGGGCCGCCGCTCCATGCCGGCCCGCACCAGGGCGCTGATGTCGGCGGGGGCTGGATGCAGGTCGATCAGCCGCGGACGGGTGCTGGTGAGGCTCATGGCGCCGGGAAGGGTTCGCTGGGCAGCGCCGCGTGGCCATCGCGGGCCAGGCGCACCCCCGCCGCCATCCAGCGGCAGGCCGGGGGGAAGAAGTTGCGGTAGGTGGCGCGCGCGTGGCCGCTGGGGGTGAGGAAGCAGCTGCCGCGCAGCACGAACTGGGAACTCATGAACTTGCCGTTGTATTCGCCCACGGCGCCGGAGGCAGGCCGGAAGCCGGGGTAGGGCCGGTAGGGGCTGCCGGTCCACTGCCATAGCAGCCCGAAGGCCTGGGGCAGTCCCCCCGCCGCTGCCTGCTGTGAGGCCGCCACCTCCCACTCGGCCTCGCTGGGCAGCCGTGCTCCCGCCCAGCGGGCGTAGGCGTCGGCTTCGAACCAGCTGAGGTGCCGCACCGGTGCCTCGGGCCGGCGCGGCCGCAGGCCCGCCAGGGTGAACTCGGCCTCGCCGCGCCAGTAGCGCGGGGAGCTCCAGCCCCGCTGCTGGCAGACGGCCCAGCCCTCGCTCATCCACAGCTCCGGGCGCCCGTAGCCGCCGTCGGCGATGAAGCCGGCGTAGTCGGCGTTGCTCACCAGGCGCGGAGCCAGGGCGAAGGGCTCCAGCCAGACGCGGTGGCGGGGTGTCTCGTTGTCGAAGTGGAAGCCGCTGCCGCTGGCCCTCCCATCACCGCCGCCGCCCGGGTGGCCGATCTCCACCAGCCCGCCGCGCCACTGCAGCCAGCCGTCCGCGGGCTCGCCGGCGGTGGCCGCGCCGCTCAGGCGCCGCTCCCAGAGCGCTTGCGGTCCTTCGGCACCGGCGTCGTAGGCGGGAGCGAGCGGGTTGCGGCTGAAGCCGTCCAGCAGGTCCATCAGCAGCAGCTCCTGGTGCTGCTGCTCGTGCTGCAGGCCCAGCTCCAGCAGGGCCCGCACCGCCGCGGCCCGGCGTGGCTCGCAGCGCTCCAGCAGCTCCGGCAGCCTGGCCAGGGCTGCGTCCACCCGCTGGCGCCAGGCCAGCACGGCGGTGATCGGCGGCCGGCTCAGCAGCCCCCGCTGGGGCCGCGGGTGCCGCTCGCCGACGGCGTCGTAGTAGCTGTTGAACAGATAGCCCCAGGCCTCGGGGGCGGGCTCGTGGGCCAGCGGCAGGCCGGCAGCCAGCTGGGGCTTGAGCACGAACTGCTCGAAGAACCAGGTGGTGTGGCCCAGGTGCCACTTGGGCGGGCTGGCGTCGGCCATGCCCTGCAGGCAGAGATCCTCCGGTTCCAGCGGCTCGATCAGCTCCAGGCTGCGGGCGCGCACGGCGGCCAGGCGGGCGGTCAGCCGGGCGGTTGCCGGCGGGTCGCCGGTGATCAGGCCGCTGGTCATGGAACGCCCGCCGCAGGCCCGACGTTAGGGAGCTTGCCTACGATCCGGCCACGCGGCTGCAGCACGATGGGCGGGATCACCGAGGGGTTTGTCGGCGCGGTGGGCCGCACCCCGCTGATCCGCCTGCGCGCCCTCAGTGAGCTCACCGGCTGCGAGATCCTCGGCAAGGCCGAATTCATGAACCCCGGGGGGTCGGTGAAGGACCGCGCCGCCCTGGGCATCCTGCTCGAAGCCGAGGAGCAGGGTCTGCTCCAGCCCGGCGGCACGGTGGTGGAGGGAACCGCGGGCAACACCGGCATCGGCCTCACCCACATCTGCAATGCCCGGGGCTACAAGGCCCTGATCGTGATTCCCGACACCCAGTCGGCCGAGAAGATCGGCCTGCTGCGCAGCCTGGGGGCCGAGGTGCGCACGGTGCCGGCGGTGCCGTACCGCGACCCCAACAACTACGTGAAGCTCTCGGGCCGCATCGCCGCCGAGACCCCTGGCGCCGTGTGGGCCAACCAGTTCGACAACCTGGCCAACCGCCGCGCCCACTACCGCACCACCGGCCCGGAGATCTGGGAGCAGACCGGCGGGCGGGTGGACGCCTGGGTGGCGGCCACCGGCACCGGCGGCACCTATGCCGGCGTGGCCCTGTTCCTCAAGGAGCGCAACCCCAGGGTGCGCTGCGTGCTGGCCGATCCCCACGGCAGCGCCCTGTATGCCTGGGCCAGGACGGGCGAACTGACCAGCGAGGGCAGCTCGGTGACCGAGGGCATCGGCAACAGCCGCGTGACCGCCAATCTGGAGGGGGCCCCCATCGACGACGCCGTGCGCGTCGCCGACCAGGCCGCCCTCGACACCATCTATCAGCTGCTCTGGCGCGAGGGACTGTTCATGGGCGGCTCGGTGGGCATCAACGTGGCCGCGGCGGTGGAGACCGCCCGCCGGCTGGGGCCGGGCCACACGATCGTCACCGTGCTGTGCGACAGCGGCGACCGCTACCGGTCCCGGCTCTACGACCGCGACTGGCTGGCCGGGCGCGGGTTGCGGCAACCTGATCGCACAGCTGCGGTGGCCGCCGCCTGATGGCATCCCACTCCGAGCCGGCCTCCGATCGGGCCTCCGATCAGGCCTCCCAGCCGGCCGCCACCGGCGCGCCCGGGGCCGGCACCCTGATCGGCGAGCGCTACCGCCTCGAGGAGAGGCTGGGAGGGGGTTCCCAGGGGGCGGTATGGCGGGGTTGCGACCAGCTCGCCGCCGATGCCCCCGTGGTGCTGCGCGAGCTCGGGCCGGAGCACGACCAGCAGCGGGCCCGCGAGCGCTGGGGACGGCTGCAGGGGGTGCTGCACCCGCAGGTGCCGCGGCTCGGGGGGGCCATCAGCCAGGACGGACGCCTCTGGCTGGTGCGCGAGTGGCAGGCCGGCCGCACCCTGGCGGAACTGCTGGCGGCGCGGGGCCAGCGCCAGATGGTGTTCGGCGCCGGCGAGGTGCTGCTGCTGCTGCGCCAGATCCTGCCCGTGCTGGCGGTGCTGCATGGCCAGAAACTGGTGCACGGCGACCTCTGCCCGGCCAATCTGCTGCGCCGGGACAGCGACGGTCTGCCGGTGCTGCTCGACTACGGCCTGGTGGCCGGTGGTGTGGCGGTCACGCCCGGCTACGCCCCGCCGCAGGCGGCCGGCAGCGAGCGGCCTGAGGCCTGGATGGATCTCCATGCCCTGGGCGTGACGGCCCTGGTGCTGCTCAGCGGCGATCCGCCCGAGCGGCTGCTCGACCCCACCACGATGGGCTGGCGCTGGCCCGCCTCGCTGGGCGAGGAGCCTGCCCTGCAGTCCGCCCTGGAGCGCCTGCTGGCCACCGACCCCCAGCGCCGCTTCGGCTCGGCGAGCCAGTCCCTGGCGGCGCTGCAGGCCCTGCCGATGCCGGAGAGCACCGGTCCGGTGCCGCGCGCCGACCGCACCCTGGCCCTGGTGCCGCCTCC
>JBATEO010000174.1:0-5328 GCA_049664045.1 Prochlorococcaceae cyanobacterium
ACCTCGGCGCGGGTGCGGCGCTCCAGGGCGGTGTTGCGCTGGCCGTCGGCCTCGGCGAGGGCGGCGGCAGCGGCGGAGCTGTCGGGGCGCTGCTCCGGCAGGTCCTGCAGGTCGGGCGCGGCCAGCACCCCCTCGAGCCGGTGGCGTTCCTGGCCGTGGGACTGGATCGTCTGCTCCCATCCCTCGCGCACCGCCGGTTCCACCAGGGCGGCCTCGAGGGCCTGCAGGTCGTTGAAGCCCGTGGCGGTCAGGTCGCCGTCGAGCCGGCGCCGGGCTTCCTCCAGGCGACTGCGGGCGGCGGTGAGGGGGCCGAGCTGGGCGGCCAGCTGCTCGAGCGCAGGCACCAGGTCGTCCAGGGCGGCGAGGGCCTGGCTGGGGTCAAGCTGCTCCGCGAGCCGGGCCTCCAGGCGGGCGGCCAGGCCGGCGCAGCGCTGCTGCTCGGCCCGGTGGCGTTCGGCGGCAGTCGCCTGCTGCCGCTGCAGCTCATCCAGACGCTGCTGGAAGGTCTCCTGCTGCCTGGCGGTGGTCTGCCAGTCCGCCTCCCGCTGCGGCAGCTGCGCCGCCAGGGCCTGGGCCTGATCCCGGGCCGCCGTGGCGGTGGCCCGGGCGAGGCAGGCGGCCTGGCCATCCACGCCGCTCACCTGCTCCTCCAGCGCCTGGCGCTCGGCCTGGCAGCGGGCAAGGGCTGCCTGCAGGGCGCCCTGGTTGGCCTCGGCACGGCCCACCAGGGCGCGGGCCCCATCGAGCTCCGCGGTAGCCACCAGCCCCTGGTCGGCGGCGGCCCGCCGGGGGTGCTGCCGGGACCCGCACACCGGGCAGGGCACCCCAGGCGTCAGGTCACTGGCCAGCTGGGCCGCCATGCCCGCCAGCTGGCGCTCCCGCAGGGCCAGCTCCCGCTCCCGGCAGGCGATCAGCTCCAGATGGCCCAGGTGGTGGCGTTGCAGCGCCTGCTGCTCGCGCTGGATCACGTGCTGCAGGGCATCCACCCTCTGCACCAGCACTTCCGCCCGCTGGCGTTCCTGTTCCAGCCCCGGCAGCCGGTCGGCGGCGGAGCGGGCCTCCTGTGCCTCCCGCTCCTGCACGGGCAGGCGGGCGCGGCAGGCGGCCAGCAGCTCCTGTCCGCGGGCCAGCCGCGCCTGGACCTCGTCCAGCACCGCCTGGGCCTTGGCCTGTAGCTGCCGGGCCTGGCTGAGTTCGGCCTGCAGAGCCAGCAGGGCCTCCAGTTCCACGCGGAGGGCGGCCAGGCCGCTGAGGGCGGCGGTCAGCGCCGCCGGAGGCGGCAGCTGCAGCAGGTCCAGGGCCACCACCGCATCCGGCAGGCCCACACCCCGGTCGCGGCAGTGGCGGGCGCGGGCGAGCAGATCAGCGCCCCGCTGCTCGAGGGTCTTGCAATCCTCGCTGGCCTGACGCCAGGCGCGCAGGCTGGGTCGCGCCGCCTCGGCGCGCAGGGCCACGCTGAGGCTCTCCTGGAGGGCGGCGATCCGGGCAGCCTGGCTCTGCAGCTCCGCCAGGCGACGCCGGGCCTCGGCGCGCCGGTCCCAGCGCTCGGCAGCGGCCAGCACGGTGAGCTCCTGGAGGCGGGCCTGCTCGAAGGCGGCATCAAAGGCCCGGTGCCGCTGATCGGCCTCGGCCAGCTGGGCGGCGACGGCGGTCAGCAGCCCCTCCAGTTGCTCCTGGCCGGCCGGGGGGCCGCCCATGGGCTCGGGAGCGGTGTCGCTGCTGGCGAGCCAGGGCTCCGCCAGGCGCCAGGCCTCCTCGCGCCAGCTCTCCAGCCGCCGGCGTCGATCCAGAAGATCGCCCAGGGCAGCGCGTGACTGATCCTCCAGCCAGGCTGCGGTTCGTTCGTAGAGCCCGGTGTCGAAGAGGGTCTTGAGCAGCGCCTCGCGCTCCTCGGGCCGGGCGCGCAGCACCTCGGCGAAACGGCCCTGGGGCAGAAGAATCACCTGGCGGAACTGGCCGGCATCGAGGCCGAGCTGCCCCACCACCTCACGCAGCACCTCGGCCGGTCCGCTGGCCACCGCTTCCACCCCCCCGGCGCCGACGCGGAAGAGGGCGGCGCGGGCGTTGCGCTGTGTGGTGCCGATGCCGCGCACCTTGGCCAGCTCGCAGGCGGCCTGGCGCTCCACCCGCCAGCGCCCCGAAGGAGTGGAGAACTCAAGGGCCACCCGTGGCACCGCCGTTGGGGCGGCATGCTGCGAGCGCAGCCCCTTGACGCTGCGCTCTCCCGACACCTCCCCATAGAGCGCGTAACAGAGGGCATCCAGGAGGTAGGTCTTGCCCGCCCCGGTGTTGCCGTGGATCAGGAACACCCCTTCGCGGGCGAGCGGATCGAAGTCGATCGTCACCGGATCGGCATAGGGCCCGAAGGCCTCCAGCTCCAGGAGGTGGGGTCTCACGGACGGCGTGCGGCCGCCTGGGCCAGGGCCTCGCGCAGCAGGCGCTCCTCTTCCGGGTCGGCGGCACGGCCCTGCTGATCGGCGAAGAACGCCAGGGTGCGCTGCAGGGGATCGCTGGCCCGCAGGATGCGCTGGCTGCGTTCGCTGGCGATCAGAGATGTGCTTTCTGGCGGCTGGTGGCGCAGCTCCACCGCGTGGGGGAAACGCTGCCGCAGCCGCGCCATGGCCTGCAGCGGCAACTGTTCATCGGTCAGCAGCGCCCGCACCCACGCTTCCCGGGCCTCCTCGAGGCGTGGGTCGGCCAGCAGCCGCTCCAGCTCTCCTTCGAGCGTGCGCAGGGGGCGTCCCACGTCCAGGGGCACCACCTCCACCGAGGGCCTGCCCTGGGCATCCAGCTCCACCAGGCGCACGCTCTTGACGTGGTGCTGCTCGGAGAACGAATAGGGGAGGGGGGTGCCGCTGTAGGCCAGGCGGGGGCCGTCGAGCTCCTGGGAGCCGTGCAGATGGCCCAGGGCCACGTAGTCGAAGCGGGCAAAGCTGGGCACCGCCACCGCCTCCGCGTTGCCCACCGACAGATCCCGCTCCGATTCGCTGGTGCGTCCCCCGGCCACGAAGGCATGGGCCACCAGCACCGAGCGGCAGCCGGGACGCCGGGCGAGATCGGCGTGGATGGGCAGCAGGGCGCAGTCCATCGCCTGCTGGTGATCGACGCGTCCGGGGCGAGGGCTCTCCCCCTCTGCTGCCACCCTCTGTGCTGCTCCTGCCGCCAGCTGCAGTTCGGGCCCGTCGAGCAGCGGCTCGAGATAGGGGAGGGGGTACACCGCCACAGCCGCGCCACCATCCCGGGGGTGCACCAGCACCGGATCGGCGGCCCGCTGCCAGCGTCCGCGGATGGTCACCCCCTGGGCGGCGAGCAGTTCGTCGTACACCGACACGCGGACGTGGGAGTCGTGGTTGCCGGCGATCGCCACCACCGTGGCGCCGGTGGCCCGCAGCCGCGCCAGGGTGTCGGTGAACAGGCGCACGGCGTCGGCCGGTGGAATGGCGCGGTCGTAGAGGTCACCGGCGATCACCACCAGATCCACGGCCGCCACGGCGGCCAGCTCCACCAGTCGGTCCATTGACCGGGCCTGCTCATCCAGGAGCGATAGGCCATGGAACTGGCGGCCGAGATGCCAGTCGGACGTGTGCAGCAGACGCAAGGGGATGGGGCGGCGGCGGCGGGACGAAAACGGATCAGGTGCGGCTGCGGCGCGCCGCGAGGCCGGCTTCCACGGCCGTGACGAGGGCCAGCACCAGAAATCCCGCCAGACCCACCAGCTGATTGCGCTGCAGCAGATCGGGCATCAGCACCGGATCGGTGCCGGCGTCCTGCAGGGCCCCGACCACGAACCACAGCCCCGCCGCAGCGCTGGTGAGCCAGTAGGCCCGCCAGCGGCGTTGGTAGATGTAGCCCGTGCCGATGCCGGGCACGATGTTGAGCAGCACGGCCACCCAGCCGCTGGAGGCGGCGAGGATCTGCTCACGGTTGGCGGGCCCGGCAATGCCGGAGCCCTCAGGGGTGGGTTGGGAGCTGCTCTCCATCGCTGGGCCGGGCGCGGGCAATGGCACCATCCCTAGCGCAGCCAGGGCGTGCGCAGCAGCCCAGCCGCCGGGCTTGGCAGCGCCTCAGCCTGCCAGCAACGCTTCCCACTGGCGAGCCAGGGCACCGGGCAGCGGCCGCGGGCGGTAGTCGCGGGGGTCGCTGGGGCCATGGCGGATCACGGCGTTCACCACCACGGCCGGGGTGGTGCTGCGGTTGATGGCACCGTGGGGCACGCCGGGGGGGATGCGCACCCAGGTGGGCTCGTCCTCCCTGAGGGTGATGCGGCGCAGGTGCCGGTTCTCGAGCACGAGCAGATCCATGGCTCCGCGCAGCACGCGCAACTGGTCGGTCTGTCGGCGGTGGCAGAAGAGGCTGCAGCTGGTTGCGGTGCTGATCTCGGCGATCAGGGTTTCGTCGCTGGGCAGGGGTTCGGAGAAGAGGGTGGCGCCGGCGCGGTTGTGCGACACGGGTGCCAGCTCGATGCGTCGTGAAAGGGGCATGGCGGCAGAGCTTGATTCGTGAAGAATCACGACGAAGTGTCGCCATTGGCGTGGCGACGGACACGAATGCGCGCCAGGTGAGGATCGACGCACACAGTCACGGCGTCACCCTGCCCTCCGGGACAGACCGGGGCCTCCGGGCAGAACCAGTCACCACTTCCACATGTCCCCCCGGCTAAAGCCCTTGCCCCTCGAACAGCTGCCTGCGCTGCGGCCCCTGCGGCTGGCCGTGGTGGGGCATGTGGAAGTGGTGACCTTCCTGGCCCTGGAGAGCCTGCCCCGTGCCGGGCTGGTGCAGTGGGCCCAGGACTGTCTTGATCTGCCTGGCGGGGCCGGGGCCGTGGCGGCGGTGCAGCTGGCCCGCCTCACCGGCTCGCCGGTGCGGTTCTTCACGGCCCTGGGCCGCGACGCGGTGGGGGAGGCAGCGGCGCAGCGGCTCGGCGAACTGGGTCTCGACCTGCACGTGGCCTGGCGGAACGTCCCCACCCGCCGCGGCGTGAGCCTGAGCGACCGCTCCGGCGAGCGCAGCATCGTGGTGATCGGCGAACGCCTGACCCCCCGGGCTGACGACCCGCTGCCCTGGCAGGACCTGGCGGACTGTGACGGCATCTTCGCCAGCGCCGCCGACCCGGAGGCACTGCGCCTGGCCCGCGCCGCCCGGGTGCTCACGGCCACGCCACGCCTGCGGCTGGAGGTGCTCCAGGAGGCTGGGGTGGCCCTCGACGCTCTGATCGGCAGCGGCCTGGATCCGGCTGAACAGGTGCCACCGGGGGTGCTGCGGCCTCAACCGGTCCTGCGCATCGCCACCGCCGGAGCGGAAGGCGGCCTGGCCGAGCCGCTCGGGCCC
>JBATEO010000175.1:0-8363 GCA_049664045.1 Prochlorococcaceae cyanobacterium
CTGGTCGTAGCGGGCGTAGTACTGGTAGAAGTAGCGCCGCCGGCAGGTGCGGAACGTCTCCCAGCGCGTCGACGACCAGCCCAGCTGGGGCGTGTAGTCGTAGGGGCGCAGGGGAATCTCGGGCATCGGCGCAGCGCTGCGGTGCCGGCTGAACCGATCATGGGGCGCAGCTGCCCTGTGCGGAGGGCAGCGCCGATCGCGCTGGACGAGCTGAGCTGATGACCATCGAAGTCGCCCTGGCGATGCTGCACCGCCAGGGCCGCTGGCTGATGCAGCTGCGCGATGACATCCCCGGCATCGTGGCGCCGGGGTGCTGGGGGCTGTTCGGCGGCCATCTCGATCCCGGTGAGACTGCTCAGCAGGCCCTGCGCCGGGAGCTGCTCGAAGAGATCTCCTGGGAACCAGGGGAGCTGCAGTACTGGCTGCAGCACCACCACCCACGGCGCCTGGCCCATGTGTTCCGGGTCGAGCTCAGCGTGCCGCTGGAGCGGCTGCAGCTGCTGGAGGGGCAGGACATGGCCCTGGTCTCCAGCGAGGAGCTGCTGGCGGGAACGATCTGGAGCAGCCGGCTGTGCGAGCATCGCCCACTGGCGGATGGGCAGCTGGAGGTGATGCGGCAGGCCTGCTTCGCTGCACCAGTGGTCTATTGCACTGCACCAGTCGTGGACTCAGCGTGCTGATCCGATGCTCTGGACGGCATTCTGTTTGCCGTTGTCCACCACCTGACGACCGGACCCGGTGAAGATGTTGGCGCGCACGATGTTGAAATCCGCTTGGTCCCGGTCATCGGCGCTGGAGCCGAAGCTGTAGCCCTTGTCGTCGTCGCAATAACTGGCGGAGCCGTTGCGGCTGCCCAGGACGATCGCGGCCGGGCGGTAGGGCACCCGATGGGTGATCAGGGGCAGCAAGGTACCGGTGGCGAAGCGGTTGCCCTCGATGATGTTCTCCCTGGGCGGCTGGTGGCGCACGGCACCGGCCTCACCGCAGTTCCGGTAGAGGTAGATGCCGCCGCGGTCGATCCGCTGGAAGTCGTTGTCGGCGATGCGGTTCTGCGCGGAACCATCGACGGCCACCACCTCGCGGACCAGGGAGCGGAAGGCGAAGGTGTTGCCCTCGATCGTGTTGCGGGCGCTCTCGGCGTCGAGGTAGACCACCACGCTCTTGCCCTTCCCCTGGAAGGTGTTGCCGCGGATCGTGAGGTCGGTCACCCCGGGGCCGGCGTAGATGGGGATGGTGTAGGTGCTGATGATGGTGTTGCCTTCGATGATCACGCCACGGGAAGCCGCGTCCTGGGCCCGCTGGGTGTGGCCAGGGCGGTAGCTGGATTCCCGGTTGGCGGCGCCGTTGCCGTTGCGGGTGAGACCGAGGACCCGGATGGTGCCCGTGATCCGGCAATTGCTGATCCGGATCCCGTCGTCCTTCACCAGCAGGTGCACCTCCCGACCCTCCTGGAAGGGCTTGCCTCCACAGTCGAGGTCGCGGCTGATCTTCACCTCCTTCTGCTCGGGCTTCGTCGGGAGGGACGGCTGGCAGGCGCCCGTGCCCAGGGCGATGGCCAGGAAGCCGGCCAGGTGCTCTGTGCAGCGCATGGTGTGGTGGCGTCCCCAGAGCATGTTGATCCAGCCGTGATGCGGGCAACTGAGCTGAGGACATCAGCTTGAGAGCACTAGGTGTGCAGGTTCGAATCCTGTGGCTCCGATTCGTTCACAGCAAACGATCGCAGTTGAGCGACCCGGAAGGGCCCTGCCGGACCAGGAAGGCCATGAAACACCGCTCGCGGTACAGAAGCTTCGCTTCTTCAGCTCCTTGAGCATGTGCATGTCCAACTCAAGCAGCCAGCACTATGGGTTGCTCCCCTGCCTAATAAGTGACTTCTGCTGTGCAGTCACCAACCACCGCATCTTAGCGGTAGACCTACTTGCGAGACTGCCTGGGGAGCTGGAGCAAGACGACAACAATCGATAGAATCCTTGAATCCTTAAAAGTGGGGAGGCCATCGAAAACCATAATCCCAGGCTCAGAGCGAGGATAATCCCCCATCCGGCGGCAGAAGCAGCTAATGGGATCGGCATTACCACAACTCTAGATTGCATTGACAGGGGTGGCGCGCTAAGCTAGGCAAAAGCTGTGGATCACGAATGCAGCCCAACACATATAGGCTAAGGGGGCGGGCACTGAGAATAGCTTCATGCTTTGTCTTTCTCAGCTTGCTCCCTGCACGTGCATGGGGCGATCAAGTCTCCACCCACTATCTTGCAGAAGCACAGCTCCTTGTACAAGGGGTCGATCTTTGCCAACTGCTCTCGCCAGAAGACTTTGCGTTGGCAGGAATCTCAGGGGCAAATAAGCCCGTCAGCAATAGCATGCCTTCAACCGACTTCTACTGCCTCTACGCAGGGTTGTCGAGCTACAAGGGTGGTATAGAACTCGACGCATTCTTATCACAGTCAAAACCTGAGGCAACGCAGGTCTTTATGACCGTAACCCAAGAGCATTTGGGCCGAAATCCGCTGGATCGTGCAAGGCAGCTTGGGGTGGACCAGGCGAGCATGAAACTGAAGGCGAAAGGCTATTCCGCGACATTTGCCACCATTGCAGTGCAAAGTGGCAGGCTGGTCTTCGTGATTGGCTTTCCAAGCAATCCGCAAGCCGAAGTACAGCTCATGAGCCTCGCCGAGAAGGTATTGCAACGCGCAAGAAACCTGACCAAGGAATCAAGGCCACGGCTAAATCGAACATAATAAGGACCATGGCTGGGGTCGATACAAGGCCAGAATGGCGCTTAGCCATGCCATCGACTCGCGCCAACAAGCATTAGACCAATAGCCTTATGCCATGACTACGCAACGCACGCATCTTAAATTCAGAAATACATTTTACTTAGTCATCAGACCTCATCATTCTCTGCCAATGTAGTCTAAAGATCTCGGCGATCTGGATGTCAGCGCCATGGAGGTGTTTAGGGAAACCCTGGAAAACCCAGCCCGACCACGGGGCCATGGTGCTGTGATCACAGGCCAGGACAGGGTTGGCGCAGGCCTGGTCACCCTGTCCCGGCTGAGTCCCGACGCTTCCATTCCTGCCATCCTCCTCCCACTGGTGCTGCTGGTCATGGGCAGCGGCCTCTTCCATCCACCCAACAACAGCGCCACACTCAACACGGTTCCTGCCGATCACCTGAGTGTGGCCATCGGTTTCCTGTCGATGGCGCGCAACTTCGGACAGGCGATCGGCGCGGGCCTGGCATCCACCCTTCACGCCCAGGGTCTCGGGGCTGTCGGGGCCGAAGCCGCCCTGGCAGGGGCGGTGGGGGCCCGGCTGGCCGGACCGGAGCTGGACGCCTTTCTGGGCGCTCAGCAGCTGGCCTATCGACTGGCAGCAGCCCTTGGACTCGTCGGCGCATTGATCTCCGCGACCCGCGGGGTGGAGGTTGCCGCAGTCACCGCGATCAGCCGAAACGCCTCCAGCGGGAAAGCGCCATGAGTCAGCGGCGCAGGGCGCTCTACCTCTCGCATGGCGCCGGCCCCCTGCCGCTTCTGGGGGAGAAGTCCCATGCGGAGATGGTGGCGCGCTTGCAGGAGATCGCCCAGGCCATCGAATGGCCCTCCGCCATCGTCGTCGTCAGCGCCCATTGGGAGGAACGCCAACCGACTCTCACTGCAGGCCCCACGCCGGCGCTCATCCACGACTACGTCGGCTTCCCGCCGGAGGCGTATGCGATCAGCTATCCCTGTCTGGGTGAACCCCAACTGGCGCGACGCATTGCCCAAACTCTCGCGGCCAACGGCATCGCCGTGAAACTCGATGCCTCCAGGGGCTTCGATCACGGTCTGTTCGTGCCCCTGAAGATCATGGTTCCGCAGGCGGACATCCCCTGCGTGCAGCTCTCCCTGGTCCGCAGCCTCGATCCCGCCGAGCACATCGCGCTTGGCCGCGCGCTGCGAGATCTGGAGAATGGCTCCTTGCTGCTGATCGGCTCCGGATTCTCGTTTCACAACATGAGGGCGTTCTCCACGCCCGACACCGATGACACCCGGGGCATGAATCTGGCCTTCGAGGAGTGGCTCCAGGACACCTGCTCCAACCCGGAACTCCCGGAAGCCGAGCGGGAGCAACGGCTCCTGCACTGGGAGTCGGCACCGTCTGCGCGCTATTGCCATCCCCGGGAGGAGCACCTGCTGCCTCTGCATGTCTGCTACGGCTATGCAGGCACAGCCTGCTCACGATCCTTCTCCCTCCAGATCCTCCACAAGACGGCGAGCCTGTATCTCTGGGAGATCGATGGCTGAAGGCTGCACTCAGGAGTGGAAGGCCATTCGCCCAGGGCCGCGCCGGCTCCGCATCGCCTGCTGGGTCGCGGCCACGAGTCTTGAGGTGGCCGCTGGGAATCGATCCAGGGAGAAGCCATCACTGCCTCGATGATCCACAGCTCTGGCTTCCGTGGCATCCCCGCTGCACCGAGATCAGCGGCGATGCCCGCAGCGATCGGCAAGCGTGCAAGAGAGCCGTCGGAGAGGCAGGGCTCAGCGCACCAGACCATCGCGCTTGGCCTGGCTGATGGCTCGGTCGATCCGCAACACCAGCGATGGCTCCAGTCCGGGGGAGAGCACGAACGCCTGTGATTCACGGTTGGTGCCTTGCAGTGCCAGCCGCAGGCGGGATCGCTGCGCCAGCGGGGCGTGATCAAGCACGAAGCGAAGCTGCTGCTCATCAGCGAGCACCGCATCGGCGTGCCCCTTCAACAGCAGCTCCGGTGCACCGGCCAGGTTGGGCAATGGCACCTCGTTCACAGTGCCCAGCAGGGGTGGTTGCAGCAGCAGCTGGGCGCTGACGCTGCCAGGCCGCACGGCGATCCGCCGCCCTGCCAGGTCCGTCAGCGAGCGGGGCTGGAATCCGCTCGCTGGCGGCTGTCGCAACACCTCCAGGGTGATCGTGCTCACGATCAGCGAGGCCCCGATGATCCTCACCAGCCAGCTGAGCAGCACCAGGGCATGGCCACGGGTGCGGGTCACGATCACGTTCGTGCCGGGGCCGGAGGCCAGCACTTGAAACACCAGGGCATAGCGTCGCAGCTGCTCCCGGCGGGTCTCCTGGGCCTCGCCTCGGTGCTCGTAGCGCCACACCAGCCAGCTGATCAGCGCGATCATCAGCAGATAGCCGGCCATCACCCTCAGCAACTGGGGATGGAAGACCGACTGCAGGAGCATCCGGCCGCCAGCCAACCGATCGGTTGGCAGCAGCAGAGCCAAGCCCTCCTCCTGAAACGGCAGGCTGAAGCGATACCGCCCCACCCTCTCCGGCGCGACGGTAAGGCAACCGACCCCGACATCGATGCGAGCACTTCCGGCGGCCTCCAGAAGGCTTCTGGGGTTGGGATAGCCGCTCAGCACATAGGGGATTTGCTCGCGCCTGGCGATCACCTCCCAGAGATCTACCGCCCTGCCCTGCCACTTGCCGCTGGCCTGCTGGATCGAGCAGGGGGGAGAGCCATCGAGGACACCGACCCGCAGCACCGTGGCGGCTTCGGCGGAGAGGGGCAGCGTCAACAGGAGCAGCACCGCCAGTCCTCTCCCTCTCATCGCTCTGCCCGGCATTGGCTCCATTCTTCTGCAGCCCTGAGACATGGGTCGGCCCTGGAGAACAGGGCCAGCATCCTGCGGAACATGCGGCGTTGCGGAACAGGCTTGCCTCGGCTCACTTCTGAGCCGACGTCAGTGTTGAGCGATGGTGTCGCAGCGTCAACGGAAGCCCTCCCTAATCGATGCAACAGCTCCATCACCATGTGGGAAGGTGGCCCGCGTTGCTGCAGCTCCAGCGATTGGGCTAGAAATTTCGGCACAGCGGAGATACGACGTTGCCGTGTCATTGGAGTCCCCGATCTGGGAGTGTCGATGAGCCAGTCTGTCTGTATGGTGGGGTAACACTCAGCAGACGTCAGATCATGTTCACGGGTTCCGAACTCCTGGCCAAGGTCAAGGAGATGGGCGATACCAGCAAGTCCGAACTGGTGCGCGAGTGCGGCTATGTGAGCACCAAGAAGGACGGCACCGAACGCCTGAACTTCACAGCCTTCTACGAAGCCCTGCTGGAGGCCAAGGGCGTGACCCTTGGCGAAACAGGGCAGGGCCGGGGCAAGGCTGGTCGCAAGCTCAGCTATGAAACCAAGGTGCAGTTCAACGGCAACCTGCTCGTCGGCAAAGCCTACACAGCCCAGCTGGGGCTGCAGCCCGGCGATGAGTTCGAGATCAAGCTCGGCCGCAAGCAGATCAAGCTCGTTCCCATTGGCGCTGCCGACGAGGAGGAGTGAGCCGCAGCTGGCACAAGTGCTGATCGGTTTGCCGCACTGACCCAGCCAGCCAGCAGGTGTATCCATAGGTCAGAGGCCCCGACCCGGGCGGTGCGAGTCCAAAACCCGGCAACCGGCCAAAAGGCGCCCGAAACTGAGCGCCTTTTTTCATGCTCAATGGAAGGTCATGGCGGCATCCAGTCTGGAGTGGCTGGGCTGTCACGTCCGGCTGGTGGTCGGGGTGAGCAAAGCAAGGGCTTCAGCTCGGTGGGAGCCCTGCCAGCACCTCACCCATCGCTGCAGCGGCTGGATGGAACACCTCCATCGCCGGTGGGGCTGGGCGCCCTGAGAAGTGCGCCGCTTGGCCTGGACAGCCTTCATCTGGAGCGAGTCCGGCATCTTCGGCCTCGCTGCAGATGAACCTTGCGGTCGGTCTGGATCAGCGTCTGCCACCGACGAGCTGCGCCTCGATCGCCGCGACGGTGCAGGCCACCCCGTCTTCCCGGGCGAGGCACTGCTGCAGCTCCTGCGCTCGTTGGCGGAAGCGTGGCTCGCTTGCCAGCGCCCGGATGCTCGCGGCCAGGTCCTCGGCACTGAGACTCTTCCGTCGGTGGGTGGCGGGGCTGACGCCGAGCCGCTCAAGCATGCGCCCCCAGGCGGGCTGATCCGCAAAGAACGCCACCACTGTCGAGGGGATGCCGTAGCGCAGGGTGGCGGCTGTTGTGCCGGCGCCGCCGTGGTGAATGGCGGCCTGCACCCTGGGGAACAGCCAGCTGTGTGGGCACTCGTCCAGCAGGAACACATCGGTTGGCAGGGCGGCGCGGGGCACCACCCGGCCCCAGCCAGGCGAGAGGAGCAGGCGCACTCCGACCTGCTGCGCCGCTTCCACCACGACAGTCGCCAGCGCCTCGGGGTCGGGGGTGATCATGCTGCCGAATCCGGCGTAGAAGGGGGCAGGGCCGTTCTCCAGAAAGTCGGCCAGATCTCGATCAGGGCTGTAGGGAGTGGAGAGGATCGCCCCCTCGGGCGAACGGGGCTCGAGGAAGCAGAAGCCGGTGAGCGCGGCGCTCGCTTTCCAGTCAGCCGGGCGCGGCAACATCTGGGAGCTGATCAGATGCAGGACCGGCGGATTCACCAGGTGAGCGGGCGGAGTGCGGCGGCTCTGGGCACCACCCCAGGGCAGGGGCTTCAGCCCCAGACGTTCGCGGCGAAAGGCCTGAATCACCCGGGCGTCCTGACGCCACTTGAGCAGGCTCACCAGTCGGTAGCTGCTGCGATTCAGGCGCCGGCGCAGCCGTCGCCTTAGCCCGCCGCCGGTCTCGCGGGTGGGTGATGCGGGGAAGCCCAGGAAGGGGAAATCGCCGGTGGCCATGATCGGCACGGGACTCAGCACCACCAGGCGGCAGCCGGTGGCCTCGGCCAGGTGGTACCCCCAGAGGCAGAGCGGCGAGACCAGCAGCAGATCCGTGCCCTCCATCGCGGTATGGGCCGTTTCCAGCAGCTCGCTCAGCAGTGCATCGGAGATCAGCCGCACGGGCTTGCCCTGCATCAGCTTCAGGCCCTGGTCCGATCGCAGCAGCTTGGTGAAGTCGCCTGGCAGCGGCACGAAGGGCACCGCCTGGGCCTCGGCCACAGCCTGAAAATTGACGCTGCCGATCATGGTCACCTGATGACCGCGGCGTTGGAGTTCCAGCAGGATCGCCAGGTAGGGCTGCAGATCTCCTCGGGAACCCACGGAGATCAACCGGATCCTGGCCATGGTGAGAAGCCTGCAGCTGCGTGATGCTGCACGATTGCGCAGAGCGCTGAGGCCAGCCAGCTGATGGTTCAGCCTCCCAGCGGCCTGCCGCCCTCTCAAGCACCTCCCCATCGGTGTTGCCGACAAGGAGGATTGAGCGCTATCAGGATTTCTCCGTCCGGCCCGGGAGCCTGCCGGCCAGCATCTCGATACTTGTTCACTCCGGCGGCAGCGATGGCAGCACACCAGCTGCCTCCAGTTCCGCGGTGAACCCGAAGGCCGTACGCTCCTCGATTCGATCGGGGTAGAGCACGCCGTCGAGATGGTCGCATTCGTGCT
>JBATEO010000176.1:0-2308 GCA_049664045.1 Prochlorococcaceae cyanobacterium
GAGCAAGGCGGCCGCCTCGGCGGCGGCGTGCCCCGGCAGCCGCCAGGCCGGCAGGCTCACGGCGTCAACGTCACCGTGCCCGCGGCGAAGTCGCGGGTGGCTTCGGCCACCACCACCGGCCGGCTGAGGCCGGGGGCCACCCGTTCCACATGGCGCAGGCGCACCCGCACCTGGCCATCCGGGGTGCTGCGGCCGCTGCCGCGCAGGTTCAGGGCCAGCTGGTTCACGGTGGCGGCCGCGGTGGCCGGGTCGAGATCCCCGGGCGCTGCCGCCACCACCAGATCGGTGCCGTTGTCGAACACCACCGGCACGCTCACGGCACCCGCCACCGTGACCCGCGGCCGGTAACTCACCGCGAAGGCCAGGCAGGACACGGCCAGCAGGGCCGTGAAGCTGGTGACGCCCACCAGCCGGAAGCGGGTGCCCCAGCCCAGCAGGAAGGCAGCGAGGGTGAGCAGCGCCAGCAGGCCGCTGGCGGCCCCCAGCCATTCACCGGCCACGAACAGGATCGGATCGGTGCTCATCGTTGGCTGCTCATGGGGGGCTGCTCATGGTCGGGTGCCCGGGGGGATGCCGGAACACCTTGATCAGGCCCTTATATTGCGGCCCTGGCGCTTCCGGGTTCTCCAGGTTCATGGCGGAGTTGCCACCTCTGGGCCCGCCACCGGCAAACCCCGATCCCGCCTCGCCGCCTCCGGCCTCTCCGCCTCCGTCCTCTCCAAAACCACCCTCCGGACAGGCTCCCTCCGGCCGGGCTGTGCGCATGGCTCTGGTCGCCGCAGCCCTGGCCGGCGGCGCCGCAGCGGCCTCGCTGGTCTCCCTCGACCGCCTGGCCGCCGGCCTCTACGAGCGCCAGCGGCCCCGTCTGGAGGCCCAGCTCAGCGCCGTGCTGGGTCATCCGGTCGAGCTCGGAGCCTACCGGGGGCTGGGCTGGAGCGGGCTGCAGCTGGGGCCCAGCCGCGTGCTGCCCCTGCCCTCCCACCCGTCCGGTGTGCAGCTGGCTGGGATCGGCCTCAGTCTCGATCCCCTGGCCAGCCTGCGACGCCGCCTGCCGGTGCTGGAGGTGAACCTGGAGGGGGTGGAGGCCGATCTGCGGCCCAACGCCGAGGGCAGGTACTGGCGTCTTCTCAGCCTTGATCCAGACCTGGAGCCGCCCCGCCTGGCCGTCCGCCTGCGGCTCCGCCAGCCCGCCCGCCTGCGCATCGCCCCCGCCGACACCGATCTGGCGCTGCGCGGCAGCGCGATGCTGGAGCCCCATCGCCGTGAGGCCTCCGCGCTGCTGCAGCTCCGTCCCGGGGCGGCAGGCAGGGCTGGGGCCGGCGAGCTGCAGCTGCGCGGAGGCGGCAACTGGCGCAGCGGCCGCTGGCAGGGGCGGTTGCTGAGCCGTAGCGTCGACCTGCGCTGGCCGGCCGAACTGCTGGGGCTCGGTGGTGAGCTCGACGGTCGCATTGATGGTGAGCTGCGGCTCAGCTGGCGCGACGGCGATCCGGACTGCCAGGGCGAGCTGCGGCTGCGTCAGCTCAGCTGGCGCAGCCGCACGGGCCAGCCGGCGCTCACCCTCGACCGTCCGCGGCTCACATGCGACGGCACCGCCGTCAGCCTGGCCCGCAGTGGCTGGCGCTGGAACCGGCAGCGTGGCGAGATGGGCCTGCGGGCCCGCTGGCAGCCGGACGCGGTGGTGCTGGAGACGCTCGAGCTCGCCTCCCGGGAGTCCTGGCTGCGCGCCAGCGGCCGGATCACTCCCACCCCCTCGCTCAGCGGCTCCTGGCTGCTGCAGCCTGGGGACATCCCTCTCGATGAGACGGTCTCTCCCGACCTGCTGGGCTCGGCGCTGACGGGCAGCCTTCGGCTGGGCGGAACCTGGAGCCGCCCTGAACTGCTCACCCAGCTGCGCCAGGCCGGCAACCCCCTGCTGGGCCCCTGGGATGCCCAGCTGCGCTGGCGCGATCAGCGGCTGCTGCTCGACCGCCTCGCCAGCGAGCACCTCTCCGCCCAGGGGGCGCTGCCCCTCGCCCTGACGGCGCAGCAGGGGCTGCGCAGCGGCCCCCTGGATCTGCGTCTGCAGCTCTACCGCTACCCGCTGTCGCGCCTCTCGCGGCTGCTGGGGGCTGAGCTGCAGGGACTCGCGGACGCCAGCGGCACGATCCGCGGACCGCTCAGCGGTCTGACGCCGGAGTTCACGCTGCGCCTCGATCAGCCCGGTGCCGGCCCCCTGCTGCTGGCGGAGACCTGGGAGGGCGACTGGTTCGGCGACCCCGCAGGCGGCGGCAGGCTGCGCATGGCCAGCCGCGGCCAGGCTCCCCCCGGC
>JBATEO010000177.1:0-30975 GCA_049664045.1 Prochlorococcaceae cyanobacterium
ATGCAGCTGCTGGCCGGCACCATGACGCGCGGTGCCGGCACGTACGACACCGAGGCACTGGCCGAACTCGTGGAGGGACGCGGCGCCGGCCTGCGCTCGGAGGCGACGGAAGACGCCCTGGTGCTCAGTCTCAAGTGCGCCAGCGAGGACGCTGAGGATCTGCTGCCCCTGCTGCTGGCGATGGCCGCCGAGCCGATCCTCAGCCCCGCGCAGGTGGAGCTGGAGCGTGAGCTCAACCTCCAGCACCTGCAGCGCCAGCGGGAGGACCCGTTCCAGCTGGCCCATGACGGACTGCGCGACCTGCTCTACGGCGACGGCGCCTACGGTCACGATCCGATGGGTGTTGAGGACGAGCTGGCGGGGCTCGGCCCCGAACAGCTGCAACCGCTGGTGCAAGGGCTGGCTGAGGCCGGGGCCCTGCTGGTGCTCTGCGGCGACATCAATCAGCGGCTGGAGGGCCGGGTCGCCGAGCTGCTCACCGCCCGGCCGTGGCCCACCCGCGCTCCGCGCGCCGAGCCCTGGAGCGCGGCGGCGGCGCCCCGAGCCGGCCTGGCCCGGCAGGAGCAGGACACGGAGCAGTTGGTGGTGATGCTGGGCGCGGCCACCGTGCCCCTGGGCCACCCGGACGCCCTGGCCCTGCGGTTGCTTCAGGCCCATCTGGGACTGGGCATGTCCAGCCGACTCTTCCAGGTGATGCGCGAGCAGCGCGGCCTGGCCTACGACGTGGGCGTGCACATGCCGCCCCGCTGCGCCGCCGCACCGTTCGTGATCCATCTCTCCAGCTCGCTGGCGCGGGCCCGGGAAGCCTGCGAAGCCCTGCTGGAGGAATGGCAGCGGCTGTCAGCCGAGTCCCTCGACGAGACTGACCTGAGGCTCGCGGTGGCCAAGTTCCGGGGCCAGGACGCCATGGGCCGCCAGACCTGTGCTCAGGTGGCCGACCGCCAGGCCCTGGTGCTGGGGCATGGGCTCGGCGAAGGGCATGTGGAGGAATGCCTGGAGCGGGCCGGGCGGCTCACTCCCGACGACCTGCGCGCCGCCGCCCAGCGGTGGCTGAGCCAGCCCGTGCTGAGCCTCTGCGGTCCCGCGGCGGCCCTGGAGGCCGGTGAACGGGTGTGGTCGGGGGCGGTCACAGCCGCTGGCGGCTGAGACCCCATGGCCTCAGAGCGGTTGGAGATCCGATGCAGCCAGAAGAAAACTGCCGCGGCGAAAGCGAACAGCGACCATGCCCAGCGCCCGCACCTCCACCACCTGCCCCACCTCATCCCGGTCGATCAGATCTGCGGGGCGCAGCATCGGCATCGGGTCGGCCGTCTTGAGGAAAGCCGGGCGCTCGCGCAGGCACACCCGCTGGCCCACCGTCAGAGGTGGGCCGGAGGCTGCGGCAGCGTCATCGGGACGGTTGGGTTCAGCCATGGGGTCAGCCATCGGGATCCAGGTGAGGACGGGGGCACAGCCCGGCACCCTGGCATGGGGCCGCAGACCGCGGCTGGCAACACCAGAGCGTGAATCACCTGGGCGTGCATCACCCTTCAGACTGGTGCGAGCTGGACGCTGTGCCGTTGAGGGCCCTGGCCAACTGGAGCGGAGCCATTGCCGGCCTGCTGTTCATTCTGCTCGGGGGCATGATCCAGGCCGCCGCGCCCCTGCCGGCCCAGGATGGCGGCTGGGAAGTCGTGGCCCTGCCGATCACCCTGCAGGTTCCCGCCCTGCTGCTCACCGCTCTGGTGTGCGGCCACCGCAGCGCCCTGTTGGCGGCGGTCGCCTATCTCAGTCTCGGTCTGCTGCAGCTGCCCGTGTTCCACAGCGGGGGTGGAGCGCGCTATCTGCTCGATCCGGGTTTCGGCTACCTGGCCGGTTTCGTGCCGGCCGGGTGGCTGGCTGGCAAGCTGGCCCGCCAGCCGGGCATGAACGACGTGCTCAAGCTGACGGGAACGGCAGCCTTCGGACTGCTGGTGATCCAGCTCTGCGGGGTGCTGAACCTGCTGCTGGGGGCCCTCGCCGGTCGCTGGCGGGGTGATCTCCTCCAGCTGCTGGTGAGTTTCAGCGTGGTGCCCCTCCCCTCCCAGCTGTTGTTGTGCACTGCCGTGGCGGTGGTGGCCCTGGCCCTGCGGCGGGTGCTGCTCGTGCAACCGTGAGCGGTCCAGTCCGGCCACGCCGCCGCCTCAGCCTGGGCCTGGCCACCGTGGTGGTGCTGGCCGACCAGCTGAGCAAAGCCTGGGCCAGTGATCATCTGGCAGGTACCGGGGGCCGCCCGTTCATCCCCGGCCTGCTGGAGCTCACCTACACCACCAACACCGGTGCCGCCTTCAGCCTGTTCAGCGGTTCCTCCAGGCTGCTCGGCCTGGTGAGCCTGGCGGTGGCCCTGGGCGTGGTGGTATGGATCTGGCGGCAGCCCCGCACACCGCAGAGCCTGGCGCGGGTCCTGGCCCTCGGCCTGCTGCTGGGCGGTGCCGTCGGCAACGGCGTCGATCGCTGGCGGCTGGGGGCCGTGGTCGATTTCCTGGCCCTGGTGCCGGTGTCCTTCCCGGTGTTCAACCTCGCCGATGTGGCCATCAACCTGGCCGTGTTCTGCTTCCTCATCGACCTGTTCGCGCCGCCCCACGGCGATGGCGCACGACGATGATCCATCCCGCTGATCCACGCGCATGACGGAGGGGGTGCTGCTGGTGCACCTGCCGGGCCAGGGCAGCACGCGGCTGTCCCTGCACGGTGGCGCCTACCGCATCGGCCGTGACGCCGACTGCCAGGTGTCCATTCCCCACGCGGCCGTGAGCCGGCAGCACGCGCTGCTCGAGCAGGTGGGCCGCCACTGGCGGCTGCGGGACAGCGGTTCCACCAACGGGCTCTGGTGGCAGGGCCGGCGGGTGAGCGAACTGCTGCTCAGTGACGGCGACAGCGTGCGTTTCGGCCCCAGCCAGCAGGCCGGGCTGCCTGAACTGGAATTCCAGCAGCGCCCCCGGCCCCGGCTGGTGAAGGCGGTGCGCGGCGTCACCCTGGCCCTGGCCGGTGTGGCGGCCACGGGCCTCGCCACCCTGGCGCTGGCGGTGGTGCAGGTGCCCATCCGCGGCAGCCTGGCGCCGGTGCGCGGCCCCCTGAGCTTCTACGACCGCAACGGGCGGCCGGTCGCCAGCGCCGAGGGGCGCCAGCACCGTGAGCTGGCAGCACTGCGGGACTACCCGCCAGTGCTGGTGGATGCCCTGCTGGCCAGCGAGGACAGCCGCTTCTGGTGGCACCCGGGCGTGGATCCGGTGGGCACCGCACGGGCCCTGATGACCAACCTGATGGGCGGCCGGGTGCTGCAGGGTGGCAGCACGCTCACCCAGCAGCTGGCCCGCAGCCTCTACCCCGATCAGGTGGGTCAGGGGGAGACACTGGGTCGCAAGTGGCGCGAACTGCTGGTGTCGCTGCAGCTGGAGGCGCGCTTCAGCAAGCGCGATCTGCTTCTCAGTTATCTCAACCGTGTGTATCTCGGGGTGGGCTGGGGCTTCGAGGACGCCAGCCGCCACTACTTCGGCAGGCCGGCCCGGGAGCTGAAGCTGCAGGAAGCGGCCCTGCTGGTGGGCCTGCTCCCCTCCCCGAACGGCTACGACCCCTGCTTCGATCCCCAGGCGGCCCTGAGCTCACGCAACCAGGTCCTCCAGAAGATGGTCGACACGGGCCGCATCAGCGCCGACGCCGGCAGGCGGGCGCGGCGCAGCCCGGTTCAACTTCATGCCGATGCCTGCCGAAGCAGGGAGCTGGGTCGCGGAGCCCCCTTCTACACCGATCAGGTGCGCCGCGACCTGGAGGCTTCGGTGGGCCGCAGTGTGGCCGCCGAGGGCAACTTCCTCATCGACACCCATCTCGATCCCGGCCTGCAGGAGCGCGTGGAGCGGCTGCTGCGCCAGCGCCTCGATGGCAGCCGCAGCCTTGGAGTCAGCGAAGGCGCGGTGGTGGTGCTCGATGCGGGCAGCGGCGGCATCCTGGCGCTGGCAGGAGGGCGGGACTACCAGCAGAGCCAGTTCAACCGAGCCACCATGGCCCTGCGCCAGCCCGGCAGCACGTTCAAGCTCTTCCCTTATCTGGTGGCCCTGGAGCGGGGAGCCACCCCAGGCGATCCGGTGGAGTGCGGCCCCCTGCGCTGGCGGGGGCAGACCTTCACCAGCGACTGCAGCGGCTCACTGACGCTGGTGAGCGCCTTCGCCCGCAGCAGCAACACCGCCGCACTCCGCCTTGCCCAGCGGGTGGGCCTGGAGGCGGTGGTGCAGAAAGCCCGCGACCTGGGCATCACCAGCCACCTGGACCCCGTTCCCGGGCTCGCCCTGGGCCAGAGCGAGGTCACCCTGCTGGAACTCACCGCCGCCTATGCGGCCATCGCCAACGACGGCACCTGGCTGCCCCCCACCACGATCCGCAAGGTGGTTGACGGGGAAACCTGCCGTGGCGAGGAACCGGACCAGTGCCGCAGCCAGGCCGAGGCGGGAGGGCGTGCAAACCCCGCCCCTGCCGCGCCCGCGGGCCGGCAGGCGGTGACGCGGGAGACAGCCCGGCGCATGCAGCAACTGATGCGCGCGGTGGTGCGGTCGGGAACGGGTACGGCCGCCTCCCTCGGCGGCCAGGAAGGGGGCAAGACCGGCACCACCAATGCAAACCGCGACCTGCTGTTCGTCGGTTACGACGCCGGCCGCAATCGGGTGATCGGCATCTGGCTCGGGAACGACGACAACAGTCCCACCGGCGCCACCAGCGCTCTGGCGGCAGGGCTCTGGGGCGAGATCATGCGGTCCGCCCGCAGCTAGGTGGGGGACTCACCGGCGTGAACCATCGCACCCGCCTCTGGATCGCCGCCGGCGTGCTGTTGCTGGCGCTGCTGGTGGTGGGCCTGGTGCTGCAGGCCTTCAACCAGCTGATCTGGCAGCTCAGCGGCGTGCTGCCCTACGGACTGGTGGGGCCGGTGGCCCTGCTGCTGGTGCTGGCGGTCGCAGCGCTGCTGGTGCAGCTGGCCTGGCCGTGGCTGCGCCTGCTGCGTCCCGACGGAGCCGGACGTGGGGGGCGGAAGCTCGGCGGCGCAGGATCGTCCGGGCTTGAAGCGCCCGGAAGCAGCCGCGAAGCGGCGGCCCGCAACCTGGAGGCCATCGATCAGACACTGGAGCGCGTGCGCGACGGCATCGCCCGCGAGGCCCTGCAGCAGGAACGCCAGCGGATGGCCCGCGAGCTGGAGCGCGGAGACCTGACAATTGTCGTGTTCGGCACGGGGTCCGCCGGCAAGACATCGCTGATCCGGGCGCTGCTGCAGGAACTGGTGGGCAGCGTGGGTGCGCCGATGGGCTCCACCACCGAGGCCCAGCGCTACCGGCTGCGGCTGAGGGGGCTGGAGAGAGCCGTGTGGCTGGTGGACACCCCCGGGATCCTCGAGGCCGGTGCCAGCGGCCGGGAGCGGGAGCAGGTCGCAAGACAGCAGGCCAGCCGGGCCGATCTGCTGCTGGTGGTGGTGGACGGCGACCTGCGCGCCAGCGAGGCGGAGGTGCTGCGCAGCCTGGCCAGCATGGGCAAGCGCCTGCTGTTGGTGCTGAACAAGTGCGATCTGCGAGGGGAGCAGGAGGAGGAGCGGCTACTGGCGCTGCTGCGCCGCCGCTTCGAGGGTCTGCTGGCCCCGGAGGACGTTCTTCCCGCCAGCGCAGCCCCCCAGAGCGTGCCGATGCCAGGCGGTCGGCCCCTGCAGCCGCCACCCGAGGTGGAGGTGCTGCTGCGGCGCATCGCCGCCGTGCTGCATGCGGACGGTGAGGACCTGATCGCCGACAACCTGCTGCTGCAGTGCCGCACCCTCAGCGAGGCGAGCAGGTCCCTGCTGGCGCGCCAGCGACGCAGCGACGCCGAGACGGTGGTGGAGCGCTACATGTGGATCGGCGCCGGAGTGGTGGCGGTGACCCCGCTGCCGGGACTGGATCTTCTCGGCGCCGCCGCGGTGAACGCCCAGATGGTGATCGAGCTGGGGCGCGTCCACGGGGTGGCGCTGAGCCGCGAGAGCGCCCAGGACCTGGCCCTCTCCGTGGGGCGCACCCTGGCGGCGCTGGGGCTGGTGAAGGGCGGCGTGGGACTGCTCTCGGCGGCCCTGAGCCTGAACCTGCCGGCGCTGGTGGTGAGCCGGGTGGTGCAGGCGGTGAGCGCCGCCTGGCTCACCCGGGTGGCCGGGGCCAGCTTTATCACCTATTTCGAGCGCGATCAGGACTGGGGCGACGGCGGCATGCAGGAGGTGGTGCAGCGCCACTTCGACCTCAACCGCCGGGAAGGGGCCCTGCAGCGCTTTCTGCAGGAGGCGCTCAGTCGCGTCGTGGAGCCCCTGCGGCGACGGGATCGCCAGCTGCCGCCCCGTCCTGAGGGACGCTGAGCGGCGGCGTGTCGATTCCTGCCGGCGCCAGACCCAGGGCCTCCGGTGGTGGCGGCTGCAGGGACCCCCGGCTGTCGAGCACCACGATCATCAGCAGGTAGAGCACACCCACCAGCACCGAGATGGCCCCTGTGACGATCGCCACCCAGCGTCCTCGGCGTTGCTGGGGTGCGGGGTGCAGGTCGGTCATGGGATTGCGGACAGGCTGGCGGCCACCACGTCGGCAACCCGCTCCAGTTCGCTGCTGCCGGTGTGGGGGTTGCCCAGCACCGCCTTGAGATGGTGGCGGCCGCGGTAGAGGGGGCGCGAAAGCATCAGGTCGTCCTCCAGGAGGCGCTGGCGGGTGGCCAGGCTCCAGCGCTCGGCGGCAGCGCCATCGCCGTGCTCCGGCGTGAAGGCGAGCAGGTGCAGAGGACCTCCCACCAGACGCAGACCGGGGATCGCTGCCAGCAGCTCCTGCAGCGCAGACCGGCGCGCCACCGCGCCGTCGAGCACCGCTTCGATGCCGTCCAGCCCCAGCTGGCGCAACCCCAGCCAGAGTTTGAGCACCTCCGCCGGCCGTGTGCCCTGGATGCCCTGCTCACCGCCGTGCCCACCACCCCAGCTGGGCTCCATGTAGGGAAGGCCCGTGCCGAAGGCGCTCTCCAGCAGGCGTGGCTCAGCCAGCAGCAGCAGGGATGAGGTCTTGGTGATGCCGAGCAGTTTCTGGGGGTTGACGGTGAGCGAGTCAGCCTGATCAAGCCCAGGCACCCGGCTTCGGTGGGCCGCGCTGAGGCCGAACACGGCGCCGATGGCACCATCCACATGCAGCCACACGCGATGGCGGCGGCAGAGGGCGGCAATGGCCAGCAGGGGATCCACGGCGCCGCGCACGGTGGTGCCCGCGGTGGCCACCACGGCGATCACCGGGATGCGGCGGGCGGCCAGCACCTCCAGCTCATGCTCCAGTTGGGCGGCGTCCATGGCGCCCTGAAGGTCCACCGGAACCTGCCGCAGCGCGTCCGCCGGCAGGCCCATCACCGCCAGCGACTTCGCCAGCGAGATGTGGGCGTCGGCGCTGGCCAGCACCACGGCTTCGCTGCAGGTGGCAAGGTCCCTGCTGCGCCGGGCCGTGACCAGGGCCATGAGGTTGGACAGGGTACCGCCGCTGGCCGGCACGCCACCGCTGCCCGCCGGCAGTCCGAGGCGTTCCGCCAGCCAGGCCATCAGGCTGCGCTCCAGACGGGTGAGGCTGGGGGAGAGCTCCTCGGCCAGGAGGTTGTTGTTGAGGCCTGCGCAGACCAGCTCTGCGACGATCGAGGCACCCAGGGCAGGTGGGTCGAGATGGGCCAGGGCGCCGGGATGGCCGGGGTTGTAGGCCCCATCCATCACCAGCTGAAGGTCGGCGAGCAGCTGATCGACAGGCTGGGCAAGCTGAGCGGGCTCCACCGCCGGCATCAGGCTCAGACCGGGAAGAGGCGGGCGCTGGGCGGCGCTGCCCAGCCAGGCGCAGAGCCGACGGCTGGCCTGCTCCAGGAACTCCTGCAGGGCATGGTCGTGCCCTGGCGGGCTGGCGTAGGGCAGCGGTGGGATCCCCCGCTGGGCCTGTGGCGCGCGTGCCAACGGCGGATGATCAGACCGCACCATTGTCACCCGTTGGCTCCTCCATGGTGAGAAGCGACCCAGTCACTCCCGAGCACCGGCTGTGGATGGCCAGGCTGCTGCGGCTCGCCGGCCGGGTGGGCGAGAGCGGCGAGATCCCCGTGGCGGCCGCGGTGCTCGACGAGCGGGGACGCTGCGTGGGCTGGGGCAGCAACCGGCGCCACCGTGAGAGCGATCCGCTCGGGCATGCCGAGATCACGGCGATCGGTCAGGCGGCCCGAGCGCTGGGCGACTGGCGCCTGAACGCGTGCACGCTCCTGGTGACCCTCGAGCCCTGCCCGATGTGTGCCGGCGCCGCGGTCCAGGCCCGCATCGGCACGCTGGTGTTCGCCGCCGCCGATCCCAAACGCGGCGCACTGGGGAGCTGCCTCGACCTGGCCGCTCACCCCAGTGCCCACCACCACATGCGGGTGGTGGGCGGTGTGGAGGCCGAGGCCGCCAGGTGCCAGCTGGAGGAGTGGTTCCGGCAGCGGCGGAACAAAGGCAGCGCGCTCAGACGCTGAGCACGGCGGGCTCGGCGGCACCGGCACGGAACGCCGGCAGTTCCGTCTCGAACAGGTTGAGTAGGCGGTCCACGTTCTCGGCCCGGCTGTTGTAGCCCATCAGGCCGATGCGCCACACCTTGCCGGCCAGCGCGCCCAGGCCGCCTCCCACCTCGATCCCATGCTTGTTGAGGAGGTGCAGGCTGAACGCCCTGCCGTCCACGCCCTCGGGAATGCGCACGGTGGTCAGTGTGGGCAGCCGCAGGTCGCGCGGAGCATGCAGCTCCAGACCCAGGGCCTCCAGACCTGCCCAGAGGCGCTCGGCATTGCGCTGATGGCGGGCCCAGACCTGCTCGAGACCCTCTTCGGCAAGGAGGCGCAGGGCTTCGCGCATGCCGAAGTTCATGTTCACCGGCGCGGTGTGGTGGTACACGCGGTCGCTGCCCCAGTAGCGGTTGAGCAGGGTCACGTCCAGGTACCAGTTGGGCACCTTGCCGTTGCGGGCCTCCATTTTGGCTTCAGCCCGGGGGCCCATGGTGAAGGGACCCAGGCCAGGCGGGCAGCTGAGGCCCTTCTGGCTGCAGCTGTAGGCCAGGTCGACCTTCCATTCGTCCAGGAACAGGGGCACCGCACCCAGGGACGTGACGGTGTCCAGCAGCAGCAGGCAATCGTGGCGGCGGCAGAGGTCGCCGATGCCCTCCATCGGCTGGCGGATGCCGGTGGAGGTCTCCGCATGCACGATGGCCAGCACCGCGGGACGATGACGCTCCAGAGCCGCCTCGATCTCCTCGAGGGTGAACGCTTCCCCCCAGGGCCGCTCCATCGTCACAACCTCGGCGCGGTAGCGCTCCGCCATGTCGGCCAGGCGCAGGCCGAAGTAGCCCTTCACCGCCACCAGCACCTTGTCGCCGGGCTCCACGGTGTTGGCCAGAGTGGCCTCCATGGCGGCGCTGCCGGTGCCGCTCATGGGCAGGGTGAGGCGGTTGTCGGTCTGCCAGGCGTAGCGAAGCAGCTCCTGCACCTCACCCATGAGGTGCACATAGAGCGGGTCGAGATGGCCGATCGGGGTGCGCGCCAGGGCCTGCAGCACCTGCGGATGGGCGTTGGAGGGCCCGGGGCCCAGCAGCAGCCGATCGGGGGTGGCGATGGGATCGAGCTGAAGCCGATGGGCGGTGTTGACGGGAGGCAGCGCGGACAAGGTGCCGGATCGGGGAGCGGGAGTGGTGACACTAGGCAGCGGCCGTCAGTCGGCCGCGTGGGGGGTGGGCCCTGCTCAGCGGGCGCGCACGTTGGCGGGGGCCAGCCCCCGGCAGAGATGGTCGAAGGGCACACGCACCACGGCCGCCAGATCGGCGCCCCCGGCCGTGCCGGCCTCGGCCAGCATCTCGCAGACGACATCGGCCATCAGGGCGATGCTGCGAACGGTGGGGCCGGTGGGAACGCCCAGACTCTTGTAGGTGTCGTCCAGGCCGTTGAGCACCCGCTCATCGAGGATCGCGGGATCGGCGGCGATCAGGGCGTAACTGGCGTAGCGCAGGAAATAGTCCATGTCCCTCAGGCAGGCCGAGAGACGCCGGGTGGTGTAGGCATTCCCGCCGGGAAGGATCAGCTCGGGGTCCTCCAGCCAGAGCCGCTGCGCAGCCTCGCGCACGATCTCGGCGGCCTCCCGGTTGATCAGTTCCACTGCCGCCAGGCGCAGGGCCGACTGGGCGAGGTAGGTGTTGATGCGGTCGATGCCCTCGCGATCGAGGTAGCGCCCCAGCTGGTCGTAGCGCCCGATCAGACCGGTGATGGCATCCCGCATGGCTGGAGTGGATCGCATGAGCCCAGGCCGGAACGTAGCACTCGAATCGGGCAAAATCCCTGACCTGACAGGGCTTCTGGCGGATCTGACAGAAACGGTTACGCAACCGCGCCACGACGACAACCGGCAGTTTGGTGTCGAGGGCTACAAAGCCGGCCCAGTCCGCTCCGTACCGTCCGGCCAGTCCGCCGCAGGGGCGGTCTGTCCCCCCGTTCTCCGCCATGGCCAAAACAGCCCAGGACGTGCTCCGTCAGATCCAGGACGAGGGCATCGAGCTGATCGACCTCAAGTTCGTGGATCTCCACGGCAAGTGGCAGCACCTCACCGTGAGCAAGGACCTCGTGGATGAGGACGCCTTCACGGACGGCGTGGCCTTTGACGGCTCCTCGATCCGCGGCTGGAAAGCCATCAACGAATCGGACATGGCGATGGTGCCGGACCCTGACACCGCCTGGATCGACCCCTTCTACAGCCACAAGACACTCAGCCTGATCTGTTCGATCCAGGAGCCCCGCAGCGGCCAGCCCTATGGCCGCTGCCCCCGCGCCCTGGCTCAGAAGGCCCTGGACTACCTGGAGTCCACCGGCATCGCCGACACGGGGTACTTCGGCCCGGAGCCTGAATTCTTCGTCTTCGACGACGTGCGCTACAGCTCCGGCAGCGGCAGCAGCTTCTACAGCGTCGATTCGATCGAGGCTCCCTGGAACACCTCACGGCTTGAGGAAGGCGGCAACCTGGCCTACAAGATCCAGCTGAAGGAGGGCTACTTCCCTGTCGCCCCGAACGACACCCTCCAGGACATGAGGACCGAGATGATCCTCACCATGGCGGCCCTGGGCGTGCCGATCGAGAAGCACCATCACGAGGTGGCCACTGCCCAGCATGAGCTGGGCATGAAGTTCGCCGAGCTGATCAGCGCGGCCGACAACGTGATGATCTACAAGTACGTGGTGCGCAACGTCGCCCGCAAGTACGGCAAGACGGCCACCTTCATGCCCAAGCCCGTGTTCGCCGACAACGGCAGCGGCATGCACGTTCACCAGAGCCTGTGGAAGGGCGGCCAGCCCCTGTTCTTCGGAGAAGGCACCTACGCCAATCTGTCTCAGACAGCACGCTGGTACATCGGCGGTCTGCTCCGGCATGCCCCGAGCTTTCTGGCCTTCACCAACCCCACCACCAACAGCTACAAGCGTCTCGTGCCCGGCTTCGAGGCGCCGGTCAACCTGGTGTACTCCCAGGGCAACCGCTCGGCCGCCGTGCGGATTCCGCTCACGGGCCCCAGCCCGAAGGCCAAACGCCTCGAATTCCGCTCCGGCGATGCCCTCTCCAACCCCTACCTGGGCTTCGCCGCCATGCTCATGGCCGGCATCGACGGCATCAAGAACCAGATCGACCCCGGCGACGGCACGGATGTCGACCTGTTCGAGCTCTCGGCCGAGGAACTGGCCAGGATCTCCACGGTGCCGGCTTCGCTGAATGGCTCGCTGGAGGCCCTCGATGCCGACAAGCAGTACCTGATGGAGGGCGGAGTCTTCACCGAGGACTTCATCAACAACTGGATCGCCATGAAGTACGAAGAGGTGCAGCAGCTGCGCCAGCGGCCCCACCCCCACGAGTTCGTGATGTACTACGACGCCTGAGGAACCAGCCCCGGCAGACAGAAGCCCCGGCCTTTGGGCCGGGGCCTTTCCCTGGTCAGTTCAGGGATGGCGGATCTGGGCGATGGCGCTGTCGTGCAGGTGCTTGAGGTGGGCCTCACGAACGGCCCAGGCCTGAACCTCATGCACGGCGTCACCGGCCGGGTTGGGGTCGTGGTGGCGGGTGATCTGTGCCAACTGGGCCGCGTGGCGACGGCGGTCGCGCTGATGGTGGCGGGCCCAGGCCAGGAATTCCCGGGCTGGCCCGTCCTGACGGGCGGCATTGGCCGGCAGGGGGATGGCCACCGACGACAGGTCGGCTGGGATGCGGTTGGTGGTCATGATGGGCGGCCTCCTTCTCCTGTGCCCCCATTCTCGCCCGAAGCTGTAGCAACCACTACAGAAAGATCTCTTGCTTCACAGGTCTTCAACCCGCATCGGGCGCCGCTCGCGGCTGCCGCCGCCATCGGCTGGAATGGATCCGCATCAGCCGTCACCCATGCCCGATCAGCTCACCAGGCTGGCCTACCGCACCCTGCAGCAGGGCAAGGCGCTGTTCGGAGTCACCCACAAGGAGGTGACCAATCGCCTGATGGCTGTGCTCGCTCCCGATGGCAGCCCCCGCACCGTGCCGGTGCCTGCCGCGCTGGTCGCCCAGCTGCAGGAGTCGATGGATGCACTCCATGCCAGCGACTGGCAGGAGGCCGAGGAGGGCCTTTATCCCGCCTCACTGCTCTTCGATGCTCCCTGGCTCGACTGGGCGGGGCGCTATCCGCTGATCTGGCTGGATCTCCCCCAGATCTGGAACCGCCGCCGCGCCCGACGGGTGCGCGACCTTCCCGAGGGCGTCGATCCCTCGGTGTATCCCGACTACTACCTGCAGAACTTTCACCACCAGACCGACGGCTACCTGAGCGACCACTCCGCCGCTCTTTACGACCTGCAGGTGGAACTGCTCTTCAACGGCAGCGCCGATCCCATGCGCCGCCGGGTGATCGCGCCATTGCTGAACGGACTGCGCAACTTCACGGATCGCGCTCCTGCCAGCATCCGCGTGCTGGACGTGGCCACCGGCACGGGCCGCACCCTGCGGCAGTTGCGCGGCGCGTTGCCGGAAGCCCAGCTGATGGGCCTCGATCTGTCCACCGCCTATCTGCGACAGGCCAACCGCTGGCTCGCCCAGGTGCCGGGTGAGCTGCCCCAGCTGGTGCAGGGAAACGCCGAGTGCATGCCGTTCGCGGACGCCAGCGTGCAGGGCATCACCTGTGTGTTCCTGCTTCATGAGATGCCCGCCGCGGCACGCCAGAACGTGATCGAGGAGTGCTTCCGGCTGCTGGAACCCGGCGGGGTGCTGGTGCTGGCCGACTCCATCCAGCTGGCGGATTCACCCCAGTTCTCGGCCGTGATGGAGAACTTCCGCCGGGTGTTCCACGAGCCCTACTACCGCGACTACATCGGCGATGACATCGACGGCCGGCTGCGGGCCGCCGGCTTCCGCGCGATCAAGGCCCAGACGCACTTCATGGCCCGCGTGTGGTCGGCGCTGAAGCCGGCGGACGAGGAAGAGACGGCAGCCCCCTAAGGGCGCAGCAGCCAGGCCAGCAAGAGACCAACGGTTCCCCAGCGCAGGGCCCGCCAGAACACGACGCCGCCCCCGCCGGGTGGGGCCAGTGGCAGGGGCAGGGGATCGAGCAGCCGCTGGGCGATGGCCAGGCGCTGCTGCTGGCGCCGCTGGGCCACGCCACTGCTGCGTCGGGCCAGGGACGCCTGGGTGAACAGCCTGTCCAGCAGGTGCAGGAGCCGGACGGGGTGACGCCGCAGCATACGCATCCGCGGGCGACGAAGCGATGGTGCGGCGGCACGAGGTGGCGGGGAGGTGGGCGGCACGGCGCGGCTTCAGGGGCCCGGTGCAGCGGCGCCCACGTCAGGATGGAACGTCGAGAGCAGGGGTGTCCAGTGACGCGTGAGGTTGACGCACGGCCAGCAGGGGAGTCCGGCTCCGAGAGTCGGGCAGCCTGGCCAGACCAGGCCGCGGACCTGGCAGAGGCCCTGCATCGCGAGCTGGTGATCGCCGATCGCGACTGGCACGCTCTCAAGACACAGCGGCCCCGGCGGGGTGCCGAACAGCTGGCCGCCGCCATGGTGCTGCTGCTGCGGGGTGACGACCCGCGCCGACGGGCCAGCACGCCGTCCCGCGACCAGGCCGTCGCCCTGGTGGAACACGCCCTGCTCTGGCTGCGGGCGGAGATCAGCGATCCCGGCTGCCCCAGCCACGGCCGCTGAGGAGACGCGGAGCCGCCGCGAGGCGCTCGCGACGCACGGCCAGCTGCAGCCGGTTGCCGCGGCGGCTCCAGCGCACGTCATCGAAACAGTGGCGGATCAGGAACATGCCCCGTCCCCCTTCGGCCTCCGGAGATTCGGGCAGGCAGGCCAGGCTGGAGCGGGAGGTCTCAGGAACACCGTCCCCCTCGTCCTGCACCTGCCACACCAGCCAGCGGGGAGTCTCGATCCGGCGAACGCGCACCAGCTTGCCTGGATCCCCGCCGTTGCCGTGGCGCACCGCGTTGACCAGGGCCTCCTGCAAACCGAGGTGGAGTTTGGCCTGCAGCCGCAGACACGGCACCGGTTCCAGCAGCAGCTCCACCAGTGGGGCCAGCTGCAGGGTGGAGGGGGTGATGAAGTCTGACCAGCGCAGCATCATCCGGCCGGATCCGCAGAGGCCGATCCGACCCTAAGGCGGCTGCGGTCCCCGGCCCAGTGCCTGGCGACCAGAAGCGGCACAAACGATGCGCCGATCAGCGCCTGCAGCGCTGCACAAGGGCCGGATGCTGCAGGAGGGCATCCATCAGCCGCACCCCGCGCAGCTGATTGATAAGGGGCATGTGACCTTCCGGGGCGTCGATCGTCCACTGAAAGCCGCCGGGGTAGCGGGTCCACTGGGAGCCGTCCTTCCAGCCCAGCCTGGGCCAGAGGCGTTCCCAGCGGCCGCCGGCGGCCTCCAGCAACCTGGCCTGCACGGAAAAACCGAAGCGCCCCCGGGAGTAGCAGAACCACAGCCGATCGAGGGCGTCGAGGTCGGTGGCGGGCATCGCCGGCACCTCGCTGTAATAGACGTATCCGCGCTGCACGGCACCGGAACCAGCCAGTTCCCGCAGCACGCTGCTGGTGATGCGGTCGGCCTGCTCGAACTCCTGCAGCGCAAGGGCCCGCTGCAGCGGGGCGTAATCCACACCCCGGGCGCTGGTGGTGGCCAGCCAGCCAGTGGGGTAGCGGCTGAAGAAGCCCTCACGGTGGGCCTCGTCGCCACCCACCAGCAGCTGGATCAGACACCCGGCCGCCCAGTCGTCTCCGGTGGGATCGAGGCCGGCGATGTGCTCGAGGATGAGGGGACGGATCACCTCCGCGCGCTGCTCCAGCTGAGGCAGCAGACGGCGTCGCTGCCGCTCGGCTCCGGCCTGGAAGCGCGCCAGCAGCTCTGAGGGGGTGTCTGAAGGACTGACGGTGGCGGTGACCGGAGGGCCGGAGAGCATGGAAACCGAACCAGATCGGGCCAGCGAGGGCCCACTATGTCAGTGACGAGCATCGCAGGCGCAGGGCGGCGATGGAGAGGTCCGGCCGGGATCGTGCGCGTAGGATCGGCCTTTGCGCAGCTGGCATGGCCGCAGCCATTCAGTTCTTCCGGGGAGTGGACGAGCCGGTCGTGCCCGACATCCGGCTCACCCGCTCGCGGGACGGACGGACCGGCCAGGCCATGTTCGTGTTCGAGGAACCCGACGCCCTGGCGCCCGAAACGCTCGGGGACATCACGGGGATGTTCATGGTCGATGAGGAGGGCGAACTGGTGACCCGCGAGGTGAAGGCGCGGTTCGTGAACGGCAGACCCAGCGCCCTCGAAGCCACCTACACCTGGAAGACCCTGCCCGACTTCGAACGCTTCATGCGCTTCGCCCAGCGCTACGCCGACAGCCACGACCTCGGCTTCTCCGGCAGCCAGGGCGAGGCCGAGCAGGAGGCTGAAGGCGAGCAGCAGGGTGACTAGGGCCCCCGGGAGTCCGTCACGGCCCATGTCCTTCGGCCAGTGGCTGGGACTGCTGGGCCTCGTCGCTGCCCTCGTGCTGCTCTGGAACCTCCGCCAGAGTCTGATTCTGGTGTTCACCGCCGTGGTGGTGGCCATGGCCATCTGCACTCTGGTGGCCTGGGTTCAGCGGCGGCTGGCATGCAGCCGCGGGCTGGCTCTGCTGCTGAGCCTGGGCCTGCTGCTGGTGGTCTTCGCGGTGATCGCCACGGCCGTGATCCCGCCGTTCGTGGAACAGTTCGGCGAGCTGCTCAGCAAGCTGCCGGCGGCGGCCAACACGCTGTTCAACCTGCTCCGCGATGCCACGGCCAGCGCCACGCGGATGCTCTACGGCAGCTCCGATGGCGCCGTCGATCGCCTGCGCGAGGGGGTGCTGCGGGATGGGCGTCTGCCGATCCCGGATCTCGGCCAGGGGGCGATGCAGATTGTCGGCCTGGCCGGCGGCGTCGGTGCCGGTCTGCTGCAGCTGGTGTTCGTGCTGGCCGTGGCGCTCATGGTGGCGGTGCAGCCCGAGGCCTACCGGGAGGTCGGTGTGCTGCTGGTTCCCTCTTTCTACCGACGCCGGTTCCGCAGCGTGCTTGTGCAGTGCGGCGAAGCGCTCAGCGGCTGGATGGTGGGGGTGATGATCTCATCCCTGTGCGTGGGGGTGCTGGCCGCGATCGGCCTGTCGCTGCTGGGGGTGAACCTGGTGGCGGCCAACGCCCTGCTGGCCGGAATGCTGAACGTGATCCCGAATGTGGGTCCGACGCTGAGCACGGTCTTCCCCATGTCCGTGGCGCTGCTCGATTCACCCTGGAAGTCGCTGGCGGTGCTGGTGCTCTACGTGGCCATTCAGAACGTGGAGAGCTATCTCATCACCCCATCGGTGATGCATCACCAGCTCAAGCTGTTGCCGGGCCTGACGCTCTCCGCCCAGGTGATCTTCACGATCATCTTCGGGCCCATCGGTCTGCTGATGGCCCTTCCCCTGGCGGTCTGTCTGCAGGTGCTGGTGCGCGAAATCCTCATCCACGACGTCCTCGACGACTGGAAGCGCCTTCGCCGCGCCGACTGAGCGCGGCCACTGGTCTCGGCCACTGAGCGCGGACGGTCGATCACCCGTGGTCATCAGGGCTCAGTCGCGATCCCTGGGTCTCAGCGGTAGTGATGCCAGAGGCTGGGCTGGAGCAGCAGGACCGACACCGCCAGGGGGTGCGAGCGGACCAGAAACCCAAGGGCAGTGAAGGTGAAGTGATCAGCCAGCAGGCGGAACTCCAGGCGCAGGTCGAGCAGGGCGAGCACGGCCAGCAGCAGCGGCACCAGAGGCCACCGCCCCAAGGGCCTGAGACCGCGGCGGGGTGTGTCGCTCACCGGCGGGCCAGCACCGGCAGGAGCGTGGGTGCCAGCGCGATGCTCGACCATGCCCCCACCACCACGCCGATGCTCAGGGCCACGGCGAACCAGAACAGGGTGCTGCCTCCGAAGAGGATCAGGCCGAGCAGAGGGAGCAGGGTGGTGAAGCTGGTGAACAGCGACCGGGTGAGGGTGGCGGACACGGCGGCATCCGCCTGATCCGCGAGGCTGGTGCCCTGGAGCTGGGTGCGCTTTTCGCGGATGCGGTCGAACACCACCACCGTGTCATTCACCGAATAGCCGGCCACGGTGAGCAGGGCGACGGCAAACAGGCTGTTCACCTCCACCCCAGCCAGAAGCCCCAACCAGGCGAACACGCCGCAGGTGATCAGCACGTCGTGGGCCAGGCAGACCAGGGCAAGCACGGCGTAGAGGCGGTCATAGCGAAAGGCGATGTACACCGAGATGCCCAGGAAGCTCACCAACAGCGACAGGAGGCTGGCCTGCAGCAGCTGTGCCCCGAGGGTGGGTCCGATGGTGTCGACGCCCAGGCCGTCGGTCTCCATGGGGCCGATGTCGCTCTGCAGGGCCTCGACAACGGCCTGCGACTGGTCGGCCGCCAGGGTGGGCAGACGCAGCACCACCTGACGCCCGTCGTCAAGCAACTGCACCGTGCTGCTGCCCAGCCGGGGGGGCTGCTCACCCGCCACCGTGGGCAGCTCCAGCCCGGCCAGGCGCCGCTGCAGGGCCGACACCATGAGCGGTGGACAGGCGCCCTGGCAGCGGCGCTCGATCTGAATCTGGGTACCTCCGGTGAAATCGAGCCCGGCGCGCAGGGGAGCGCCGATGGCGGGCGACAGCCAGGAAAGCATCAGGCCCACAAGACTGAGGGCGACCGCCAGGCCGGAGATGGTCCAGAGCGGGCGGCGGCGCTGGTTGACGCGCACCTGGAGCAAGGCGGAAAGGGGAGACATGGCTCAGGACGCGGCCGCGGGCAGCTCGGCCCGGGCGATGAAGTTGGTGGGACGGCGCAGGGCCGGATAACTCATCAGCAGACGCAGGAGCACCCGGGTGCAGGTGAGCGCGCTGAACAGGCTGAGGAGCACACCGATGCCCAGGGTGACGGCAAAACCCTTCACCAGGCCGGTGCCCAGGATGAAGAGGGCCAGGCAGCTGATCAGGGTGGTGATCTGACCGTCGAGGATGCTGGAGAGGGCCTGCGTGAAGCCGGCATCGATGGAGCGGATGAGCGTGTTGCCCTCGCGCAGCTCCTCCTTGATGCGCTCGAAAATCAGCACGTTGGCATCGACCGCCATCCCAAGGGAAAGGATGAAGCCGGCAATGCCCGGCAGCGTGAGGGTGACGGGTATCAGCGCATACACCGCCAGATTGAAGAGGGCATAGAGGGCCAGGGCGAGTACCGCCACCACGCCGGCCAGGCGGTAGACGAGAACCATGAACACCGCGACCAGCACCAGCCCCATCAGAGCGGCCTGGAGGCTGGTGCGCACGTTCTCCGCGCCGAGGCTCGGGCCCACCGTGCGCACCTCGATCACTTTGACCGGCAGGGGCAGCGAGCCGCCCCGCAGCTGCACCTCCAGGTCCCGGGCCTCCTCGGCCGTGAAGTTGCCGGTGATGCTGGCGGCGCCGCCGGTGATGCCGGCGGCCTGGAACTCAGGACCAACGCTGGCCTCACTGATGGAGCGGCCGTCCAGCACGATCCCCAGCAGGCGGCCGCTGCCGGCGATGGACTGGGTGAGGCGGGCGAACCCGTCGCCTCCCTCGCGTGTGAAGTTGAGGGTCACATCCCAGCCGGTGCCGGTCTGCTGCTGCTGACGGCCGGCACTGACGAGCTCCTTGCCGGTGAGCGCGGCCGGCTCGTAGAGGGTGACGATGCGGGTGTTCACCGCATCGAGGAGGAGCTCGAGCTGACGGGTTTCGCCGGTGCCGGGAGGCACATCCACACCGAGCTGGCGCAGTGCCCGCCCGAGGGCCTCATCACCGAGGCCGGATTCGGTTGCGCTCTCGGCTCCGGCACCGGCAGGCTGCGCGGAAGATGGCTGCTCAGCGGTCTGGGTGGGTTGACGGCGGCGGCGGGCCAGCACTGCCTGAGCCTGGCGCTTGAGGGCCAGCAGGCTGCGCATCTCCTCCTCGGTGCCGGGCTTCTGGGCCCGGAACTCCAGCAGGGCGGTGGTGCCGAGCACGCGGGCGGCGCGGCTGGGATCCTGCTCACCGGGAAGCTGAAGCACCAATTGATCGTCGCCCACGGTCTGGAGCGTGGATTCGGCGACCCCCAGACCATTGATGCGGCGGTCCAGAACCTCCTTCACCGCCTCCAGCTGTTCGGCCTGCACCCGGGTGATGTCACCGGCGGGCATCACCTGCAGCGAGAGCTGGCTGCCGCCGCGCAGATCGAGACCGAGCTGCAGCGGGAACTGGATCAGCAGGGCGGCGGCGGCGATCGCCAGCGCCAGGATGAGGGCGAGCCAGCCTTGTTGGCGGGCCATCTCAGATCACACCCGCTTTCAGGGCCTTGGCGGCCTCCACGATCTGGTGGGGCTGAATGATCGTGAGGTTCTCCAGGTTGCCGTTGTAGGGCGTGGGGATGTCCTGGGAGGAGAGGCGCACCGGACGGGCGTCGAGGTCGTCGAAGCACTGCTCGGTGATCAGGGCCATCAGCTCGGCGCCGATGCCGCCGGTCTTCATGCACTCCTCAACGATCAGCACCTTGTGGGTCTTGCGGATCGAGGCCCGCACCGTGGCCATGTCGAAGGGCTTGAGGCTGATCAGATCGATCAGCTCCACATCCACCCCCTCGCTCTCCAGCTGCTGCAACGCCTTGAGGCAGTGATGGCGCATCCGCGAGTAGGTGAGGATGGTGACATCCGTGCCTTCGCGCACCACCTCCGCCTGATCGAGTGCGCAGATGTAATCGCCCTCGGGGAGCTCCTCGCTGAGGTTGTAGAGCAGCACATGCTCAAAGAAGAGCACCGGGTTGTTGTCGCGGATCGCGGCCTTCATCAGGCCCTTGGCGTTGGTGGGGGTGCTGACCGCCACGATCTTGATACCGGGCACGGCATGGAAGTAGGCCTCCAGCCGCTGGCTGTGCTCGGCGCCGAGCTGGCGGCCCACACCGCCGGGGCCACGCACCACGGCAGGGATCGTGTAGTTGCCCCCACTGGTGTAGCGCAGCATCCCCATGTTGTTGGAGATCTGGTTGAAGGCCAGCAGCAGAAAGCCCATGTTCATGCCTTCCACGATCGGCCGCAGGCCGGTCATGGCTGCACCCACCGCCATGCCGGTGAAGGAGTTCTCGGCAATGGGAGTATCGAGCACGCGCAGCTCGCCGTACTTCTCGTAGAGGTCCTTGGTGACCTTGTAGGAGCCGCCGTAGTGGCCCACGTCCTCTCCCATGACACAGACATGGGGATCACGGGCCATCTCCTCGTCGATGGCCTCGCGGAGGGCGTTGAACAGCAGCGTTTCGGCCACGCGTCGGCAGGGATCGGCTGGCGGCCAACCTATCTCAGCCGCCGGCGGCAAAGGTGCTGAGGATCAGCACCGAGAGCAGCATGCCCGGCAGCAGCAGGGTGATCAGCAGGCCGAGGTCGTGGAGGGTCATGGCGCGGGTGCGTGCGTTGACCCTAGGAACCTGACCCTGCCCTGTCACCGGTTGGTGTGGCGGACCCCATCAGGCTGCGCAGGAAGGACAGGCTGAGCCCCAGGGCGATGAATCCGAAGCTGAAGGTGGCCAGGAAGGCCATGCCCACCAGCAGGGTCTTGAGGGCGGTGGCGATCGACTGGGCGACGCTCGAGGCGTAGTGGGGGGGATGCAGGGCGTAGTAGAGCGCCATGCGCCGGCTCAGGCCCAGACACAGCCAGCTCAGCAGTCCGGCGGTGAGGGCACCGGAGAGGAAGCTGAAGGGGCCCTTGGAAGGCGCCGCAGCGGGCTGGGCCGCTGCCTGGCCGGCATCGGTACCGGAAGCAGGAGTCGGGCTGTGGTCGGTCACGGCTCCAGCATGACGCCCGAGGCGCGGAAGCCGCACACCCAGCTCTCGAATCCGGCCGTCTGCAGATCCGCGGCCAGGTGGGCCTGGCCCGCCAGCGCCCGGGTCTGGTCGTCGAACAGGGCGAACAGGCTCGGGCCCGACCCGCTCATGGCCACCGCCAGGCTCCCGGGCAGGCGCCGCAGCAGGTCCAGTCCCTCACGGACACTGGTCACCTCGGGTTCCACCACCGCCTGCAGATCGTTGCGCAACGTGGGCAGCGGCCCAGGCTGCGCCAGGGCCTGGAGCAGCGGTCCGCGGCGGAGGGCATCGCGCCGGCGCTCGAAGGAGTCCTCGCCGCTGAGATAGCTGCGTCCGCGCAGTTCGCGGCAGCGGCCATAGGCCCAGGGTGTGCTCACGCTGGCGGCAGGGTGCTTGATCAGCAGCACCGCCAGAGAACGGCAGGCCGCCGGGGGCACGGGCTCGAGCCGTTCCCCGCGGCCGAAACACAGCTGGGTGCCACCGGCGAGGCAAAACGGCACGTCGGAACCGAGACGGGCGGCCAGTGCATGCAGCTCGGGTCCACCCAGGCCCAGCCCCCAGAGGGCGTTGAGACCCACCAGCGTCGCCGCGGCGTTGCTGGAGCCACCGGCCAGCCCGGCACCCACCGGGATGCGCTTGCGCAGCCCGATGCGCGCACCGAGCTCCGGCAGGCCGGCGCGCAGCCGGAGCAGTTCGGCGGCCTTGACGATCAGATTGCTGCCATCGGTGGGCAGCCCAGGACGGTCACACTCCAGGGTGATGGCGCCGTCGGCGCTGGCAGCCAGCTGCAGCCTGTCGACCAGATCGATGCTCTGCATCACCATCGCCAGCTCATGGAAGCCGTCGGGACGCAGGCCCAGCACCTCCAGGTGCAGGTTGATCTTCGCGGGCGCCCACACGGTGAGTTCAACCATCGCCGGCCTGCGGAGCGCTGCTGCTGCGATTCAAGCCCGCCGCCAGGGCCACCCAGGCAGGCGGGGCGATCTCCTGCGGGCGCTGGGAGAGCGCAATGCCAACGGCCTCAGCCAGTTCCGCCAGCTCAGCGGGCGGCAGCAGACCGGCCAGGGTGTTGCGCAGCATCTTGCGGCGGGACGCGAAGCAGCGCTGGAGCAGCTGTTCCAGCTGACGCGCCAGCCGGGGATCGAGGCGCTCCTGCTCTGGCAGGGGATCCAGGCGGATGACCTCGGATTGCACCCGGGGGGGAGGCCGGAAGCAGCGCGGCGGCACGGCGCACACCCGCCGGCAGCGGGCCAGCAGCTGCAGCCGCACGCTCAGGGCCGAGTAGGCCCGGCTGCCAGGCGTGGCGCAGATGCGCTCCGCCACCTCCATCTGCAGCAGCAGCACCAGCCGCCGGTAGGGCGGCGTGACGGGCCGGTCGAGACGGCCCACCAGGCGCTCCAGCAGGGGCCCGGTGATGTTGTAGGGGATGTTGGCCACCACCTTCTCGGCGGGGGGCAGCTCAACCGCGAGGGCATCGCCGGCCAGCAGGCTGAAGCGCGGATCCGCGCCGAAGCGCTGGCGCAGCCCGTCCAGGAGATCCCGGTCCAGCTCCACCGCCTGCACCGCCGCCGCCGGGGAGCGCAGCAGACGTTCGGTGAGGGCGCCACGGCCGGGGCCGATCTCGAGCACGCGCTCACCTGGCTGCAGTTCCGCGGCCGCCACGATCCGCTCCAGCACCCCCTGATCCACCAGCCAGTGCTGGCCGAAGCGTTTGCGGGCCCGGTGGGCGCCAGAGATCATGGTGGAGGGGTCTGAACGCTCCAGATTGCCTGGCACCGTTCAGGCGTCAGGCGGCGGATCAGGGACCGCCGGAATCAGAAGCAGGCCCGGATCCAGCGGACGGCACCCCGCAGCGGCGGCAGGGGCACCAGGGCATACACCAGCTCCACCGTCCGGCTGGTGTCGTCGGGGTGATCGGCGAGCCAGCACCGCCAGGCCCGCTCCAGCCGTCCGCGCTTGCCGGCCCGCAGGGCCGCCACGCCCCAGCCATCGACGCCGCTGCGACGCCCCTTCACCTCCACGAGCAGCAGCCGCTCCGGCTTCTCCAGCACCAGGTCGAGCTCTCCCCAGCGGCAACGCCAGTTGCGGTCGCGCACGCGCCAGCCGCGCTGCTGCAGCAGCCTCAGGGCGCGCTGCTCGGCCCAGCCGCCGGACAGTCGGGGGTGGGGCATGGGCAGCGCAGGCCAGGACTGTTCCTAGGGTTGCCCCAGCCGCAGCGCTGCCATGGCCCCACAGCCCAAGGTTCCGGTCTGCCGAGCCGCCACGGGTCGCCAGACCGCCTGCGCCAGCCTGCCGGCAGCAGTGGCAGCACTGCTTCTGGCGGTGCTGCTGCTGCTCGCACCGGTGCTGGCCGGAGCGGCGCCGGTGGCGGCGGCGATGGATGTGGCCAAGCAGGTGCTGATCGGCGCTGACTACTCCGGGCAGGACCTGCGCGGGGCCACCTTCAACCTCACCAACCTGCGCGACGCCAACCTCTCCGGCTCCGACCTGCAGGGCGCCAGCCTGTTCGGGGCGAAACTGCAGGATGCCGACCTGAGCGGCACCAACCTGCGCGACGCCACCCTCGATTCGGCGGTGTTCAACGGCACCGACCTGAGCAATGCGGTGCTGGTGGACGCCTTCGCCTTCAACACCCGCTTCGAGAACGTGACCATCGACGGAGCGGATTTCAGCAACGTGCCCCTGCGCGGCGATGCCCGCAAGACCCTCTGCGCCGTGGCCCGCGGCACGAATCCGGTCACCGGCCGGGACACCCGGGCCAGCCTGGACTGCCCCTGAACTGCTGCCCCCGGCACCATGAGCTTCGACCCCCGCAGCCTCGAGCGCCTGCGCCAGCTCGGCCGCACCCTGCCGCAGCGCCTGCCGACTCCGGAGCCTGCCGCGGCGGCGCCGAAGGCGGCACCATCCCCAACAGACCGCAAGCGGCACAAGCTGGAGACGGAGACCGATCCGGAGGAGCTGTTCCACGAGCTGATGCGCACCAGTCCCGATGGCAGCGCACCCCCGCACCTGCTGGAGCGGCTGCGCGAACTCGAAGCCGGCAGCGCCAGGGCGGACACGCCAACCCCAGGCCCTGAGCCGGCGCAAACCAGCACCGGGCGACGGGAGCAGACGATGGGCCGCGGCTCGGGGCGGACGCGGCGGCGCGGGCCCGGAGCCCCTGGCGCGGGCCAATCCCAGCGCGGACGGGAGCAGAACGACCTTTACACCGCCTTCGAGCAGTTGCTCCTGGAAGACGACGAAATCTGAGATCCGGTGCCTGCGGACCTGACGGGCGCGGCTTCGATCCGTAGTCTGCCCATGGCGCGTGATCTCAGCCCGGCACCATGACCATCCGCATCGGCATCAACGGCTTCGGCCGCATCGGTCGGCTCGCCTTCCGCCGCGCCTGCGCCGTGGCCGACGTGGAGGTGGTGGCGATCAACGACCTGATCGATGTGGACTATCTGGCCTACATGCTCCGCTACGACTCCACCCACGGCCGCTTCCATGGCGACGTGCGGGTGGAGAACGGTCAGCTGGTGGTGAATGGCCAGCCCATCCGGATCACATCCGAACGCGACCCAGGCAACCTCGACTGGGCAGCGGTGGGGGCCGAGTACGTGCTCGAGTGCACCGGCTTCTTCCTCACCGGCGAGAGCGCCGGCGCCCACCTGCAGGCCGGCGCGCGGCGGGTGGTGATGAGCGCCCCTTCCAAGGACGCCACGCCGATGTTCGTGATGGGGGTGAATCACGACACCTACGCGGGCCAGACGATCGTCTCCAACGCCAGCTGCACCACCAACTGTCTGGCGCCGGTGGCCAAGGTGCTGCACGACAACTTCGGCATCGTCGATGGGCTGATGACCACGGTGCACGCCGTCACCGCCACCCAGAAAACCGTGGACGGCCCCTCGGCCAAGGACTGGCGCGGCGGGCGCGGTGCCGGCCAGAACATCATCCCGAGCAGCACCGGTGCGGCCCGGGCGGTGGGCAAGGTGATCCCGGAGCTGAACGGCAAGCTCACCGGCATGGCCTTCCGTGTGCCCACCCCGGATGTGTCGGTGGTGGACCTGACGGTGAACCTGGCCAGACCCGCCAGCTACGAAGCCATCAAGGCGGCGATGAAGGCGGCCAGCGAGGGCCCGATGGCCGGCATCCTCGGTTACTCCGAAGACGCGGTGGTGTCCAGCGATTTCGTGGGCGAAAGCTGCACGTCGGTGTTTGATGCCAGCGCCGGCATCGCTCTCACCGACACCTTTGTGAAAGTGGTGGCCTGGTATGACAACGAGTGGGGATACAGCTGCAAGTGCATCGACCTCATCCGCCACATGGCCACCGTCAGCTGAACCGGTGAGCTGACTGAAGCGGTGCACTGCGGCAACGGTTCACGACAAAGCCTGGTCCGATGCATTCACCTGTGCTCTACAACGTCTACAGCGTGGACACGATCGTTCCGGGCATCCCGCTGGCGGTGCGGCGTCTCCGTGACATCGGCAAACCCTGGCCCTGGATCCTCCTGGGTCTGATCCCGATCATCGGCACCATCTGGCTGATCGTGCTGTTCTGCCAGCCGTCACTGTCCGTCTGAGCTGGCGTGACAGGGGTGGCACTGGATCAGGGCCTCAGCCGCCCCGCCGGTGCCCTCCTCCTGCCCCGCTCTGATCTCCCTCCTGAACCGTTCCGGGCGCCGTCAACGGCACTGGTGGCTCAACGAGGGGGGCTATCCCCAGCGGATCGCCAGCCTGCTCGCGGCACCGCTGCGGGCAACCGGAGCTCCCGCCCGGCGCTTCCACGAGTTCGAGCAGATCTTCGAGCCGCTGCCGCGGCTCGCGTTTGAGACCCTTCCGGAAGCGGCACCGCAGGCCTGCTACCGCTACCGCCTCCGCCTGGTCCGGCCTGAGACCAGCCTCTGCTGCTGGCGCCGCTATCCAGCCGGCATCGGCTGGCGGCGGCGCTGCGGGCCGGTCCCGCTGAGCCGTTTCCTGGACCGCTTCGCCACGTCTGATGGCTCAGCGGCCTTCACGCTGCATCCAGCTGATCCAGTCGGCTGAGATCTGCTGGGGACACACGGCCTCACACTCCAGGTTGCTGCTGCAGCCGCCGAAGCCCTCGACCGCCATCTGGACCTGCATCGCCCGGGCGCGGCGAGTCCGTTCCGGCTGGCCCTGGGGCAGCTGGCCCAGGTGGGCCAGCTTGGCGGCCACAAACAGGCTCGCCGAGGCGTTGCGGCAGCTGGCCACGCAGGCGCCGCAACCGATGCAGGTGGCCGTGTCGAAGGCGGAGCGGGCCTGCTCCTGACCCACCAGGATGGCGTTCGCCTCCGGCGCCTGGCCCGTGCTCACCGAGCAGTAGCCGCGGGCCGCCAGCAACCGGTCCAGGGCCGCGCGCTCCACCGCCAGGTCCTGGATCAGGGGGAAGGCGCGGGCCCGCCAGGGCTCCAGGGTGAGGGTGTCGCCATCGCGAAACTGGCGCAGGTAGAGCTGGCACACCGTGGTGGCGGCCTGGGGACCGTGGGCCTGACCGTTCACCAGGAAGCCGCAGCTGCCGCAGATGCCCTCGCGGCAGTCGTGCTCGAAGTGCACCGGCCGCTCACCGGCGGCGATCAGCCGTTCGTTGAGCTGGTCGAGGGCCTCCAGCAGCGAGAGATCGGCCGACACCTCCTCCAGCCGGTAGCTGTGGAAGGCGCCGGCCAGCTCGGGCGACTTCTGGCGCCAGATGCGCAGGGTGAGGGAGAGGCTGCGGGGACCCTCTGCCGGGCTGAAGGGCGGCTGGCTGGTCATCGGTAGCTGCGGGCGCTGGGCTGGAGCGCCGTGAAGGTGAGCGGCTCGGCATGCCGGATCGGCTCGCTGCCGTCGCCCGTGTATTCCCAGGCGGCGATGTGGGCGAAGCGGCTGTCATCGCGCCGGGCCTCGCCGTCGGCGCTCTGGTGCTCCTCACGGAAATGGGCACCGCAGCTCTCCTCGCGGGCCAGGGCATCGCGCAGCATCAGCTGGGCCAGCCCGAAGAAATCCACCACCCGCAGGGCCTTCTCCAGTTCCGGATTGGGCCCCTCAGCCGTCCCGGGCACGCGCACCTCGCCATGGAAGCGTTGCTCCAGCGCCGCCACTTCCGCCAGGCCGGCCCGCAGTCCCGCGGCCGTGCGGCTGATGCCGCAACGCTCGATCATCAGCGCCCCCAGCTCGCGGTGGAAACCATCCACCGGTCGGCTGCCAGCTGCCGCGAGCACCGCGTCGATGCGCGCCTGGGCCCGGGCCTGGGCTTCACGGCAGGCCGCGTGATCGGTCGCGATGGCGGCGGTGGGGTGACCCGTCAGCCAGGCCGTCACCGTGGCCGGCGCAATGAAATAGCCGTCGGCCAGGCCCTGCATCAGGGCACTGGCGCCAAGGCGGTTGGCGCCGTGCTCCGAGAAGTTGGCCTCCCCCAGCACGAACAGGCCCGGAATCGAGCTCATCAGCTGGTAGTCCACCCACAGGCCCCCCATCGTGTAGTGCGGCGCCGGGTAGATGCGCAGGGGAGTGGTGTAGGGGTCGTCGCCGCTGATGCGCGCGTACATCGCCAGCAGGTTGCCGTAGCGCTGCTCGATCACCGCGCGCCCCTGAGCGGCGATGGCGTCACGCAGATCCAGATACACCGACCGGCCGCCCGGACCCACGCCATGGCCGGCGTTGCAGAGCTCGCGGGCCCGGCGCGAAGCCAGATCACGGGGCGCCATGTTGCCGTAGCGGGGATAGAGGCGCTCGAGGAAGTAGTCGCGCTCAGCCTCGGGGATCTGGCCAGGGGGGCGGCCGTCGCCGGCGATCGCCGGCAGCCAGATGCGGCCGTCGTTGCGCAGGCTCTCGCTCATCAGCGTGAGCTTGCTCTGGCCGGGATCGCCGCTGGGGATGCAGGTGGGGTGGATCTGGGTGAAGCAGGGGTTGGCCAGCAAGGCCCCCTGGCGGTGAGCCCGCCAGATCGCCGTGGCGTTCGACTTGAGGGCGTTGGTGGAGAGAAAGAACACATTGCTGTAGCCGCCCGTGGCGAGCAGCACCGCCTGGGCGGTGTGCACCTCCAGCTCGCCCGTGAGCAGATGGCGGGCCACCACGCCCCGGGCCACCCCATCCACCGTGATCAGCTCGAGCACATCGCGGCGGGGCAGCAGGGTGATGCGGCCTGCCGCCACCTGGCGCAGCAGGGCCGCGGTGGCGCCGTAGAGCAGTTGCTGGCCGGTCTGGCCACGGGCGTAGAAGGTGCGGCTCACCAGCGCCCCGCCGAAGCTGCGGGTGGCCAGGGTGCCGCCGTACTCGCGGGCGAACGGCACCCCCTGGGCCACGGCCTGGTCGATGATGCCGCCGCTGAGTTCCGCCAGGCGCATGCAGCCGGCCTCGCGGGCCCGGAAGTCGCCGCCGCGCAGGGTGTCGGCGAACAGACGCTCGATGCTGTCGCCGTCAGCGGCGTAGTTCTTGGCGGCGTTGATGCCCCCCTGGGCCGCCACCGAATGGGCCCGCCGTGGGCTGTCGTGGTAAGTGAGCACCGTCACGCGGTAGCCCTGCTCGGCGAGGGTGGCGGCGGCCGAGGCGCCGGCCAGGCCCGTGCCCACCACCAGCACGTGCAGCTGGCGCTTGCGCAGCGGGCTGATCAGCGGCAGCTCGGCACGCGTGCGACGCCAGGCGTCGGCGATCGGCCCGGCGGGCAGGCGCGCATCGGGCAGAGGGCTCATGGCAGGGCCACCAGCACGGCCACCGCAGCGAAGCCGCCGCCCACCAGCAGGGCCAGCGCCCGACCGGCGCCGCGGATGCGGCGGCCGTTGGCGGGATCCAGCAGGCCCAGGCTGCGGTGAGCCGCTTCACTGCCATGGAACAGGTGCAGGGCCACCGCCGTGGCAGCGGCCAGATACAGCAGCAGGGATGCCGGCTGGGCCAGCACGGCGTGCAGAACCGCCAGTTCCTCACCGGCCCCCGGCCGGGACCAGCGCAACTGCAGCAGATGCACGACCAGAAAGCCCAGCAGTGTCACCCCCCCCATCGCCTGACTGCGGGCCGCCAGAGCCCCCAGAGGATCAGCGCGACGGCTCACCAGAGCCGCCGTGTTGCCCGCGCGGCGGTTGGCGATCACCTTGGCCAGGCTGAGGCCGGCGTGGCTCAGGGCCACGGCCAGCAGCCCGAGCTCGGCCGCCGGCAGCCAGGCCGAGCCATGCAGCGCCGCTGCGTAGGTCTCGAAGGCGGCCGGATCCAGCGGGGCCAGGGCCACGCCGCTGAGATGAACGATCAGGAACAGCACCAGCACCAGTCCTGAAGCGGCCGTCCAGGCCGTCCGCGCACCCATCGGGTCGTCATCCACCGGCGGCCCCATCGTATGGAGTGGCGGTGGAGCGGAGGTGGAGCGGAGGCCCCGGCAGCCGGAGCGCCAGGCAGCGCACGAGGACCGCACAGCGGAGCCTGGTAGTACATCTATACTAACGGCATGGATGCAGCTTCTCCCGCGCCCATGCCGCACCAGGACGGCCTGCCGGAGTTCAGGCAACCGGAGTTCGGTGCGCCGGAGCTCGATCCACCGCAACTCAGCCTGCTGGGGCCGCTGCCGCCGCCGGGCCAGCGGCTGCGCTGGCCCCTGCCCCTGGCCGGCACCACTGTGGCCGCGGGATTCCCCAGCCCGGCCGACGACTACGTGGAGAGCCGCATCGATCTCAACGAGGCCCTGATCCGCCACCCCAGCAGCACCTTCTTCCTGCGGGTGAGCGGCGACTCGATGCGCGGGGCCGGCATCCTCGACGGCGATCTGCTGGTGGTGGACCGGGCGATCGAGCCGCGGGCGGGGCGGGTGGTGGTGGCCGTGATCGAGGGGTCCTTCACCCTCAAGCACCTGCGCCGCCACCGCGGCCGCTGGCGCCTGGAGGCCGCCCATCCCGACTACCCGCCGCTGGAACTGGGCGACGGCGACGACAGCCGCATCTGGGGGGTGGCCATCCACGCCATCCACAGCCTCTGAGCCATGGCGCGCCAGGCCAGCGGTCGGGAAGCCACGGTGCTGATCGACGGCAACAACTTCTACGCCTCCTGCGAGGCGCTGCTGGATCCGGCCCTGATCGGACGGCCCCTGGTGGTGCTCTCCAACAACGACGGCTGCATCGTCTCGCGCAGCGCCGAGGCCCGGGCCCTGGGCATCCCCATGGGCCAGCCCTGGTTTCAGGTGCGGCTCCAGCTGGAGCGGCAGGGCGTGCTGGTGCGCAGCTCCAACTACGCCCTCTACGCCGACATGAGCCAGCGGCTGATGAACGTGCTGGAGGCGTGGGTGGAGGAGCTGGAGATCTACTCGATCGACGAGGCCTTCGGGCTGCTGCATCGCCCCGCCGCCGGTGATCTGACGGACTGGGGGCGGCGCCTGCGCCGCGACGTGCAGCGACGGCTGGGCCTGCCGGTGGCAGTGGGCATCGCCGCCACCAAAGTGCAGGCCAAAGTGGCCAACCGGCTGGCGAAGACCGCCGACAAGGGCATGGGCGGGGGCGCGGGCGCGGGCGTGTTCGACCTGGGGGCGGTGGCCGACCCCGACCCCTGGCTGGAGGCGGTGGCCATCGAGGACGTGTGGGGCATCGGTAGCCGGCTGGCCCGCTGGTGCCGGCTGCGCGGCATCGCCAGCGCCCGGGCCCTGCGC
>JBATEO010000178.1:0-3913 GCA_049664045.1 Prochlorococcaceae cyanobacterium
GGACGTGCTGAACCGCGCCAACCTGGGCATGGAAGTGATGCACGAGCGCAACGCTCACAACTTCCCGCTGGACCTGGCGGCTGCCGAAGCCACCCCGGTGGCCCTGACCGCTCCGGCCATCGGCTGAGTCAGCCACATAAACCTCGTAGGACACCCGTCATCTCCCCCCTCCTTTCCTGGAGGGGGGATTTTTCATGGTTGGTTATTGGCAAGGCAGTGATTTCAGTGCCCTCCACGCTGCCAGGCAAAGCTCCAGGCCATCGAGCGGTCCAGACATTGATCGCCAATGCTCGGAACCCGAGTCAATCGGGCGCCCCGCTTCATGCGTCACCGCAATGCCGTGGTTTTCCCGGAGTATGTGAAGGATGATTGTGATAAGCCGATGGTCGGACTTGAACCGACGACCTACTGATTACGAATCAGTTGCTCTACCGCTGAGCTACACCGGCGTTGCCAAGAAACTAGCATTCAGGCCACCGGCCTGTCCCCGGCGCTCACACGCTTTCCAGCACCAATGGGTTTCCCTCCGCCGGCTCAGTCTGCGCCCAAGGCTGCTCCCCGCCCCTCTGCCGATCTCGATCCAGCCCTGCGAGCCCGGTTGCTGCAGGAGGCCCGCACGCCCTGGCGTGGACTCCGCCGGGGCCTGTGGCTTGCCCTTGCCGCCTCGGCTGCTCTCGGGCTGGCCGTGATGGCCATGCGCCTGGCCGGCGGGGAGGGGGTGGCCCCGGGTGATCTGCTCATCCAGTCGACGGCCCTGGGGCTGTTCGCCGGCCTGCTGTGGTTCGATCGCTCGCGCTCCCAGCGTGGAGACGACGAGGGGGTCTGACCGCCACTCCAGGGATGCTTCAGGGCGCCGGTTGTTGCGGCTCGTCGGATGGGTCGTTGCGCCCGGAGATCTTCGCCGGCGGCTGTGGGGGATCGCCGGCGGTCTCCGAGGCTGGCTCTGGTGGCTCGGCTGCCTCTGCCTGCTCTGGTGGCTCAGCTGACTCTCTTGACGGTTGTGGATCAGCTGCCTCTGCTGATTCTTCGCTGCTGGCTTGCTCGATGGGGCTACGGTCCAAGGGCGGGGCGGGCGGCTGAGCGTGCGGCACGGGCGGTGCAGCCGGCGCGTCGCTCAGCAGGGGATCGAGGAGCAGCAGGGGCAGGCCGAGACTCAGGCGCTGGCTTTCGAGCTGGTCCTGGGTCAGGGGGGTGAGATCCCTGAAACTGGCGTCCGCCTGATACAGCAGCGTCGCGGCCTGGGCCAGCTGTTGCAACTGCCACACGATCACGGCCAGCAGGGGTGTGCAGAGCAGCAGGGCAACCATGCGGTTGGCCTCCGCCAGAGGGGCCAGGGGCCCCGCGATGGCAGCCCTGGCATCGATCCACCAGAGGACGGGCAGAAGCCCCGCCCCTGCGGTCACCCCGGCCAGCCGGGGCGCCACCGCCGGCGCCGCCAGCAGTGTGCGCTGGGCGATGCTGCGAGCCCTCAGGGGAACCTGAACGAGCAGCAGCGAAAACGGATCCGCCGGCCTCCGCCAGAGCAGCACCGCAGGGGCCAGGCCGCCGATGGCCCAGGCCAGCAGACGTTCCAGCGCCGGCAGCGGTCCTGGGTCGCTGCCGGCCAGGAGCAGCAGCACCAGCAGCAGCTCCAGAGGCAGGGCGCCCAGGCCCACCAGTTGCAGCCAGATCAGAGGTTCTCGGCGGGCTGCGGTCACGCGTGCTCCGGCATGGGCTCAGACCAGGTGGTGGGCCAGCGCCTCAGCTGCTGAGGCTGCGACGCTGGGTGACGAGTTTGAAGGCCTCGATGCGATCGCCCTCCTGCCAGCTGCTGAAGCGGTCGCAGGCCACACCGCACTCGAAGCCGCTGGCCACCTCCTTGACGTCGTCCTTGTTGCGGCGCAGGGAGTCGAGGTCGCCTTCATACACCTTCTCGGTGCCGCGCCAGACACGCAACTTGGCGTTGCGCTGCAGCTTGCCGCTGGTGACGTAGCACCCGGCCACGGCGTTCCTGCCGATCGTGAACACGGCACGCACTTCAGCTTCGCCCAGGCTTTCCTCCACCAGCTCCGGTTCCAGCAGCCCTTCCATCGCCAGCTGGATGTCTTCGAGCAGCTTGTAGATCACCTCGTAGTCACGGACGTCCACGCCGGTGGCATCGGCGGCCCGTTTGGCACCGGAGGCCATCGAGGTGTTGAAGCCCACGATCACGGCGCCGGAGGCAGCTGCCAGGTCCACGTCGGTTTCGGTGATCTCGCCCGGGGCCGAGAGCAGCACCCGCACCTGCACTTCTCCCTGGGGCAGCTGCTCAAGGGCACCGAGAATCGCCTCCACCGAGCCCTGCACATCGGCCTTGAGGATCAGGTTGAGCTCCTTGAGCTCGCCCTCGCTGGCCTGGCCGGACATCGAGGCCAGGGACACCCGGCGGGAGGCCATCTGCTGGGCCAGGCGGGTGGCCCGGGCCTCGGTGGCCCGGTCTCCCACCACGGCGCGGGCGGCCTTCTCGTCGGGATACACCTCGAACTCGTCGCCAGCGGTGGGTACCTCGCTGAAGCCCAGGGCCTCCACGGCCGAGGACGGTCCGGCCGTCTTCACGCGCTTGCCAGTGTCGTCGACCATGGCGCGCACCTTGCCGAGCACCGGACCGGCCGCCACCACATCGCCGGTGCGCAGGGTGCCGTTCTGGATCAGCAGCGTGGCCACGGGGCCCTTGGCCTTGTCGAGGTGGGCCTCGATCACGGTGCCCCGCGCCAACCGGTCAGGGTTGGCCTGCAGGTCCTCCACGTCGGAAACCAGCAGGATCATCTCCAGCAGCTTGTCGATGTTCTCGCCCTTGATGGCGCTCACCGGCACCATCACGGTGCTGCCGCCCCAGTCCTCGGCCACCAGCTCTTGGCCCGAGAGCTCCTGCTTCACGCGATCCGGGGACGCTCCTTCCTTGTCGATCTTGTTGATCGCCACCACGATCGGCACCTTGGCGGCCCGGGCGTGGCTGATGGCCTCCAGGGTCTGGGGGCGCACGCCGTCGTCGGCGGCCACCACCAGCACGGCGATGTCGGTCACCTTGGTGCCGCGTGCCCGCATGGCGGTGAAGGCCTCGTGGCCCGGGGTGTCCAGGAAGGTGAGCTTGCGGGGGTCGCCGCCGTGCTCGATCTCCACCTGGTAAGCACCGATGTGCTGGGTGATGCCTCCCGCTTCGCCCGCCGCCACGCGGGTCTTGCGGATGGCGTCGAGCAGGCTGGTCTTGCCGTGGTCCACGTGGCCCATGACGGTGACCACGGGCGGGCGGCGGATCAGGTGCTGGAGGTCGCTCTCCTCGATCATCTCCACCGTCTTGGCGGCGGCCTCCTCGACGTCGTCCTCGAGCACCGGCACGCCGAACTCCTGCGACACCGTCTCGATCGTGGAGAGGTCGAGGCTCTGGGTGACCGTGGCGATGATGCCCTTGAAGAACAGGCTCTTGATGATCTCGGAGCTCTCCACGCCGAGCTTCTCGGCCAGCTCCTGCACCGTGAGGTTGCCCTCCGGCACGATCAGCATCTCCGGCCGCTGCTGCTTGGCCTCGCGCGCGGCGCGCAGCTCCATGGCCCGGCGACGCTGGCGTTGCCGGGTGGTTTCCTTCTTGCGCTTGCGTACGGCCACGGTGGGCTTAGCCGCGGCACCGGCGGCGGAGCGGGGCTTGGCCGGGCGGGCCAGGCTCGCCTGCAGCACCACCGCCTCCTGTTCACCGGCGTAGCCGCTGGTTTCGGCGGTGAGGGCGTCATCGTTCTCACCGATGATGTGCACCTTGGGCCGCTGCTTCTGCGGCGTGCGACTGCGCAGCGCTTCCAGCTTGGCGCTGTCGTCCCAGTCGGGCCGCCGGGGCCGGCCGGCCGGCCCCACGGGGGCACGGAAACCGGGGCGGCGCGGGGCCGAAGGCGGTGTGGCCGTGGGC
>JBATEO010000179.1:0-1608 GCA_049664045.1 Prochlorococcaceae cyanobacterium
GGACGTGCTGAACCGCGCCAACCTGGGCATGGAAGTGATGCACGAGCGCAACGCTCACAACTTCCCGCTGGACCTGGCGGCTGCCGAAGCCACCCCGGTGGCCCTGACCGCTCCGGCCATCGGCTGAATCTGCGGTCGTCCGCCGAGTCAAGTCAGCGAAGAGCGGAGACGACGAAATCCCTTTTCGTCAGGTTGATTGAATCAACCCCGATCCGACACCCTGATCGACCCGGGTTTCACAGCCCTCGCCCTGCGGCGGGGGCTTTTTCCTGCGTCAAATTCGCCAGTGCTCGACAGCCCCGAGGGGAGCTGAGACGACTCGTTAGGCTCGCCCCAGCACCTTTCCACCATGGGCAGCAGCTTCGGCCGGCTCTTCCGTGTCCACACCTTCGGCGAATCCCATGGCGGCGGCGTGGGCGTGATCGTGGATGGCTGCCCGCCCCGGCTGGAGCTGGATCTGGAGGCGGTTCAGACCGAACTCGACCGACGCAAGCCAGGCCAGAGCAGGATCACCACCCCCCGCAAGGAAGACGACCGGGTGGAGATCCTCAGCGGCCTGCTGGATGGGTTGACCCTCGGCACGCCCATCGCCATGGTGGTGCGCAACAAGGACCAGCGGCCCCAGGACTACAAGGAGATGGCGGTGGCCTTCCGTCCCTCCCACGCCGATGCCACCTACCAGGCCAAGTACGGCATCCAGGCCCGCAGTGGTGGCGGCCGCGCCTCAGCCCGCGAAACCATCGGCCGGGTGGCCGCCGGTGCCATCGCCAAGCAGCTGCTCGCCAGGGCCAACGGCACCGAGGTACTGGCCTGGGTGCAGCGCATCCACACGATCGAAGCCCAGATCGATCCAGCGGCCGTGAGTCTGGAGGCCATCGAAAGCAACATCGTGCGCTGCCCCGATGCCGCCAGCGCCGAGCAGATGATCGAGCGGATCGAAGCCATCGGCCGCGAGGGCGACTCCTGCGGTGGCCTGATCACCTGCGTGGTGCGCAGGCCGCCGGTGGGCTTGGGCATGCCGGTGTTCGACAAGCTCGAAGCCGACCTGGCCAAGGCAGTGATGTCGCTGCCGGCCACCAAGGGTTTCGAGATCGGCTCAGGCTTCGCCGGCACCCTGCTGCGGGGCAGCGAGCACAACGACGCCTTCCTGCCCACCAGCGACGGCAGCCTGCACACCGCCACCAACAATTCCGGCGGCATCCAGGGCGGCATCAGCAACGGCGAGGAGATCGTGATCCGGGTGGCCTTCAAACCCACCGCCACGATCCGCAAGGAGCAGCAGACCGTGGACGCCGAGGGCAAGGCCACCACCCTGGCCGCCAAAGGCCGGCACGACCCCTGCGTTCTGCCCAGGGCCGTGCCGATGGTGGAGGCGATGGTGGCCCTGGTGCTGGCCGATCACCTGCTGCTGCAGCAGGGGCAGTGCAGCCTCTGGTAGCTAGCGGCCCGGCTCAGGGGGTGGTGGCAGCAAGACGGCTGACAAGCAGCGCCAACGCCTCCCAGGCAGCAGGCGAATCGAGTCGCCCCCCCAGGGCCACGGCATCCACGCCCGCGGCCAGCCAGGGCTCCACATCGTCCACCGCCAGCCCGCCGGCGGCGATGCAGGCG
>JBATEO010000180.1:0-3131 GCA_049664045.1 Prochlorococcaceae cyanobacterium
CCCCTGCTGACCCCGGCCGTGGCGCTGCCGCCTGGCCAGCACCGCCAGGGGAACCTCGCCCGGGCCGGGGCCGCCGCCACGCTGGGCCAGCCAGCGTTCCAGCTCGATCTCGGTGCTGGCGCACACCGGCAGGCGACGCAGCCGCCAGGGGCCTGGGCCGCCGGTCCGGGGTGCCGCCCTCAACGGCTGGCCAGCCAGCAGCCGATGCGTGCGGCGCCAGCTTCGAGTTCGGCCTCGGGGTGCACCAGCGCCAGTCGCAACCAGCCCTCACCCCCGGGCCCGAAGCCGTTGCCGGGGGTCAGCGCCACCCCCGTGCCCTCCAGCAGGGCGGCGCAGAAGTCCTCAGACCCCTGCTCCCCGGCCTGGGGGGGCAACGACAGCCAGAGGTAGAGCGCCATCGAGGGACGCCGCACCGGCCAGCCGGCCGCCTCCAGGGCGGCGGCCATCACATCCCGGCGCTGGCGGTACACTGCCCGCAGCCGCTCCGGCCAGTCGGGGGCCTGTTCCAGGGCGGCGATGGCGCCGGCCTGGAGCGCCAGGGACTGGTTGAAATCCACCACCCCCTTGAGCTGGCGCAGAGCGGTGATCAGCCACTCGGCACCGATCGCGAACGCCAGCCGGTAGCCCCCCAGGCACCAGCTCTTGGAGAGGGAGAAGAATTCGATGCCGCAGTCGCGCCAGGCCGGGTTGCGCAGCAGCGCCGGAGCCTCTCCCTCCAGGGCCAGGTCCACGTAGGGATTGTCGTGGGCGAGCACGATGCCGTGGGCCAGGGCCTTGTCCACCGCCGCGTCCAGCCAGGCCTGCTCGCCTGTGGTGGCGGTGGGGTTGTGGGGGAAGCCGAGCACCATCAGGTGCAGGCTGTCCCACTGGCGCGCCGAAAGGCACTCGAAGTCGGGGCGCCAGCCGGCGGCGCCATCGAGGGGGAGCAGCAGCGGCCGGGCCGAGGCCAGGTGCAGTCCCCCCATGTGCGAGGGGTAGTAGGGGTCGAGCAGCAGCGCCGAATCCCCGGGATTGAGCACCGCCAGGGGCAGGTGGGCCGTGCCCTCCTGGGATCCCACCAGCAGCAGCACCTCACGCTCGGGGTCCACGTCCACCGCGAAACGGCGCCGGGCCCAGCCCGCCACAGCCTGACGAAAGGGGGCGGTGGCGGCATGGAGGCAGTAGGCTGCACTCTCCGGCCTGGCCAGATGGGCGGCGATGGCGTCGATCGCCACCGCCGGAGGCTGCAGGTCGGTGGAGCCGAGGGAGAGGTCGAGCAGGGGAGGTAGGCCCGCGCCAGGATCGGCAGCCCGGCGGGCGTAGGCCGCCTTGCGCCGGTCGTTGCGGGCAAAGACCCCGCTGCCGAGCCGGCTGAGGCGCTCAGAGATGGGCATCCAGGAAGGCCTTCAGCTGGGCCTGTGCCATGGCGCCCTCATGGCGCGCCACCTGCTCGCCGGCCCGGTAAAGAACCAGAGTGGGCAGTCCTTGCACCTTGATCCGGTCGCGGCTGACGGGATTGGGATCGGCCTCCAGCTTGCCCACCATGAGGCTGCCGGCATACTCAGCGGCGGCCCAGTCCATCAGTGGGGCCATCAGCCGGCAGGGACCGCACCACTGGGCCCAGACATCCACCAGGTAGGGCGTGGACGACTGCAGCACCTCACGTTCGAAGCTGGCGTCGGTGAGCTGGGCGACGGGCACAGGGCAGGCAACGGCGAAGCTGGATTGTATGTAGCCCCGCCACCCCTGCCGGAGCGACCAGCGCAGCGGAACCGGAATTCAGAGCTGGTCGATGGAGCGCTTGAGCTCCTGCAGCTCCGCGTCCACCTCGGCCACCTGGGCCGGCTCGAGGCGGGGCACCGGTGCGTCCTCGGCCGGCAGGGCGATCGGCTCTTCGGGGACGCCGGCGAGGCGGTTCTTCAGGGCCGCCAGTTCGTCGTCGACGTCACTGCCCTGCAGGGCCGCGAACTGACTCTCCAGATCGGCGCCAGCCAGTTCCGCTGCGGCCTGGCTGCGGGCCTCGAGGATCTGCACCTTCTCCTCCATGCGCTCGAAGGCGGCCATGGCGTTGTCGGTGCCCAGCCCGCTCACGGCACTCTGCAGCTGCTCCTGGGCCTTGGCCGCCTGGGCCCGGGCCTTCAGCATGTCCTTCTTGGTCTTGGCCTCGGCGATCTTGGCCTCCAGGGCCACCAGGCTCTTCTTCAACCCCTCCACCTGCGCCGCCTGGTTCTGGAGCTGGGTGTTCAGCGCCGTGGCCGTGTCCTGGTAGGTCTTGCGCCGGGAGAGGGCTTCGCGGGCCAGATCCTCCTCGTTCTTCTTCAGCGCCAGCTCTGCCCGCTCGTACCAGGTCTTGCTCTGGGCCTCGGCCTGCTCGGCCTGGTTCTGGATCCGTTTCTGGCTGGCGATGGCGGTGGCCACCGCCTGGCGCAGTTTCACCAGATCCCGCTGCATGTCCTCGACGGACTGGTCGAGGATCTTGGCGGGATCCTCCATGTTGCTGATCACCGCGTTGGCGTTGGCGCGAAACAGGCGGCTGAGGCGGTCGAAGAAGCCCATGGAGGGGAACGGGGCGATGCTTGAGGCTAACCACATCCGCCGCGCCGCACCGCGCCAGCCAGCCCATGGCAGAACCGAACACCCCGGGGCGACGGAGGCGGCGGTCCGGACCGTCCAGCGGGCAGAGCGCAGAGGCCGTCACGCGCCGTGTCGGCACGCTCTCGCTGCTGATGCCACCGCCCCGGCCAGGGGCCACCGGCCTGGACCGCTGCCTGGAGTCGCTGCAGCGGGACTGGCAGCGGCAGGGCCATCTGGCCGCCATCTGGCAACGCTGGCCCCAGCTGGCGGGTGCCCAGCTCGCCCCCCACTGCCGCCCGCTGCGGTTGCAGGGCTCCCGGCTCACGGTGGGAGCGGCGCCGGGCCCCTGGCTGCAGGCCCTCCAGTACCACCGTCACCAGCTGCTCGGCGCCCTGCGCGCGGCCGGCTTCGCGCTGCGGGATCTGCGCATCGAGCAGCATCACCCCATCGCCCCGGCCACACCCGGCGCTGAGGAGGAGGCCCTGGCGTGGGCCCGGCATCCCAGCCGGGTGGATGTGCACGGCATGGCCAGCTGCCCGGACTGTGGCTGTCCGGCCCCGGCCGGCGAGATGGCGCGC